>NZ_CANMXD010000005.1:0-313815 GCF_947501725.1 uncultured Planococcus sp. | reverse complement strand
TACCGAAGTCATCTGATCGCAGCCTAGCTGCAGGGTACCTTTTTTTATAAACTGTCCACTAAATGGGGCGCGGATCAACTGTGCCCTCTCTTTTTTTGCATGAAAAAAGCTGATGCGTTTGACGGCATCAGCTTTTTCTTGATTAATGAAGTGCTGGTGGATAACCTTGCGTGATAAGTGTAGCAATAGTGAAGCCGCCAAAAATTACAAACGTCCCAAAGTTAAAAAGAAACCCGAGGACTTCTTTGTTTTTAAGCGTTTGTATGGTGCCGACAGCTGCAAGAATTGCAATAAGTCCAAAAATAACCATTAACATCCAACTCATCGATGACACTCCCTTCAACTTAAACAGCCAGTGCCGCTTTGTTCTCTTTATATTGTAAAGATAATTCGCTGCTTTGTCGAGGACAAAAAGTGTCATTATCTTGACAGTCCTGCAATATGCGGCGTGTTATAATCGAAGGGAGGTGAAGAAGATGTTGAAAATCGACCAACTGGAGCTGGGACCTGTCCAGACCAACTGTTACATTATCTCGGACGATCGGAAGGAATGCCTGATTTTCGATCCCGGGGAAGAAAGTGCCAGAATCCATGCGCTGTTGAAAAAGAAGAACCTGAAGCCTGTAGCGATTTTGTTGACGCATGCCCATTTCGACCATATCGGAGCAGTCGATGAGATAAGGGAGCGTTATTCGATTCCGGTTTATTTGCACGATCTGGAGAAGGACTGGCTGGGCAAGCCAAATTTAAACGGTTCAGGAAAGTATGCCGCATTGCCCGATTACCGGATTAAAGACGCAGATGTCCTGCTGACAAATGAGAAGCACCTGCAGATCGGTTCTTTCCAGATGGATATTTTCCATACTCCTGGGCATTCCCCTGGCAGTGTAAGCTTTTCATTTGGCAATGAAGGATTTGCTATTGTCGGCGATACGCTGTTCCGCGGAAGCATCGGGCGCACGGATCTGATAGATGGTTCCGAGAAAAAGCTGTTGAAGTCCATCCACGACTCGCTGTTGACACTTCCTGAACATATGATCCTCTATCCAGGCCATGGCCCGGAAACGACCCCACAGCAGGAAATGAACAGCAACCCGTTCCTTAATGGCTTTTAAGCCATCAGCAAACTGTCAAAAAAAATAAAAGGTCTATTGGAGAAATCCAATAGACCTTTTATTTTTTAATTTAATTTTGATTAATGTCCAGCACCAGGAACGTGGATGAACGTAGAGTAATAAGTGAAGCCTACGAAAAATACTGTTAGATAGGCGCCAAAAATATACAAGTACATACGTTCAGAAATATTTAAGAATCCAAGAAGAACAAAAAATCCGGTGTTAGCGACCATTAATAATGATACTTCAACCATATCGCCTACATAAAAGAGAACTGCAAATATACCAGTCCACCATCCCATTAATTTAAACATATTATTCATGGGTAATCCCTCCTTTGCCACAACACAATAATCTCTTATTTATTATATAGGAAATAGAGTGAGTGTGTAAACAGCGAGTTCATCTTTCTTTGTGACAAACAGGTGGACGGCTGCAGCCGACAGATCGTTTCTGCGAAAAAGGCCCAGATCGATTCTTAAGAAGCCAAAGTCAATGGGCTCCAAAAATAGGATTTGGCGCGTATCGGGGGTTCAAATTTTTATTTTGGCGAATAATATTCCTTTCTCAAAAAGAGCCGGTTATACTATGTGGGAACAGAGAAGCAGCCTTTGTTCAAACCGAAACAGGAGGTGGATATGCAATCGATAATCGAACGCCGCTGTGTTGAACTTTTGCACGACGCGGCGAAAAATGGCACGACAGACATCCACATCAAACCCGAACCATCCTGCTACACCGTTTCTTACCGTTCGTTCCAAAACTTGCGGCAAGTGACACAACTCCCCTTTGATTTGGGTGATCGCATGATCGCTTATTTCAAATACCTATCCCTTTTAGATATGAGTGAAAGAAGAAAACCCCAAACCGGCTCATTTCAACTTCCCATCGATCAGCTATCCCATTATTTTCGAATTTCGACCTTGCCTTCCGTATTGACCAAGGAAAGCATCGTCATCCGGATCATGCCGGACGACAATACACAATCCATCCATCAACTGGCAGCTTTCCGTGACTCGGCGCGCCTGCTGGAAAAGTTGTCCGAAGCGTCCCAGGGGCTTATTTTGTTTACGGGACCAACCGGCTGCGGAAAATCGACCACTTTATATTCGTTGTTGAAACATTGTGCTGAAAAGCTGAATCGGAATATCATCACCCTTGAGGATCCGGTGGAGCGCAAAAACCAGTCCATTCTGCAGATTCAGGTGAACGAGAAAGCCGGTCTCAGCTACTCTGCAGGGTTAAAGGCGATTCTCCGGCACGACCCGGACATCATCATGATCGGAGAAATACGGGACGCTGAAACAGCCCAAATTGCGGTTCGTGCGGCCTTGACGGGGCATTTAGTCTTTTCGACCATCCATGCCAGGCATTCGGTCGGCTGTCTGCACAGATTGCGTGATCTCGGCGTGTCGTTTGAAGACATGGCCCAAACGCTGATTGCGGTGTCGGCCCAAAAGATCATTCCGATGTTTTCGGACATTGGGCAATCAGAGCCTTGCCATCGTGCCCTCTATGAAATCCTTGATGGCGAGCGGCTCGAAGAGGCTCTGCAGTCTGCGGTTTTGAAACAATCCTATACATTGCCGAGTTATTTGACGTTTGATGGACAAGTCCGGGAAGGGGTGAAGATCGGTGCGATTCAAGCTTCCTATGCACTCAGACAAGATCCGTCTTCGTGACCGCGAGCAATTCCTGACACGTCTGGCTGTCCTGATGAAAGAAGGCTACCTGCTGCCGGTAGCGCTCAGTCTGTTGCTGCCGATGCATACCACAAAGCTGCAGGAAACTTTGGACGGCATTACCGATATCTTGAAAGGTGGAGGCAATGCGGCTGAAATTCTGAAATTCTTAGGATTTAAAGACCATGTGCTGTTTCCGGTTGAAATTGCGGAATATCATGGCCGCTTGCCGGAATCGATTGACAGCATTGCAAAAAGTTTTGCGCGAACCGAACAGGTGCAGAAAAAGTTGAAGAACATTTTAATCTATCCGGTATCCCTGCTGATTTTCACTTCTGTGCTGTTCCTGTTTTTCCGCACCAGCTATGTGCCGAATCTGACCGAGATGATGGAGTCGCTTCAATCAGGAGAGGAAGGTTCAGGCGTTCCGGCCTATTTGCTGAGTCTGCCTGACTTTTTCATTGGAATTTTTGCGGCCATGGCCATTTCGGTCTATGCCTTCAGAATGCTTTTGAAGCGGCAGGCGATTCAAAAACAAATCGACTGGCTGCTTGCCATCCCAGTTCTTCGAAGCTTCATGAAGCTGTACTGGTCGCATCTGCTGGCGCGTGAACTTGGAACTTTGCTGCATAGTGGCATTTCCATGCAGGAGTCGCTCGACCTGCTGCAGCGCCAGAATTATCATAAGATCATCCAGTTCATGACACGGCTGTCCCATGAAGAATTGATGATGGGACAGACATTCTCCACATCGCTTGAACATTTTTCGTTTGTGTCCAGAGATATGCCCGCTTTTGTCCAACATGGTGAAATGACGGGTTATTTGGGGAAAGAGTTGATTCTATACAGCGAAGTGCTGATGGAGCGGATCGAGCAACAGACGCAAGCCTTGCTGCGCATTATCCAACCGAGCTTTTTCATTATAATCGCTGTCTGCATCGTAGGCGCCTATCTGGCGATTCTGATGCCGATGTATAACCTGGTCCATACCATTTGAGGAGGAAGAATATGCGCTTATTAAAAAACCAAAAAGGATTTACGTTAATTGAAATGTTGATTGTTATGCTGATCATCACTGTACTGATTGCAATTGCGATTCCCAACGTCACGAAACAATCATCGGCAGTTGATGAAAAAGGCTGCAAAGCATTTGTTCAGATGGTCCAGGGGCAGGTCGAATCTTATCGAATGGACCTGAAAGTGGTTCCGACGTTAACGGATCTGGTGTCAGAAGGGTATTTGAAAACGGGGGAAACAGATTGCCCGAACGGTGATGTCGTGACTATTTCGGTTGATGGAGTGGTGACATCCACAAAATCATCCTAAAAGAACAGGGTTTTACGCTGCTGGAGATGCTGCTGGTGCTCACTGTGCTGATGGCAATTGTCGCAATCTCAATTCCGGGTTATCAAAACCGGCTGGTCCAAAAAGAAGAACAGCGTTTTTTTGAGGTCCTGCAGCAGGACGTTTATTTCGTACAGAGCCAAAGCTACGCTTCAAAACAGACCGCAAAAATCATTTTCAGGGAACCTAAAGGAAGCTACGAAATATTCACAGATCTGCAATCGGTCGTTGTATCCAGAAAACTTCCGGATACAGTGACGTTAAAGAAAACCAGCAACCTCAATGAAATTTACTTCAATTCTAACGGCTCAGTCGTCCAGTCCGGGACATTCCATTTTGCGACGAGTAGCGGGGAAAAGACAGTAGTCGTCCATCTCGGGAAAGGGAGAGTGGTTTTTTCTGAATGACAAAGGAATTTCCTGGGCGGAAACCATGGTCAGCCTGTTCATGGTCTTCATCATTTTCGGCAGTCTGCTACCGATCATGCTCAACATGCAGCGAAATCTGGAGGAGAAAAAAGAACGCGTCAGCGCATACGAAACCCTGCATGAAGCGGCGAGGGAGATAAGTTCGACTGGTGCATCAAACGGACAGCGGACGGTCAACGGGATCGTCTACAGCTGGGAGATGGCTGGTGGGCTTTGTGTCGATTATACTGATTACAAAGGGCAAGCGGAGCGGCTATGCGCCGAATAAACCGGTTGGATGAACAAGGCTTTTCATTTATCACGTCGATATTCGACATGCTGGTGCTGCTGACGATGCTGCCGCTGATCGTATTGTTCTACAGTTTCGCACTCAGTTTTACTGAAGACCTGGATCCACACCAGGTTGAGTGGCAATTGTTCGCGATCGATCTACAGAGTTACCTGAACAACAGCGATTCGCTCGAAATCATCAATGGGGGAAGCGGAATCCGTGTTGTCCAGATGGGGGAGGAATTTGATATTGAAGTGTATACCGATATGATCCGCAAACAAAAAGATAGAAAAGGCCACGAAGTCATGTTGACCCGCGTACGGTCCTGCCATTTCTCATTGGCTGGGAATACGCTGAAGGTCCGTACTGAGTTCACCACAGGCAGCCTGGAAGAGGCGGAGTATGTTTTTACGCAGCCTCAATAACGAGAAAGGTGCCGTCTATCCCATTTCAGCCGTCTTTTTCCTGTCGGCCCTGATGCTGTTATCCCACACCCTGATGCTCTATTCCATCCAATATAAAACGTATGATGGTTTGGAAAATATGCATAGACATGCTACGATACAACTACTAATGGAAAATGAGCAAAAAAAAATACCTGAGTAGAGGTAAGTATCGGGTGGGTAGGATGAACAGAATATATTTGATTGGATTCATGGGCTGCGGGAAAAGCGCGGTCGGCAGGAGGTTGAGCTTCCTGTTAAAACTGCCCTTCTACGATATGGACAAAGAAATCGTCCGACAGACAGGGAAAACGATTCCGGAAATTTTCGAGCAGCATGGCGAAGAATATTTTCGGGAACTGGAAACGCAGTTTTTGCAAAATTTTAAAAACGATTATTGCATCATCTCCACGGGCGGCGGCGTCACCATGCGGAAAGAAAACCAGAAAATCATGAGGAATACGGGTTTGGTGTTATTTTTGGATGCGCCGTTCCGCGAAATCTGGCGACGGATTCACCGGGATCCGAATCGTCCGATTGTCCGCCAATCCACTCGTGACGAAATTGAAGCGTTGCATAAAGCACGCTACCGGGATTATAAACAAACGGCGCATATCACCATCCGGACAGAATACCGGACCTTGCGCCAGATTACGCAATACGCTGCTTTTCAAGTAAAACGTTTAAAAGGCGAATGATTTGATTTCGATAAATCAAATCATTCGCCTTTTGCCCTTCTAAAGAAAAAAGTTTGCGCTTTCTCTCTTTCAATGTTAGGATATATTCAAAGTTATACTATTCTGTATAACGGTTTGGACCAATCAATTTTGATTTGGGCGGATGATTGTATGGGGAGAGAACGCACATGCGTCGCCGAAGGAGCAAGTAACAGAAGTTATGAATCTCTCAGGCAAAAAGACTCGTACAGGACGCATCTCTGGAGAATGCTGCATGTCAGCTACCAACGAGGAAAGCCATTATGGTAAACTTTCAGGTTCCAGGACAGAGATTTCCCTTTAAAGGGAAATCTCTGTCCTTTTTTCGTGTCCAGACTCGTAGTGAAGCTGGCCGGAAGGGTTTTGAAAAATGAGGAGGAAAATCATTGGCACAGTTAAAGCGTACACCTCTGTTTGAAACGTATTCGAAATATGGTGGCAAAACAATTGATTTTGGTGGTTGGGAACTGCCTGTGCAATTTTCGAGCATCAAGGAAGAACATGAAGCGGTCAGAACAAAAGCAGGACTTTTTGATGTATCGCATATGGGTGAGATCTTCGTCACAGGAGCAGACAGTTTAGACTATCTCCAGCATCTCGTAACAAATGATGTGTCCAAAATCCAGGATGGGCAGGCGCAGTACACAGCGATGTGCTACGAAGATGGCGGTACCGTGGACGATCTATTGGTTTATAAGTTGGCCGATGAGAATTATCTATTAGTCGTTAACGCGTCCAATATCGAAAAGGATTTCGCTTGGATGGAACAGGCCAAAACAGGCAACGTGGCATTGGACAACGCTTCTGACCGTTATGGTTTATTGGCATTGCAGGGTCCTTTGGCTGAAGCAGTGCTTCAGCGCCTGACAGAGGAAGACCTTTCGGCAATCAAACCTTTCCGCTTTAAACAGGATGTCGAAGTGGCTGGACAACAGGTCATTTTATCCCGCACCGGCTATACCGGGGAAAATGGCTTTGAAATTTATGCAGCACCTGAAGCGCTGGCCGTTCTATGGGAAAAAATCTTGTCTGAAGGACAGCCGGAAGGAGTTGTTCCGGTAGGTCTTGGTGCCCGTGATACGTTGCGTTTTGAAGCGTGCCTTGCTTTGTACGGGCAGGAATTGTCAAAAGACATTACGCCTCTTGAAGCCGGGATCAACTTTGTGGTGAAATTGAAGAAAGAACAGGATTTCATCGGCAAACAAGCATTGGCCGAGCAAAAAGAAGCAGGAGTCCCGCGTAAATTGGTGGGCATTGAAATGATCGACAAAGGCATTCCACGCCATGGTTATGCGGTTTACGCAGGAGACCAAAAAATCGGAGAAGTGACTACAGGCACCCAATCGCCGACCTTGAAAAAAAACATCGGGCTGGCTTTGGTTTCAAGTGAATGGGCTGAAGTGGGAATCGAACTGGAAGTTGAAATTCGTAACAAACGATTAAAAGCGAAAACAGTGGAAACACCATTTTATAAACGATCCAACTAATCTAACTTGAAAAGGGGACAGCACTCGATGAAACATCGCTATTTACCAATGACTTCTCAAGACGAAAAAGAAATGCTGGAAACGATCGGCATCGAATCCATCGATGAATTGTTTTCGGATATCCCGGAAAAAGTTCGTTTTAAAGGCGAGTATAACATCAAAGCAGCCAAATCAGAGTCTTCATTGACAAAGGAATTGGCTCAACTCGCGGCAAAAAATGCCGACACCAACCGATATGCTTCTTTCCTTGGAGCTGGCGTATACGACCATTACAAGCCGATCATCGTGGATCATGTGATTTCGCGTTCTGAATTCTATACAGCTTATACGCCTTACCAGCCTGAGATCTCTCAGGGTGAGTTGCAGGCAATCTTCGAATTCCAGACGATGATCAGCGAATTGACGGGCATGGACATCGCCAACTCTTCCATGTATGACGGCGGAACGGCACTCGCCGAAGCTGGAATGCTCGCTGCAGGGCACACAAAACGCAAAAAAATTCTGGTATCAAATGCAGTCCATCCGGAGTCGCGTGCTGTTGTCCGCAGCTATGCGCTGGGCCAATCCATTGATGTTATTGAAATTCCATTGAAGGACGGCCATACCGATCTGGATGCATTAAAAGAGATGATCGATGAAAACGTCGCAACAGTGATGATCCAATACCCTAACTTCTTCGGACAAGTTGAAAACCTGAAGGAAATCGAACCGATCGTCCATGAAGCCGGCGCGTTATTGTCCGTCTCTTCCAATCCGTTGGCACTTGGCGCACTGACTTCCCCGGGCCAGCTCGGAGCAGATATCACAGTGGGCGATGCACAGCCTTTCGGTATTCCGGAAGCATATGGCGGGCCTCATTGCGGTTATTTCGCCGTCACGAAAAAATTGATGCGCAAAGTACCGGGCCGTTTGGTCGGCGAAACGACGGATGAAGAAGGCCGCCGGGGATTCGTGTTGACCCTGCAGGCGCGTGAACAGCATATCCGCCGCGACAAAGCGACGTCCAATATCTGCTCGAACCAAGCCTTGAATGCATTGGCTGCGTCAGTTGCCATGACGGCACTCGGCAAAGTCGGAACACAGGAAATCGCCAAACAAAATATCGTGAAAACCCATTATATGAAGCAGCAATTGAAGAAAGCGGGTCTTGAAATTGCATTTGAAGGCGCCCATTTCAATGAAATCGTCGTGAAAACAAAAGAGCCTGTCAAACAGTTGAACGACCGCTTGTTTGAAAAAGGCATGATCGGCGGCTATGATCTTGGATTGAGCTATGATGAACTCGAGGGCCATATGCTGGTTGCAGTCACTGAACAACGGACAAAAGAAGAAATCGATGCATTTGTGCAGGAAGTTGCTGCAAAAGTGCAGGAAGTGGGGGCTACTCATGCATAAGGACAACCAAGCGCTAATTTTTGAATTGACCAAAGAAGGCCGCGTTGGCTACAGCCTGCCGACGCTTGACGTACCGGAAGTCGACTTGAGTGAGCTCTTGCCGGCTGATTTGATCCGTACGGAGGCAGCTGAACTGCCTGAAGTATCGGAACTAGACATTATGCGCCATTACACAGCCTTGTCCAACCGTAACCACGGCGTGGATTCAGGTTTCTATCCACTGGGCTCCTGCACCATGAAATACAATCCGAAAATCAACGAAACCGTTGCGCGTTTCCCTGGATTCGCAAACATCCATCCATTGCAGGATGAAAAAACGGTTCAAGGAGCTCTTGCTTTGATGTTCGATCTGCAGGAGCATCTGAAAGAAATCACTGGCATGGACGAAGTTACGTTACAGCCAGCTGCGGGTGCACACGGGGAATGGACCGGATTGATGATGATCCGTGCCTACCATGAAGCGCGGGGCGACTTGAAACGAACGAAAGTTATCGTTCCCGATTCGGCACATGGTACCAATCCGGCGTCAGCGACCGTTGCTGGATTCGAAACCGTAACCGTTAAGTCAAGCGATCAGGGACTTGTAGATCTCGAAGACCTGAAGCGTGTAGTCGGAGACGATACGGCAGCATTGATGCTGACAAATCCGAATACACTTGGCTTGTTTGAAGAGCAGATCCTTGAAATGGCAGCCATCATCCACGGGGTCGGCGGCAAGTTGTATTATGACGGCGCCAACTTGAATGCAGTTATGTCAAAAGCACGTCCGGGAGACATGGGCTTTGACGTAGTTCACTTGAACCTCCACAAGACATTCACTGGACCTCACGGCGGAGGCGGACCTGGATCTGGTCCAGTCGGCGTGAAAAATGACTTGCTTCCATATTTACCGAAACCGGTATTGGTGAAAAAAGACGATGCCTATACGTTCGACTATGACCGCCCGGATTCAATCGGCCGCGTCAAGCCTTTCTACGGCAACTTCGGCATCAACGTACGTGCCTATACGTATATCCGTTCCATGGGGCCGGATGGCCTGAAGGCAGTGACGGAATATGCAGTATTGAATGCCAACTATATGATGCGCAGACTGCAGCCTCATTTCGATTTGCCGTACGACCGCCATTGCAAGCATGAATTCGTATTGAGCGGCCGACGCCAGAAAAAATTGGGTGTCCGTACATTGGATATGGCAAAACGCCTGCTTGACTTCGGCTACCATCCGCCAACGATCTACTTCCCATTGAATGTGGAGGAAGGCATGATGATCGAACCGACGGAAACTGAGTCCAAAGAAACGTTGGATGCCTTCATCGATGCGATGATCCAGATTTCCAAAGAAGTGGAAGAAAATCCTGAAATCGTCCAAAATGCACCGCATACCACGGTAATCAACCGTTTGGACGAAACGAAAGCTGCGCGCAAGCCCGTGCTTCGTTACTATAAAGACGAATAATATCTTTAAAAAGGCGTGGAAGCTGTTCAGCCTCCGCGCCTTTTTCTTATGTGCAGCAATAAAACCGATGAGCCAAATTGGAGCGTTCCGGTTATTTTTTGTGTGTCGACTTTCGTCTTGTGGTTTTCCCGTGCATTGTGCCTGGCTGAAATTGTCGTCAAATCAAACGGATAGCTGTTTAAATGGTGATGGGCAGTTGTTTGTCTCCCCAATAGTCCAGAACCCGTCAGAAACGACAGCGGACAGTTTTAGGGCGAGTTTGGGGGCCTGTGCCGATGTCCAAATGATGAGGAAGCATTTCCCGTATCGTTTTATCGCGAAGAAAAAGCTTGGAAGGTTTCACATGATTTCTTCAACGCAATCAAAGTGAGATAGAAAAGAACCCTTCCATTTCTGGAAGAGTTCTTTAAGTTTAAGCTTTGGATTTGATTTTTCCGGTCCATTGCTTGAAACCGCCCTGCAATTGGAACAAGTGGTTATAGCCTTTCTTCTTCAGGAAAATTGCGACGCGGCCGCTGCGTGCCCCGTTCTGGTCATATAAATAAACCGGCTTGTCCGAGCGGATTTCCTTATAGCGCTGACGCAATTGCGATTGGGGAATATTGCGTGCTCCCAGGATGTGGCCAGCCGCAAAATCTTTCGGCTCACGGACGTCGATCAACTGGGCTTTGCGATAGCCTTCGATAAATTGTTCCTGTGTCAGGTTAGTGACAGCTTTTTTGATGCGGAAATAAGAAATTACCGCGTAAATGATGATTGCCAGCAGTATGGCGATTGCGATGTACAGAAATTCCAATGTTCTTGCCCCTTTCTCATCTTCTTTTATTATAAAAGAAGAGATGACGGATATTCAATGCCAATGTTACACTAATTAGCGGAAATAGGAGGCGATCTTGTGAAATATCCAAAATGGGTTTTTATAAATTCAGGTGCGAGCAGCCCTTCGTTCAATATGGCCCTTGATGAAGCCTTATTGAACTGGCACAGTGAAGGATTGATTCCGCCGGTCATCCGCTTTTACAGCTGGCAGCCTGCTGCCCTATCAATCGGTTATTTTCAAAAAGTGGAAAAGGAAATTGACATGGAAGCCGTCAACCGGCTCGGTCTTGGATTTGTCCGCCGGCCGACAGGAGGCAGGGGGGTTCTCCATGAGCATGAACTTACATATAGCATCATCGTCAGTGAAGATTATCCGGATATGCCGGAAACGGTTACGGAAGCGTATCGTGTATTAAGTGAAGGTTTATTGGAAGGCTTCAAGAACTTGGGACTGGATGCTTATTTCTCTGTACCGGATACAGATGAGAAGCGGGCGGATCTGAAAAAACCGAAATCAGCTGTTTGTTTTGATGCGCCAAGCTGGTATGAAATGGTCGTCGAAGGAAAAAAAGTCGCAGGCAGTGCGCAGACACGCCAAAAAGGTGTCATTTTGCAGCATGGTGCTATACTGATAGATCTGGATGCTGAAAAGCTCCTATCGGTTTTCAAATTTTCAAGCGAACAGGCTAAAGAACGGATGCGCGCAAAAATCCCTGAAAAAGCGGTGTCGATCAACTCCCTGCGCGAGGAGCCCGCTACAGCTGAAGAATGCGTCCGGGCATTCAAGTCTGGATTTGAGCAGGCGCTGTCCATCGATCTGCAACCTTATCATTTGTCTGAGCAGCAACTGGCAGATGTCAAGGCTTTGGAAGAAAAAAAATACGCCAATGCTGAGTGGAATTTCCGGGCGTGAGAGTCTTTTGGCTCATTTTAGAGATTTCCAAAGATGGAAACGCTGGTAAATAAAGCTTTCCATCACATGAAAAATTTCCATCAGAAAATTGTTATTGAAAAGAAGTTTCAACATGTAGTATGCTGGGAATTGAAGTAATACTATATATAGTATCTAACTCCATATAACACGAAGGAGGAATTGTCAAATGGTTTCCGCCACACAATCCCAGTATTCATTGAATTCAAGAGCGTTAAACGAAGATATCGAAACGTTCCCGCAAGTGCACGCAATTACTCCGGATATGAAATTGACGCATAAAGGTGTATCACGCCTCGTGATGATCGACCGTTATTCTTTTAAGGATACGGAGAAAAAGACGCTCAAGGCAGGCGATTTCGTCGTCTTGACTGTCAAAGAAGATCCGAAATTCCCGGCACGTGGACTCGGCTATATCGTTTCCATCGATAAGCAGTCCAATAAAGCGCAGGTCTGGATCGAGGAAGATTACAGAAGCGCAATCGACAAACCGGAAGAGCAGCAGGCTGGCATCGTCAATCGTCCGATCGAAGTGATTGAGAAGCCGCTTGAAGTGTTTTACGAGCAGATTGCGAAACGTAATGCAACAGGCCTTGCGTCAGTCGAGAAAACTCCGGAAAAACGTCAGGAGTGGTTCGAGAAATTCTACCAGCAATTGGTTGGATTGAAATTCATTCCCGCTGGCCGTGTACTGTATGGAGCAGGCGCAGATACCGACGTGACGTATTTCAACTGTTACGTTATGCCGTTTGTAGCAGATTCACGCGAAGGCATTTCCGATCACCGCAAACAGGTGATGGAAATCATGAGCCGCGGCGGCGGTGTCGGCACCAATGGTTCGACACTTCGTCCGCGCAACACATTGGCTCGCGGAGTCAACGGCAAATCGTCTGGTTCTGTTTCCTGGTTGGATGATATCGCTAAACTGACGCATCTTGTCGAGCAGGGTGGTTCACGCCGCGGAGCACAGATGATCATGCTTGCCGACTGGCATCCGGATATCGCGGAATTCATCATCTCGAAAATGCAGAATCCACGCATTTTGCGTTATTTGATCGAAAATACCGAAGATGAGACCATCAAGAAATTGGCTCATGATAAATTGAAATTCAAGCCTTTGACAGAGCAGGAAGAAGCGATGTACCAAGGGATTCTGAATTACCGTGCGATTCCTGGAATGGGCGGATTCAACGAGAAAATCATGCGTGATGCGGAAACGAAGTTGCGGGATGGCGGAACTTATACAGTCCATAACGAAGAATTTTTGACAGGCGCCAATATCTCAGTCACTTTGACAAGCGACTTCATGACAGCAGTCGAAAACGATGCGGATTTCGACCTTCGTTTCCCGGCTGTAGAATCTTATTCCAAAGAAGAGATGGCTATCTACAATCAACAGTGGCAGGAAGTCGGCGATGTTCGTGAATGGGAACGCATGGGCCACGGTGTACGTGTTTACCGTACAATGAAAGCGCGGGAGCTATGGAACCTGATCAATATCTGTGCGACCTACTCAGCGGAGCCAGGCATTTTCTTTATCGATAACGCCAATGAAAAAACAAATGCTGCAGCTTACGGACAAAAAGTCGTTGCAACGAACCCTTGCGGCGAACAGCCTTTGGCACCTTATTCCGTCTGTAACCTGGCTGCAGTCAACTTGGCTCAGTTCGCAGATCCGAAGACGAAGCAAGTCGATTTTGAATCTTTGAAGGAAACGGTACGTGTCGGTGTCCGTATGCAGGACAATGTCATCGATGCAACTCCATACTTCCTTGAGGAAAACGAAGTACAGGCACTTGGAGAACGCCGTGTTGGGCTTGGCGTAATGGGCCTTGCTGATCTGTTGATCTATTGCGACAAGGAATATGGATCTCCGGAAGGCAATGAGCTTGTGGATGAGATTTTCAAGACAATCGCTACTGCAGCTTATGAGGTTTCGACTGACTTGGCAGCAGAACGCGGCAGTTTCCCATTCCTAGTCGGCAAAACCGATGATGAAACAGCGGCACTCCGCAAAGCTTTCACAGAAACCGGATTTATGCAGGATATGCCGGAACACGTCCGTGAAGCGATCCTGGAAAAAGGCATCCGTAATTCACATCTATTGACGGTGGCGCCAACAGGATCTACCGGAACAATGGTAGGCGTCTCGACCGGACTGGAACCTTATTATTCATTCACCTACTACCGCAGCGGCCGCCTCGGGAAATTCATCGAGGTCAAAGCTGACATCGTCAGTGAATACTTGAAGAATAATCCCGAAGCGGACGAAGAGAACTTGCCGAAGGCATTCGTTACATCGATGGATTTGGCGCCGGAAGCACACGCGGATGTTCAATGCATCATCCAGCGCTGGATCGATTCCTCGATCTCGAAAACCGTCAATGCACCACGCGGCTACACAGTCGAACAGGTGGAAGGCGTATATGAGCGTCTGTATAAAGGCGGAGCAAAAGGCGGTACAGTATATGTCGACGGCAGCCGGGACTCACAGGTTCTGACACTGAAAGCTGAAGACAATACCTTTGAAGAAGAGGATCAGCCGGAAGAAACTAGCAAGCGTCCGATCGTCCTGATCGACACGATCCAGGATCTCCGTTCAACCAATGTAACGATCGGTTCTGAAGTGGGCGATACATGCCCAGTCTGCCGTAAAGGTACAGTGGAAGAAATGGGCGGCTGCAATACCTGCACCAACTGCAACGCTCAATTGAAATGCGGATTATAAGATGAAAAGCGCGATGGCCGAGCAGCCATCGCGCTTTTTTTATGCATTGATTTAATGGAGCTGATTTAAGGTTTGGGTCATAAGCCAGCCCAGCTGCGTGGCAAAGTGCGCTATACTGCTGATCTGTCTTATGCCTGTCGGTTCTGAACAGGCGCTTCCGCATTTCTTGTTGTCCAGCTGCAGCAGCCAGCCCCTCGAGTCGCTTCAGGCTCACCAACAATGGCAAAGGGCGCCATTACCGGTGAGCCTTCCAGCGCTAGTCGGGGCTAAACGGCTGCTTCCGCTTTTCAGTGTCCAGCTGCAGCAGCCAGCCCCTCGAGTCGCTTCAGGCTCACCGACAATGGCAAAGGGCGCCATTACCGGTGAGCCTTCCAGCGCTTGTCGGGGCTAAACGGCTGTTTCCGCATTTCAGTGTCCAGCTCCAACGGCCAACTCCTCGGGTCATAAGCCACTCTGGCTGTGCGGCAAAGTACGCCGCTTCGCCAGATTGTCTTATGCCTTTCGGAGCTTAACGGCCGTTTCCGCTTTTCGTAATATTTGCTCGATTGTTCCGATATGTTAAAATAATGAAGAATGTGTCAGGGGAGGAGAAGGTTGAATGCGTGTGCTGGTTTTGAACGGCCCTAATTTAAATCGTTTGGGCAAGCGGGAGAAAGAATCCTATGGAACGTTTACGCTGGAAGAGCTGGAACAGGATCTGGTGGAATTCTCCTATCATCACAATATCGAATTGATTTGCCGGCAGTCGAACCATGAAGGAGAATTGATCGACTGGATTCACGGAGCCGGCGATGAAGCACTATCCGGCATCGTCATGAATGCGGGGGCTTATACACACACCAGCATCGCTATCCGGGATGCCATTGCCGCTATCGAGGTTCCTGTAATCGAAGTACATATATCGAATGTCCATAAACGGGAAGAATTCCGCCATCATTCCTACATTTCTCCAGTTACGATCGGGCAGATTGTGGGATTAGGACAGGATGTTTACAAACTGGCGCTGCATGCGCTGCTTTTAAGACAAGAGAGAGGATGAATCGATTGAAACTTCAAAAATTACGCACTGAAATGAAACGCCGGGATGTGGAGGCGGTCCTCGTCACCAGCCCTTTTAATCTGCGCTACATAACTGAATTTACCGGCACAGCCGGACTGGCGCTTGTTACTCAGGACAAAGCTGTTTTCATTACAGATTTCCGCTATACCGAACAGGCCAGTGTCCAGGTCAAAGAGTTTGAAGTGGTCCAAGCCAAAAAAAATCTTATGGACGAAGCGGTGCAGGTGATTGACTCCTTAAGCATCAAAACGCTTGCTTTTGAACAGGATTACATGACATATGCTACAGCCTTGCAATATAAAGAGAAAGTGGAAGTGGAAATGGAACCCATCAGCAATTTGATCGAGAAGATCCGGATGGTCAAAACACCCGAAGAAGTCGCTGTTCTAAAAGCCGCCGCTAAAATTGCGGATGACGCCTTCGAACATATTTGCGGATTTATCCGTCCAGGGCTGACTGAACTTGACGTCTCCAATGAATTGGAATTTTTCATGAGAAAACAGGGAGCCACATCTTCAAGTTTTGACGTCATTGTGGCTTCGGGTCTCCGTTCAGCACTGCCCCATGGCGTTGCCACGGACAAAGTTATTGAAGATGGCGATATGATCACATTGGATTTTGGCGCACTCTATAATGGCTATATCTCAGACATCACCCGTACGGTCGCAGTTGGCGAACCTTCTGCGCAGTTGAAAGAAATATATGATATTGTATTGAAAGCGCAGGAATTAGGCGTTGAAAAAATCGGCCCAGGTATGAGTGGTATAGAGGCAGATGCAATTGCGCGCGATTTTATCAAGTCAAAAGGCTATGGCGAGGCATTTGGACACTCTACAGGCCATGGCATCGGTTTGGAAGTCCACGAAAGCCCCGGCTTGTCATTCAGATCGGAAACGATTCTGGAGCCTGGGATGGCTGTAACGGTGGAACCGGGCATTTATCTGCCAGGAGTTGGCGGAGTTCGTATTGAAGATGATATACTGATAACCGAGTCAGGAAATGAACGGTTGACTAACTCCACAAAAGAGCTACGCATTTTATAACAAACGGAGGAACTATTATGATTTCAGTAAACGATTTTAAAACAGGTGTCACAATTGAAGTGGATGGCGGAATTTGGCGCGTTATGGAATTCCAGCATGTAAAACCGGGCAAAGGCGCGGCATTCGTGCGTTCGAAGCTTCGCAACCTGCGTACAGGTAGTGTCACAGAAAAAACATTCCGTGCAGGTGAAAAAGTTGCAAAAGCACAGATCGACAACAACAAGATGCAATATTTGTATGCTAATGGCGACATGCATGCCTTCATGGATACAGAAACTTACGACCAGATCGAATTGCCTGAAAAGAACATTGAATACGAATTGAAGTTTCTTCAGGAAAACATGGAAGTTCAAGTGATTCAATTCCAGGGAGAAGTTCTTGGTGTTGAATTACCGAATACAGTGGTCCTTGAAGTGGTTGAAACGGATCCGGGCATTAAAGGCGATACAGCAAGCGGCGGATCGAAACCGGCGAAATTATCGACAGGATTGACGGTTCAGGTGCCATTCTTCATTAACGAAGGCGACCATCTGATCATCAATACCACTGATTCTTCGTATGTTTCGAGAGCTCAATAAGCAAAGAAAAAAGGCCTCTTTTTGAGAGGCCTTTTTTTAAAAAATCAGATTTAGTGTTTCAAAATAGACTAAATAAGTCTAAAATGGAATAGGAATCAGTAAAATACATAATTAGGGGAGTAGGATGAATATGAAAATTCAAGAAATCCGTGAAATTATCAAATTGGTCGATGGATCATCTATCGAAGAGTTCTCTTATGAATTTGAAGGCGTCAAAGTCAAGATGAAAAAGAGTGGTTCAGGCACAGTTCAACCAAGCGCCAGCTCATCCATCCAGACACCCCAGGCACCAAAAGCTGTAGAATCACCAAATGCTCCTGCACCGGTAAAAGAACCGAAGGCTGAAGAGCTGGTTTCTCAGGAAGCACCAGAAATACCAGCTGACAACGACTCGGAATACCACAAAATCCTGTCTCCAATGGTCGGTACTTTCTACGAATCTCCATCACCGGATGAACCTGCTTATGTACAGGCGGGAACTAAAGTAAGTGCGGACCAAGTTGTCTGCATCGTCGAAGCGATGAAATTATTCAATGAAATCGAAGCGGAAGTGGATGGAGAAATTGCTGAAATTCTTGTAAAAGACGGACAGCTTGTGGAATATGGCCAACCTTTATTCCTCGTGAAAGCAAACTGAGGAAAGGGGAGATGGCGATGAAGACGATGAAAAAAGTATTGATTGCAAACCGTGGCGAAATTGCGGTCCGGATCATCCGTGCCTGCAAAGAGATGGATATCGAGACGGTCGCTGTATACTCAGAAGCCGATAAAGAAGCGCTCCATGTCGAATTGGCAGACGAAGCGTATTGCATCGGACCAAAATTATCGAAAGACAGCTATCTGAACTTTTCCAATATCATGTCGGTTGCCAAACTGACAAATTGCGACGGCATTCATCCGGGATACGGATTTTTAGCTGAAAACGCAAGCTTTGCGGAACTATGCGAAGCTTGCGACATCATGTTCATCGGCCCGACAGCGGATGCGATTTCGCGTATGGGTACAAAGGATGTGGCACGTGAAACGATGCGCAAAGCAGGAGTGCCTGTCGTACCAGGTTCTACCGGCATCGTAGCCAGTGAAGAAGATGGGCTGCGCATTGCAGATGAACTCGGATTCCCGGTCATCATCAAAGCAACGGCTGGAGGCGGCGGAAAAGGAATCCGCGTAGCACGTACACGCGAAGATTTCATCACTGGCCTGAACATGACGCAGAAAGAAGCGGCAGCAGCTTTCGGCAATCCAGGCGTCTATATCGAGAAATTCATCGAGGATTTCCGCCACATCGAAATCCAGGTGCTTGCCGATTCCCATGGCAATGCCATTCATTTAGGCGAGCGTGATTGTTCCATCCAGCGCCGCATGCAGAAATTGGTTGAAGAAGCGCCATCACCGGCTTTGTCGCCTGAATTGCGTGCAGAAATGGGTGACGCGGCGGTTAAAGCTGCTTTGGCGGTCAATTACCGTGGAGCGGGAACAGTGGAATTCATCTTTGACGCCGTCAACCAGAAATTCTATTTCATGGAAATGAACACACGCATCCAGGTAGAGCATCCGGTGACGGAAATGATTACAGGGATTGACCTGATCCAACAGCAATTGCGGGTTGCGTCAGGCGAAACACTAGCCTACTCTCAGGAAGACGTGACGTTTAAAGGCTGGTCGATCGAATGCCGCATCAATGCGGAAAATCCGGCTAAGAACTTTATGCCATCAGCAGGAAAAATCGATATGTACCTTCCACCGGGCGGCATGGGTGTAAGAATCGATTCTGCCATGTACTCGGGATATACCATTCCGCCGTATTATGATTCCATGGTGGCGAAATTGATCACATTCGCCGATACACGTGAAGAAGCGGTAGCGAAAATGAAACGCGCGTTGGACGAATTCGTTATCGAAGGTGTGTTTACGACGATTCCATTCCATTTGAAACTGATGGATCACGAAGTATTCAAATCAGGAGATTTCAATACGAAATTCCTTGAAAAATACGATGTGCTGGGATCTTAAGGAGGAGCTTTTCAAATGGCAGAAAAAATAGCACCTTATGTACGCATGAAATCTCATGGAGCACAGGATTTGGGCAATATCGAAGTGGCTCCCGAAGTTCTGGAAATCATTGCAAGCATCGCTGCGACGGATATTGAGGGAGTCGCCAGTATGCGCGGCAATTTCGCGTCTGGCGTCGTCGAACGTTTAGGAAAAAAAGTCCATGGCAAAGGCATCAAAACCGATTTGTCTGAAGAAGGCTTGGCTATTGATGTTTATTGTGTCATCAATTACGGTGTATCGATTCCGAAGACGGCTCTAAAGATTCAAGAGCAGGTCCGGCAGACACTGGAAAATATGACTTCACTTCAAACACAGGAAGTGAACGTCCATATTACCGGCGTCAATTTCGAACCCCAAGCAGCAGAATAAGCAGCAAGGCTGCTCCAAGGCCCCTACAATGGCTTTGGGGCAGCCTTCTCTTTGTTTTTGCCGGCTAAACCCAAAATATTCCTCCGACAAACCGGATCTTCAAGGACGAAGATGAACTATTGACCGAACATTTCAAACATGGAAGTTCAGCCGGAATACCTGTATAATGAGGGATAATTAGCTGTGAAAAGGAGATCGGATACAATATGAAACGACACGAAGCACGCGAAAAAGCGCTTCAGACCTTATTTCAATTAGAGGGCACTGAATTGACCATCGATGAGGCTATGGATCATGTGATGGCTGGAGAAAATGATAATTTCTATAATTTATTGGTGCAGGGCACCCATGCCAATATGGCGGAAATCGATGAAAAGCTTGTCGGCCATCTGGAAAACTGGTCATTGGAGCGGCTGCCGAAGATCGAACGGACGATCCTTCGCATGGCTATCTTTGAACTGGGCTATATGGAAGACGCTCCATCACGGGTTATTATGAACGAAGCGATTGAACTGAGCAAAACTTTCGGGGACGATAAATCAAGCCGATTTGTCAACGGCGTCCTGTCGAAGTTCACTGACGAAACAGCAAATTAATTGGAGGAGTTTACATGACTGCAAAATTGATTGATGGAAAAGCAGTAAGCCAGAAAATTAAAGTCCAGGTAAAAGAACGCGTAGAAAAATTAGCGCAAGAGGGCATCATCCCTGGACTTGCCGTTGTGTTGGTCGGAGAAAACTCCGCCTCCCTTACATATGTAAAAAACAAGAAAAAGACCTGCGAGGCACTTGGCATGCGTTCAGACCTCCACCAGTTTCCGGATACCTTGACCGAGCAGGAATTGCTTTCAAAAATAGATGACTTGAACCGGGATCCGGAAATCCATGGCATCCTTGTCCAATTGCCGCTACCACAGCAAATCGACGAATTCAAGGTCATTTCAGCAATCAGTCCCGAAAAAGACGTGGATGGCTTCCATCCGATTTCTGTCGGCAATATGATGATCGGCAAAGAGGCCTTCCTGCCATGCACCCCGCACGGCATAATGGAATTGTTGTCGCATTATGGCATTGACCCTGCAGGCAAACATGCTGTAGTGATCGGCCGCAGCAATATCGTCGGTAAACCGATCGGCCAGCTGCTGCTGCAGAAAGATGCGACTGTGACCTACTGCCATTCAAAAACCAAGGATTTGGCACAATTCACGGCTCAGGCGGATATTCTGATTGCGGCGATCGGCAGAGCTAAATTCATCGACCATAGTTTCATCAAACCGGGCGCAGTCATCATCGATGTCGGCATGAACCGGGATGAAAACGGAAAATTATGTGGAGATGTCGATTTCGAAGATGTCCAGGAAACCGCCAGCTTCGTGACACCGGTTCCTGGCGGCGTCGGACCGATGACCATAGCGATGCTGATGGGAAATACATTGGAATCCGCTGAAAAAGGGTTATCAAAGACAAAATAGGCATAAGCATGTAAAATAAAGAGCAATAGGGCTGTTTTTCGAAAGAAAGACAGCTTTTTAAATTCACAGACAGGGGTTGAAAGCGTGTCAACCGACCCATACTTGAGTGTCAAAGCGTTAACCAAATACATAAAAAAGAAATTTGATGCGGATCCCCATTTACGCGACGTTTATGTAAAAGGGGAACTGTCGAATGTTAAAATCCATACAAGCGGCCATATTTATTTCACTTTAAAGGACAATGCCGCCCGTTTGCCGGGCGTCATGTTTTCTGCAAGCGCCAAGTCCGTGAAATTCAAACCGGAAAGCGGCATGACCGTGCTGATCCGCGGAGATGTCTCCGTCTATGAGGCATCCGGCCAGTATCAATTGTATGCCCAGTCGATGCAGGCTGACGGCATCGGTGATTATTACCTGGCGTTTGAACAATTAAAAGAGAAGTTGGCTAAAGAAGGGCTGTTCCAAGCTTCCCATAAACAGGCATTGCCGCGTTTTCCAAAACGGATTGCGGTGGTGACTGCCCAGACAGGTGCTGCCGTGCGTGACATCATCATCACGCTGCACCGCCGCTATCCGCTGGCGGATGTCGTGCTGTATCCGACACTTGTCCAAGGGGCAGGCGCGACACAATCGATCGTCCAGTCCATCCAATCCGCCAATAAAGGCGATTTTGATGTATTGATCGTTGGACGAGGCGGTGGGTCAATTGAAGATTTATGGGCATTCAATGAAGAAGCCGTAGCACGGGTCATTTTCGACTCGCGCATACCGGTCATTTCTGCCATCGGCCATGAAACGGATACGACCATCGCCGATTTCGTATCGGATCTTCGGGCGCCGACACCTACAGCTGCCGCAGAACTGGCTGTACCCAGCCAGGCAGAGCTGCTGGAACGTGTGACAAGTTACCGCAGCCAGATGTACCGGACTGTTTCAGGGGCCGTCAACCAGCAAAAACAGGCCTTGAACCGGTTGACTTCATCTTTTCCACTGGCTTATCCGGAGCGCTTGTACCGGCCGTTCATCGAGCGCGTCGAACGTGCCACCGATTCACTGCAGCGGGAATCCCTACAGCAGTTGAACCGTTCAAAAGAACGCTATCGGACGCTGGATCAGCAATTGAAATCACGTGTGCCGCTTCAGCGTATCCGGCAGTCCGAGACAGATGTGGCGGAACTTGCAAGAAGGCTTGACTATCAAGTTAACCAATTGCTGAAGAACCGCTCACAGCAGCTGTCTTCTGCAATCCGCACATTAGATGCACTGAGTCCGCTGAAAATTATGGATCGCGGTTATTCAATTCCTTATATAGAAGGAGCCGTCGTCAAAAGTGTATCGCAGGTGAAGGTGGGCGACCGCCTGACCATGGCGATGCAGGATGGCACTATCCTGACGACTGTCGATGAGATAAATCCAGCAAACGAAGGAGACCGAAACGATGGCTGAAAAGAAAATCATGTTCAATGATGCAATGGAACAACTTGAAGAAATCGTCCGCCAGCTCGAGCAGGGGGATGTACCGCTTGAACAGGCATTGACACTTTACCAAAAAGGCATGGAGCTTTCTAAAGTCTGCCACGATAAATTACAGAACGCGGAAAGCCAATTGGTGACAATGATGAAAGACGGCAAAGAAGTGCCGGCTGACATAGAAATGGACGGGAATGCCAAATGAACTTAACCGAATTCCGCACCCATTACGAACCGCTCATCCAACAGGAAATGGCTGAGCAGATTCTGTCTCTGTCGATTCCGGATTCGCTGAAGGAATCGATGCATTATTCGTTGCAGGCCGGTGGAAAACGGATTCGTCCGATTCTGCTGTTGGCAGTACTTCATGAACTGAACGGACAGGAACATCCGGATGCGTTGAAAGTGGCGGCTGCGATTGAAATGATCCATACCTATTCACTGATCCATGATGATTTGCCGAGCATGGACGATGACGATCTGCGCCGTGGCATGCCGACCAACCACAAAGTGTTCGGTGAAGCCATCGCCATTCTTGCCGGTGATGCATTGTTGACCTACAGCTTCGGCATCATCGCACGGCTGCAAAATGTTTCAAGCGACGATAAAATCCGCTTGATCGATTTGATGAGCCTTTCTTCAGGAGCTGAAGGAATGGTAGGCGGCCAAGTGCTGGACATCGAAGGCGAAGAGAAGAAATTGACGCTTGAAGAGTTGGAGCAGGTACACCGCTTGAAAACGGGGGCTTTGCTGACCTATAGCATTCTGGCCGGTGGTATTTTAGCTCAAGCGACCAATGAAGAGATTATGGCACTCAGCCGGTTCGGAGAGCATCTAGGACTTGCTTTCCAGATCCAGGATGATATTTTGGATGTCACTGGGACTTCCCAGGAACTGGGAAAAACAGCGGGGAAAGACGAATCCAGCGAAAAGAGCACCTATCCGGGGATATTGACATTGCCGAAAGCAAAAGAAAAGCTGGACTTTCATGCTTCTGAAGCCATCAATGCACTGGGGAAATTGAACGGTGAAAAATCATTGCTTCTGCAATTGACTCAATTGATCGTCGAAAGAAAAAGCTGATTTTAAAGGCTCTGATTTGTACATTCCCAATGTATTGATATAATATGAACAGACAGTCTGAAGGAAAAATTTCTATAAAAAGGTGCGTGATGGCAATGGATCTTCATTCGATTACTGGTCCATCTTTCTTAAAAGAGCTGACTACCAAGCAGCTTGAAGTATTAAGTGAAGATATTCGACGGTTTCTAATAGAGAACTTATCAAGAACAGGCGGGCATATCGGTCCGAATCTTGGAGTGGTGGAACTGACAGTTGCACTGCATAAAGTATTCGACAGCCCGTCGGACAAATTTATCTGGGATGTGGGACATCAATCTTATGTCCACAAAATACTGACGGGAAGAGCTGGACAATTCGACACATTGCGCCAATTTAAAGGCCTTTGCGGCTTTCCGAAACGCAATGAAAGCGACCATGATGTCTGGGAAACCGGACACAGCTCGACTTCATTGTCGGCAGCGATGGGAATGGCAGCAGCCCGCGACATCAAAAAAGACAGCAATCACGTCATCCCGATCATCGGTGATGGAGCTTTGACCGGCGGTATGGCTTTTGAAGCACTGAACCATATCGGACATGCGCAGACAGATATGGTTGTCATCCTCAATGACAATGAAATGTCCATCGCCCCGAATGTAGGTGCCATGCACAGCATGCTTGGCCGTATGCGGACTGCAGGAAAATACAATAAAGTCAAAGATGATTTGGAATACCTTTTGAAGAAAGTACCGGCAGTCGGCGGCAGACTTGCGTCTACAGCTGAACGCGTTAAGGATTCCTTGAAATACCTGGTGGTTTCCGGAATGTTCTTCGAAGAAATGGGCTTCACCTATCTGGGGCCGATCGATGGCCACGACCTGGAAGAGCTGGAAGACAATCTGCGTTATGCCAAGAAAACAAAAGGTCCCGTCCTGCTTCATGTCGTTACGAAAAAAGGCAAAGGCTTTCTGCCTGCTGAACAGGATACAATCGGCACATGGCATGGAATCGGACCCTATAAGATGGAGACAGGCGACTTAGTGAAGTCTTCTTCAAAAGCACCTTCATGGAGCGGCCTTGTGGCGGAAACCGTCCGCAAACTGGCGCGTACGGATGAGCGGATTGTGGCGATTACGCCTGCTATGCCGGTCGGATCTAAATTGGAAGGATTCGCTTCTGAATTTCCTGACCGCATGTTTGATGTCGGGATTGCCGAACAGCATGCAACCACGATGGCTGCCGGACTTGCGACTCAGGACATGAAACCGTTCCTGGCTATCTATTCGACTTTCCTGCAGCGTGCTTATGATCAGGTGGTCCACGATATTTGCCGCCAGAATTTGAATGTCTTTATCGGGATCGATCGTTCCGGCTTAGTTGGAGCAGACGGAGAAACGCATCAGGGCGTGTTCGATATCGCTTTCCTGCGCCATTTGCCGAATATGGTCATCATGATGCCAAAAGATGAAAACGAAGGACAGCACATGGTCAAAACAGCAATTGATTACAATGGCGGACCGATTGCGCTCCGTTATCCAAGAGGCAATGGCCTAGGCGTACCGATGGACGAAGAGCTTCAGGCATTGCCGATCGGCTCATGGGAAGTATTGAACGAAGGAACCGATGCGGTAATCCTGACATTTGGTACCACCATTCCAATGGCGATGCATGCGGCAGAACAATTGCTTGAGCAAGGCATTTCAGCACAAGTGGTCAATGCCCGTTTCATCAAGCCGATGGATGAGGCGATGCTTCACAGCATTTTCGAACTTAAAGTACCGGTTGTAACGATTGAAGAAGCCGTTCTTCAAGGCGGATTCGGGAGCGCTGTTCTGGAATTTGCACAAGATAATAATTATCGTGAGTCGGTTATTGACCGTCTGGGGATTCCGGATCAATTCATCGAACACGGCGACGTCTCTGAATTGATGGATGAAATCCATCTGAACAGCGATGAAGTTGTCCGTGTTGTCAAGAAATGGACGCAATCCAAAACGCAGGCAGGTTCGACTATTCTATGAACAAACCTAAAAAAGAGCGTGTAGATGTCCTGTTAGTCGAGCGGGGCATCTGTGAAACACGTGAAAAAGCAAAACGGGCCATTATGGCCGGAATCATCTATTCAGGATCTGAACGGATGAACAAACCTGGCGAAAAAATCCTGGAGGATGCTCCGCTGCAGATGAAAGGCAATGATTTGAAATACGTCAGCCGCGGTGGCTTAAAGCTTGAAAAAGCCTTACAGGAGTTCGATTTATCGGTTGACGGAAAACTGATGCTCGATATCGGTTCTTCGACGGGCGGATTTACGGATTGCGCCCTTCAAAACGGGGCCAAGCATTGCTATGCACTTGATGTCGGTTATAACCAATTGGCCTGGAAAATTCGGCAGGATGAACGCGTGACCGTAATGGAGCGTGTCAACTTCCGCCATTCCAAACCTGAAGATTTCAATCAAGGGCTTCCGGAGTTTGCTACGATCGATGTTTCGTTTATTTCCTTGCGCATTATTTTTCCGGTCTTGAAGCAGGTTCTGGTACCTGGTGGCGATGTTATTGCATTGGTGAAACCCCAATTTGAAGCCGGCAGGGAAAATGTAGGGAAAAAAGGCATCATCCGCGATCCGAAAATACACCGCGATGTATTGAACAAAGTCGGTAAATTCGCAGTTGATTCCGGATTTCATGTAAAAAACATGTCGTTTTCGCCGATTACCGGTGGGGAAGGCAATATTGAGTTTTTATTCCATCTTCAATCCAGTGCTGAAGGCAGTGAAATCGCCGAAGTTTCTGAATCATTGGTTGATGAAACGGTCAAGAAAGCACATGAATTGTTGTAAACACATTCCAAAAGGGATGTGTTTTCTTGTCTAATGTATGGTATAACTGTAGAATATTAAGTATATGGAATAATTATTCATCCAAGGGGGAACACCATGAACAAGGGACAGCGCCACATTAAAATTCGCGATCTTATTTCAAATCGCGAAATCGAAACTCAGGACGAGCTCGTGGACCTGTTGAAATCAGCCGGCTATGAAGTGACTCAAGCAACCGTATCGCGTGATATAAAAGAATTGCATTTAGTGAAAGTTCCATTGCAGGACGGCCGCTACAAATACAGCCTGCCTGCGGATCAGCGTTTTAATCCGATGCAGAAACTTCATCGTGCATTGACGGATGCGTTTGTCAGCATCGACGGAGCCAGCCATTTTCTGGTCATGAAGACCTTGCCGGGGAATGCCCATGCAATTGGCTCATTGATCGATCATTTGGACTGGGAAGAGATTCTCGGGACCATCTGTGGCGATGACACGTGCCTGATCATCTGCAGAGACACCGAACATCGTGAAATTTTAAAACAGCGTTTAATCGAAATGCTTTAAGAAGAGGTGAACGGATATGCTTCGGGAATTAGATATACGCAATTTTGCCATTATCGACGCCCTGACCGTCAGTTTTTCTGAAGGGCTGACTGTTTTGACAGGGGAAACCGGTGCCGGTAAATCCATTATCATAGATGCAGTCCATCTTTTGGCTGGTGGACGGGGCAGCCAGGAGTTTATTCGGCATGGTGCAAAAAAAGCTGAAATCGAAGGCTTGTTTTCATTGGAAGACGAACAGCACCCGGTATTTCGCAGATTAGAGGAATTCGGCATTTCCTGGAGTGATGGCGATATCTTGCTGCGCCGTGAATTGAATGACAAAGGGAAAAATGTCTGCCGCATCAACGGAAAACTGGTGACCATCTCCATCCTGCGTGAAGTTGGCGCCTCGCTGATTGATATTCACGGCCAACATGAAACACAGGAATTGATGGATGAAAAACAGCATCTTTACCTGTTGGACCAATTTGCCGGAAAAAGCCTGGCCAAGTCCAGGGAGAGCTATAGCCAAACATTCGATCGATACACTAAATTAAAGCGGGAATTTTCCTCTTATACGGAAAACGAACAACAGATTGCCCAGCGCATCGATTTACTGACTTTCCAGCTGCAGGAAATTGAAGCAGCGGAATTGGTGATAGGCGAAGAAGAAGAATTGGTATTAGAGCGCAAAAAATTGCAGAATTTCAATAAAATCTACGAATCCATTTCAGCTGCGCATGAAGCGATCCAAGGCGAAAGCAAAGGCCTGGACTGGATCGGCTCTGCCATGTCTGAACTTGAACACGCGGCGGCAGTGGATGAAACCTTCAGCGGATCTTCGGAAACGCTGTCGAGCGCTTTTTACCTCATTCAAGATACAGGAACTGAAATCAAGCGGATTTTGGATGATATGGAGTTTGATCCAGCGCGTTTAAATGAGATCGAGCAACGTTTAGCGGTCATTCAATCTTTAAAAAGAAAATATGGTGCTTCCGTAGAAGACATTTTGCTGTATCATGAAAAGCAGACAGATGAATTGGATAAATTGGTCAACCGCGATCAGCGTTACCAGCTGGATCAGGAAAAGTTGAAAGAGTTGACCGAAGATTTGCGTGTGGAAGCGGAAGAACTTACAATTCTCCGCAAAAAAGCCGCGAAGAGTTTGGGCAAGGCCATCATGGAACAATTGAAAGAGTTACATATGGCGAAAGCTTCGTTTGAAGTGAACTTTTCTGTGTTGCCGAACGGCCGATTCGACCGGAATGGCCATGACGCAATTTCCTTCTATATTTCGACAAACCTTGGGGAACCGTTGAAACCTCTTACGAAAGTGGCTTCAGGCGGGGAATTGTCCCGAATGATGTTGGCCTTAAAAACTATTTTCTCTAAGCATCAAGGCATCACCTCCATCATTTTCGATGAAGTGGATACAGGCGTCAGCGGACGGGTGGCACAGGCGATTGCTGAGAAGATTGCTGCCATTTCAGTCCATTCCCAGGTCTTGTGCATATCGCATTTGCCTCAAGTCGCGGCAATGGCCGATCAGCATCTATTCATTGAGAAGAAAGTCGACAAGCAGCGCACGACAACTGCAGTCACAGAGCTGGATGGACGCGAACGGACAGAAGAAATGAGCCGGATGCTATCAGGGGCCGAAATCACGGATTTGACCCTGCAGCATGCGGAAGAACTGCTGTCGCTCGCAGCAGACCGTAAGTTAATGATGAAATAAGCTATTTGGCAGTGGGAAGAAGATTGATCGACCCGTTGCCTGAAGGCTGTACCGGAAACTGCTAGAGTCAGTCACCAAGGAGAGAGTCGAATGGACAAAATAAAAATCGCAATTGCAGATGATAATCGCGAATTGGTTGGACTGATGCAAGATTATTTAAATGCGCAACCCAATATGGAAGTGGTGGATGTTGCCTATAACGGCAAGACCTGCATCGAAATGCTTCATAACCAGACAGTCGATATTTTGCTGCTGGACATCATCATGCCTTATTTGGACGGCATCGCCGTGTTGGATGCCATCAAGGAAAACGGTGATCTACAGGGGATTGATGTGATTATGCTGTCTGCTTTCGGACAGGAATCCATCATGAGCCAAGCTGCAGAATACGGGGCTTCCTATTTCATCATGAAGCCTTTTGAAGCTGATCGTCTGGCCGTGCAGATCAATCATATTATGAAAGCCCGGAGCGAGACGCCGGGGCAGCCTGAGAGCAGGTTGACGAAAGAAGACCGGATCACCAATATCGTTAAAGATATCGGCATTCCTCCCCATCTGAAAGGCTATAATTATTTGAAGGAAGCAGTCTCTTTAGTATTAGAACAACCTGAAATCCTGAACAAAGTCACTAAAGTGCTGTATCCAGGAATCGCCTCCAAGTTTGATACGACTTCGACACGGGTCGAACGGTCGATTCGGCATGCCATTGAACAAGTATGGAATCGCCACGAAACCGTAGAGCATATTTCTAAAATCTTTGGCTACAGCGTAGCCCATTTAGAATCAAAACCGACCAATTCCGAGTTCATTGCGATGGTCGCAGATAGCCTGCGGCTGGAAATGCGGGATGATCCACACAACTAAACATTTTCTTGAAATCTTCTGCCGATCGGCAGGAGATTTTTTTATTTTTAGCAGTTGCAGCGGTGCCTTGTATCGTTCGGCTTTTCTGGAATCAATCTAATTTTAGGAGAGAAAAAAGGGTTTAAGAAAAACAGAATAGAGGAAAAGATTAAGACGCCGTTTTTCTGGATAGAAGAAAAGTAGGACATGCAGATTGAAGCGAAAACCGGCAAATCCAGCAGAATGAAAAGAGGCGAGCGCAATTGCAATTGATCAGGCAAATTGATGACTACTTTTTGGGGAATGGCGAAGGGACCGTCGTCGACCGGCTGTATTTTTACGGTGTTTATTGCGTCAGCATACTGATTGCGTTCTTTACAATGCTGTCCTTATGAAAAAAATCCAAGCATAACCGATAGATTTCCAAACCAATGAAGCTTCAGTTCATTGGTTTTTTGTATGCCGTTGTTATGCGAAATATTCGCAATGAAACTTCATAGGCTCGACTTGCTTAAAAGGAAATTGAGAGAAAAGCGTAGATAGAAGGTCATACATTTGTTATAGTGGTACTTAATGCCCTAATGCTAGGGTAAACTATGAGGAAATTTGACTGAAGGAGTTTGATGATGAAAAAAACAATAGTCTATCTAACGGCCGCTTTTATTGCTCTTGGCTTTATCGGATTTGGAGCATTCAAAGTTTCGGATAAACAAGGGGATGCTGAAAGCTCAAAATCGGCGCAAGTATCTGATGAAAAAGCGATGAAGGAAAGCACACAGAAAATGGAGGGCTTGGAATTTGCTCAATCGGTGCCAAAAAATGCGTCTGAAAATGCTCTATGGGCGATGATGCATAAAATGACCCATCAAAAAGTCGTAGCTTCTGAAAAATGGGGCTTGATCCGTATGAATGACGAATCCATCGCCAAAGCCGAAGAAATTTTGCTGGCTTCCGACTTCAACTCAAAAGAAGATCTGCTTCAAATAATCGAACGGTGGAAGAATGGCCAGTTTGACCAAGTGGATGATGAACACAATTTTATCTGGGGTATGCAGGGCGGCAGTATTGGAGAAGCTAGAGGCATTTTAACTGAGGAACAGGAAAAAGAATTCATTGAAAATAATTTTACCAGCGAATAGTGTTTTCGGAATCCAGTTATTGACTGGATTTTGTTGTTCCCAGCTTCCAATGTAAGAACTTACATAAGGTTAGTGTTTGAAAACCAAATTCGTAATAAGAAATTAAAGACATCCATAAACCTTAATAACCGGCAAGACTTTTAGTCTCTTGCCAAAGATGTTAAAATGGTTGAGAAACTAAGTACGAAAGGGCAGTATAGCTTGGGCAGACCCCGACTTACTGATCGAATCGATTTCAGAAATGGAAGAGGATGATTTTATTGTCTGAAGTCAAAGTGTATGCACACCGAGGCGCTTCAGGATATGCATTGGAAAACACATGGAATGCTTTTTTTAAGGCCTGTGAATTCGGTGTCGGCATCGAACTTGATGTGCAGATCACCAAAGATGGAGTGGTGGTGGTCTATCACGACGACAACCTGCGTCGTCTCACCGGTATCAATGCTGGTATCCATACGCTCGCGTATGAAGAGATAAAGGAACTCCGGATAGGCAGGAAATGGATGCGGAATTTCTCTCATCATCAAATGCCGCTGGCTTACGAAGTATTCCAATGGGCGAAGAAAAAGAAGATCCCTTTGAATGTCGAGCTGAAGGAATCTTTTGTGAAAAATTCAAAAGGGCCTCAGATTCTTGCGGCTATGCTGGAAGGGATGGAAGATGTCCATCTATCTTCTTTCAACCCACAATTGTTGAAGCAGATGAAGAAATTGATGCCTTCAACGGAAATGGCATGGATCATCAAAAAGAGTACGCAGTTGTCTCGTATCAAAGACATGGACTGGGTGGACAGCATTCATCTCCACAAACGGCTGATGGCCAAATCTTTTTGTGGCGAAATCCTGAAGCTGGACAAAAAAGTTCGGTTATACGGAATCCTTGGATCAGAGTCGCTTATGAATCGCCTGGATCCACAAATGGTCGGAATCATCACCAATTACCCGGACCGGGTCAAAAGAAAAATTGCGTCTCCCCTTGTAGGGTAGACGCAATTTTTTTTACTTCTGGAATCTTTTTGAGACGGTTCCTTTTTTGCGGTCGCGGTTCAGCAGGAAGCCTGCGAAAAAACCGATGCCTAGAACGACAAAAACGGTGCCGAGTGTAAATTGAAGCCAAAGAGCCGGATAAGGCTCAAGCAATTTATTAAACAAGGTATCACGCATCAATTTTATGCCATACGCCGCCATGATTCCAGGGATCAGCAAGATGATAAATGCCACTAGACGACCCATATTTCCACATCCTTCTGTATCTATTGTTTCCAATTCCGTCAAAGTTGTCAAGAAAACCTTCCTGATGTACGCTTAAAACATTCTTGCAATTACTTGCAAAACAGCAGAGAAAGGTTGAATCAATTTGCAAACTGTACTGATTATAGGCGGCGGCGTTGGAGGCTCAGCCATTTTAAACACTCTTTTGGAAACTGATTACTTGCATGTGCGCGGCGTTGTCGATTTGAACCCTGAGGCTGGAGCCATGTTGACTGCAAAGTCAAACGGTATTCCGGTCGCAGAAGATTACCGGGAGTTCAATAAGAGGGACATCGACATTGTCTTTAATGTCACAGGAAGCAATTCACTCTACGAGGAACTGCAAGGGCATTTTTTGAAAAATACCGTTATCATCCCTGGTAGCCTTGCAAATGTGTTTGTTCGTCTGCTGGAAGAGAAGCAACATTTCATCAATCGCCTCAGCAAGGAAAGCCACCGTGAGAAAATCATTTTTAACTCGATAGAAGAAGGCATGATCGGCATCGACAAAACGAGCCATATCAATTTTATGAACAAAAGTGCGGCACGAATGCTTGAAGTGGCAGCTGATGAAACGATCGGACGGCATATCCACGAATTTATTTCGTTAAGTGAACTGCCGAGGATTTATGAAACAGGGCGCATCGAATTGAACAGGGAGCTGCAGCTGAAAAATGGCTCTAAAATTGTCACTTCCCGTTTTCCGATGATCGACGATAACGGAGAAACGATCGGTGCATTTGCGGTCTTCAAGGATATTACAGAAGTCGTATCCCTGGCAGAGGAAATCACGGATCTGAAAGAAATTCAGACGATGCTGGAAGCCATCATCCAATCGAGCGACGATGCCATTTCGGTCGTGGATGAAAAAGGCTATGGCCTGCTCGTCAATCCGGCCTATACACGCATCACCGGCTTGCAGGTGGAGGATGTCATCGGCCAGCCCGCATCGGCGGATATATCTGAAGGGGAAAGCATGCACCTCAAAGCCCTGCAGACACGCAAACCTGTACGGGGCGTCAATTTAAAGGTCGGGCCATCGAATAGGGAAGTCATTGTCAATGTCGCACCGATCATCGTCGACAATAAATTGAAAGGCAGCGTAGGCGTCATCCATGATACGACAGAAATCCGTTCTTTGATGAAAGAATTGGACCGTGCCCGCAGCATCATCCGGACATTGGAGTCCAAATATACCTTCGATGACATCATCGGCCTGTCCTCAGAAATGCAATTATCGCTGCAACAAGCGAAACTGGCGGCCCAAACGCTGGTGACCGTGCTTTTGCGTGGTGAATCGGGTACAGGCAAAGAACTTTTTGCTCATGCGATACACAGTGCGAGTGAACGGAAATACAATAAATTCGTGCGTGTCAATTGTGCTGCCTTGTCCGAAGAATTGCTCGAAAGTGAGCTTTTCGGCTACGAGGAAGGGGCGATTCCTGGCATCAAAACTGGAGAAAAGCGCGGCTTGTTTGAAGAAGCGAACAACGGCAGTATTTTCCTCGATGAAATCGGTGAACTGTCATCTGCACTGCAAAGCAAGTTATTGCGTGTGCTGCAAGAGCATGAAACCTTGCGCATCGGAGGGACCAAACCGATACCTGTCAATGTGCGGGTCATCGCCTCGACAAACGCCAATATGGAAAAAGCATTATTAGAAGGCAAATTTCGTGAAGATCTGTACTACCGCCTGAACCGTATGCCAATCCTCATTCCGCCGCTTCGCAACCGCAAGCAGGACATCCCAAGAATCGTCGAACGGCTGCTCCTGAAGCTGAACCAGGAATATGGCCGCAGTGTCGAATCCATCTCTGACAAGGCTTTGCAGTATTTGCGCGTCTACGATTGGCCGGGCAATGTCAGGGAACTTGAAAATGTGCTGAGCCGCTCGATGATTTTCATGCAGATGAACGACCGCGTGTTGACCGAAGAACATATCCCGCTCAATATGCTGCGGGTCGCCGAAGCGAAAAACGAGGTGGTGATCCAATCATCAGTATCGCTGCAGGAACAGTTGGACACGGTAGAGCGCGGAATTCTTCATCACGCATTAACTCAATTTAATGGCAATAAATCCAAGACGGCAAAACAATTGGAGATTTCCCTTCGGACGTTGTATTACAAATTAGAAAAATATGGTTTGATGTAAGCGTTTTGCAAACTCTTGCAGGGTTTTGCAAGTATTTGCAAAGTATTAGCGGTGGAAACGCAAATAAAACGCTTTCATCCCTTATAAATCGCCATTCATTCTGTTTTAATTAAGAAGAATGAGGTGAGCAAGAATGGCCACATTAAATTATTTACTCGAAAATGCGCCAAACGGTTTCGGCCACACGGTGGCAGTAGCCGCAGCGGCAGATAGGGCTGTTTTGGAGGCGGTCAACATGGCTGTCGACCGAAAGATGGCACATTTTCGCCTGTACGATGATGAATTGGCGGCAACAGCAATGATGCGGGAACATTTTCCGCAGCTGCTCAACCATCCCCATGTTCAGCTCCATCATGTCAGCTCTGTGGAAATGGCTGCAGAAGAAGCGGTGAAATCAGTATTCAGGAATGATTCCGATATCCTGATGAAAGGCCAGATTGCTACGGCAGTGCTATTGAAAGCCGTGCTGAATCCAGATTATGGCCTGAGGACAGGATCTGTCATGTCCCATATTGCCGCTTTTGAAGTTGCTGGTTTCGACAGGTTGATTTTTGTGACGGATGCGGGCATGAATATCCATCCTGATTTATCTCAAAAAGTACAAATTATTCAAAACGCTGTTCAGATAGCGCGCGCAGTCGGTGTTGAAATGCCGATCGTCGCACCACTCGCGGGTGTGGAAGTAATCAATCCGAATATGGAAGCTACGCTGGATGCTGCGGCGTTGACTGCGATGAATCAGCGCGGCCAAATCAAGAATTGCATTGTAGACGGGCCATTTGCCCTCGATAATGCAATATCCATCGATGCAGCCAAACATAAACGAATAGCAGGCGACAATGCCGGCAAAGCCGATATCCTGCTTGTTCCAACTATTGAATCCGGCAATATCCTGTATAAATCACTGGTCTTTTTTTCGAAGGCGAAAGTCGGCAGTATAGTAGCGGGGGCAAAGGCACCGATTGTTTTGTCATCTCGAGCCGACAGCGCCGAAAGCAAATTATATTCATTGGCTTTGGCCATTTGCTCATCATCAACTTCAGGAACAACTATTAGGAGGAATTGACAATGGAAATTTTCAAAAGAATGGAACAGGGCGATTACGAACAGTTGGTTTTCTGCCAGGATAAAAACTCAGGACTTAAAGCGATCATCTGCATTCATGACACAACTCTCGGGCCGGCCCTTGGTGGAACGCGCATGTGGAATTATGCAACAGAAGAAGAAGCGATTGAAGACGCAATCCGCCTTGGCCGCGGAATGACATATAAAAATGCTGCAGCCGGATTGAATCTGGGCGGCGGTAAAACGGTAATTATCGGTGATCCGTTGAAAGACAAGAACGAAGAGATGTTCCGTGCATTCGGACGTTTCATCCAAGGGTTGAATGGCCGCTACATAACTGCTGAAGACGTTGGTACAACAGTTGCGGATATGGATTTGATCCATGAAGAAACGGATTACGTAACAGGCATTTCGCCAGCTTTCGGTTCTTCAGGCAATCCGTCTCCAGTAACTGCCTACGGCGCATACATCGGCATGAAAGCCGCTGCTCTCGAAGCATTCGGCGATGATTCATTGGAAGGCAAGACAGTTGCTGTACAAGGCGTCGGCAACGTTGCTTACCCGCTCTGCGAATACCTTCACAAAGAAGGCGCGAAATTGATCGTTACGGATATCAACGAAGAAGCGGTGCAGCGTGCAGTTGCTGCATTTGGCGCTACAGCAGTCGCACCAAATGACATCTACTCACAAGAAGCGGACATTTTCGCTCCATGTGCAATGGGAGCCATCATCAATGACGATACGATTCCTCAATTGAAAGTGAAAGTGGTTGCCGGTTCTGCCAACAACCAACTGAAAGAAGAACGCCACGGCGACGAACTTGAAGCTCGCGGCATCGTTTACGCCCCTGATTTCGTCATCAACTCCGGTGGTGTCATCAATGTTGCGGATGAATTATACGGATACAATAACGAACGTGCGATGAAGCGCGTCGAAACCATCTACGACAGCATCACGAAAATCTTCGCGATTTCCAAGCGTGATAATGTTCCTAGTTATATCGCTGCAGACCGTATGGCTGAAGAGCGCATTGACCGTGTCCGTAATTCAAGAACTCAGTTCCTGAGAAACGAACACAATATTTTAAGCAGAAGATAAATAATGTCCAGCAGGTGAGCCAGTCATTTTCACCTGCTGTTTTTCTCTCAACTATTCCGATTCAAATCAATTCAAACAACTATGACTAATTTTGCGAAGCAAAACAGAAGAAATGGGGGATCGATGTGCAAAAACAGCTGAATCGTATTCTAGTCATTAACCCTGCCTCCACTTCGACTAAGATCGGCGTTTTTGACAACGATATCCTGATTATGGAAAAGATGATCAGCCATTCGGGTGAAGATATCGGAGGATTCCCAAGCATCTCGGACCAGCATCTTTTCAGGAAAAACACCATTCTCGAAGCGCTGGATGAAGAAGGTATGAACGTCTCCAACCTGTCGGCAGTATGTGGAAGAGGCGGTTTGCTCCGCCCCATTCAAGGCGGGACCTATGCAGTCAGCAATGGAATGATAAAAGATCTCCAGGAAGGATTTTCAGGGCAGCATGCTTCCAATTTAGGCGGCATCATCGCTTTTGAAATTGCGGATGCCCTCAATATTCCGTCATTTATCGTCGATCCGGTAGTTGTAGACGAATTGGAGCCGATTGCGCGGATATCCGGGTTTTCCTCCATCGAACGAAAGTCCATTTTTCATGCGCTCAACCACAAAGCGGTTGCGCGGCGATACGCTCATAAAGTTGGCCGCTCCTATGAAGAGATGCGATTGATTGTTGCCCACATGGGGCGCGGCATAACGGTTGGAGTCCACCAAGGTGGGCGCGTCATTGATGTCAATAATGGTTTGCACGGTGATGGCCCTTTCAGTCCTGAACGCGCTGGAACTGTACCGGCAGGCGATTTAGTGGAATTATGCTTTTCCGGACAGTACAGCCGCCATGAAATCATGAAGAAATTGGTGAGGCAAGGTGGATTGTTCGGCTATCTGGATACCAACGATGTGGTGAAGGTGGAGCAGCGGATTTTAAAAGGTGATGAAAAAGCAGAGTTGTTCTATCAGGCGATGGCTTATCAAATTGCCAAAGAAATCGGCTCTGCCAGTGCTGTCTTAAAGGGGCAGGTCGATGCCATCATCCTGACAGGCGGCCTGGCTTACGGAAAATCCTTTGTCGAATCGATTTCCGAAAGAGTCAGCTGGATTGCGGACGTCGAGGTCCAGGCAGGTGAAAATGAACTTCAAGCATTGGCAGAAGGTGCAGCAAGGGTATTGAATGGAGAAGAACGTGTAAAGATCTATCCGTATTAATCGACGGAGAACCTTCATTCAGCAGGATGAACAGATATGAACGTTGATTAAAGCGTATAAAGGAGGATATATCCATGGCTCAAAATTATGATGTTGTCATTTTAGGCGGCGGAACAGGCGGTTATGTAGCGGCGATTCGCTCTGCACAACTCGGATTGAAAACAGCAATCGTCGAAAAAGGCGAATTGGGTGGCACTTGCTTGCACAGAGGCTGTATACCAAGCAAAGCATTGCTCCGCAGTGCGGAAGTATACTCAACCACCAAAAACCATGCAGCGGATTTTGGTGTTCAGACTGGTGAAGTCACACTTGATTTTGGACGTGTCCAGCAACGTAAACAAGGAATTGTCGACCAATTGCACGCAGGTGTTCAAGGTTTGATGAAAAAAGGGAAGATTGATGTCTACGAAGGCATCGGTCGAATCCTTGGGCCTTCTATTTTTTCACCGAACGCCGGAACTATTTCTGTAGAGATGAAAAATGGGGAAGAAAACGAAATGTTGATTCCGAACAATGTCATTATCGCTACCGGCTCACGTCCACGCACGTTGCCGGGTCTGACAATTGACGGCGAGTTTGTCATGAGTTCCGATGAGGCGTTGAAAATGGAAAGCCTGCCGCAATCGATCCTGATTGTCGGTGGTGGAGTCATCGGAATCGAATGGGCTTCCATGCTCAATGATTTTGGTGTTGACGTTACGGTCATTGAGTATGCGGACCGCATCATCCCGACAGAGGACAAAGACATTTCCAAGGAAATGCTGAAGCTATTGAAGAAAAAAGGCATCAAGTTTGCGACAAACGCAAAAGTGATGGCGGATACCTTGGAAACAGGCGAGAATAGCGTAACGATCCAAGCGGAAATCAACGGTGAAAATGAAAGTTTCTCTGCCGAAAAAATGCTGGTTTCTGTTGGTCGCCAAGCGAATATTGAAAACATCGGCATCGAAAATACGGACATCATCGTCGAAAAAGGTTTTGTTCAAGTGAAAAAATCCTTCCAGACAAAAGAGTCCCATATCTATGCAATTGGTGATGTGATCGGCGGCCTGCAATTGGCGCATGTCGCTTCCCATGAAGGCATCACAGCCATTGAACACATTAAAGGCAATAACCCGCATGCCATCGATTACGATCTGGTATCACGCTGCATCTATTCCAATCCGGAAGCAGCAAGCGTCGGCATCACAGAAGATCAGGCAAAAGAAAAAGGGCATGATGTCAAAGTTGGCAAGTTTTCTTTTAAAGCCATCGGCAAAGCGCTGGTATACGGTGAATCTGATGGGTTCGTCAAAATTATTGCTGACAAAGAAACAAACGATATTCTCGGCGTCCATATGATCGGTCCCCACGTGACGGATATGATTTCAGAAGCTGGCCTGGCGATGGTATTGGATGCAACACCATGGGAAATTGCTGAAACGATCCATCCGCACCCTACACTTTCAGAGGTTATGGGCGAAGCGGCACTGGCAGTTGACGGTAAAGCAATTCATAGTTGAAGGAGGAACAAACAATGGCTTCTAAACATGAAGAAATCGGTTTGACAAACGATGACTTATTGAAAATGTATGAAACGATGTTGATGGCACGCCGTGTGGATGAACGCATGTGGCTTTTGAACCGGGCAGGTAAAATTCCTTTCGTGATTTCATGCCAGGGTCAAGAGGCTGCGCAAGTCGGTGCGGCTTTCGCACTTGATAACACACAGGATTATATCGCTCCCTATTACCGCGATATCGGTGTGGTCCTTCACTTTGGGATGACACCGAAAGACCTGATGCTTTCAGCTTTTGCAAAAGCTGAAGACCCGAACTCAGGCGGACGCCAGATGCCTGGCCATTTCGGACAGAAAAGCAATCGCATTCTGACTGGATCTTCACCAGTTACGACACAATTGCCACACGCAGTGGGTGTCGCTTTAGCAGGCAAAATGAAGAAAAAAGATTTCATTACATTCACGACTCTTGGTGAAGGTTCATCCAACCAAGGTGATTTCCACGAAGGCATGAACTTTGCCGGCGTCCATAAATTACCGGTGGTCATCATGGTCGAAAACAATAAATATGCGATTTCGGTACCGGTTGAACGCCAATTGGCCAGCAAAAACGTTTCAGACCGCGCAATCGGCTACGGCATGCCGGGAGTGACAATCGACGGCAATGATCCAATCGAAGTTTATAAGCATGTCAAAGAGGCTGCCGACCGCGCACGCCGCGGTGAAGGGCCAAGCCTGATCGAAACCGTTTCTGAACGGATGACGGCACACTCTTCGGATGATGATCATCGCCAGTACCGCTCAGCAGACGAATTGGCTGCACAAAAATCGACGGATCCAATCTTGACGTTCGGTGCCTATTTGAAAGAACATGGCATCATGAATGACGAGATTGAAAAAGAAATCAATGACCGCATTATGGTAACAGTCAATGAAGCGACAGATTACGCAGAAAATGCAGCATATGCAGAACCGGAACATGCGATGAAATATGTCTATGCCGAAGAAGGAGGAGACGAATAATGGCTATTATGTCTTATATCGATGCCATCACGCTTGCCATGAAAGAAGAAATGGAACGTGACGAAAACGTCTTCGTTCTCGGAGAAGATGTTGGTAAAAAAGGCGGGGTCTTCAAAGCGACACAAGGTCTCTACGATCAATTCGGCGAAGACCGTGTCTTGGATACTCCTCTTGCGGAATCGGCGATTGCCGGAGTCGGAATTGGTGCAGCGATGTATGGATTGCGTCCAATTGCAGAAATGCAATTTGCGGATTTCATCATGCCTGCCGTCAACCAGATCATTTCTGAAGCATCCCGTATCCGTTACCGTTCAAATAACGATTGGTCGTGTCCAATTGTTTTTCGTGCACCATTTGGTGGCGGCGTCCACGGCGCCCTTTACCATTCACAGTCGGTGGAGGCGATATTTGCGAACCAGCCTGGTTTGAAAATCGTTATTCCATCCACTCCATATGACGCTAAAGGTCTTTTGAAGGCGGCGATCCGCGATGAAGATCCTGTTATGTTCTTCGAGCACAAACGCGCTTACCGTTTGATAAAAGGCGAAGTGCCGGAAGAAGATTATACAATTGAAATCGGTAAAGCGGATGTAAAACGCGAAGGCGAAGACATCACCGTCATCACTTACGGACTGGCTGTCCACTTTGCATTGCAGGCAGCAGAACGTTTGGCGGAAGATGGAATCTCTGCGCACGTCCTCGACTTGCGTACGATCTATCCCTTGGATAAAGAAGGCATCATCGAAGCCGCGAAGAAAACCGGAAAAGTGCTGCTCGTTACAGAAGATAATAAAGAAGGAAGCATCATCGGAGAAGTAGCGGCGATCATCGCTGAAAACTGCCTATTCGATCTGGATGCTCCAATCAAACGTCTCGCGGGCCCTGATATCCCGGCAATGGCCTATGCGCCGACCATGGAGAAATTCTTCATGATCAACCCGGATAAAGTGGAAAAAGCGATGAGAGAATTGGCGGAGTTTTAAAAAGAAAAGCGTAAGCGCCCATGTAGATTCGACGGGCATAAGACGCGCTGGCGAAGCGGCGTGTTTCCAGCCGCACAGCCAGAGTGGCTTATGACCCTAGAATCTGGGCGCTGGAGCTGGACAAAGAGAAAAGCGGAAACAGCCGGTTAGTCCCGACAAGCGCTGGAAGCTTTCCTGGTAATGGCGTTCTTTGCCATTGCCGGGAAAGCTGAAGCGACTCGAGGGACTGGCTGTTGGAGCTGGACAGTGAGAAAAGCGTAGGTGCCCATGTAGCTCTGCCGGGCATAAGACGGACCGGCGAAGTGGCGCTTTTTGCCGCACAGCCGGGTTGGCTTATGACCCAAAGAGCTGGGCGCCGAAGCTGGACTAAAAGAAAAGCGAAAGCGCCTAATAAAGGAACGTAAGCTAAAAGTGCGACTTCCTGTCGCAACGCTTACATGACCCGCATCCTGTGGGCCTCCGACAGGCATAAAACGTTCAAACAGAAAAATAGACACCATCAAGTAAAGGAGGAACTCTCTTGGCTATTGAAAACATCAAAATGCCTCAGCTGGGCGAAAGTGTTACAGAAGGCACCATTGAAAAATGGCTCGTCCAGCCGGGTGATCATGTGAATAAATACGATCCGCTTGCAGAAGTCAATACGGATAAAGTAACTGCGGAAGTCCCATCCTCGTTCACTGGTACAGTCAAAGAATTGATTGCTGCAGAAGGTGAAACCTTGGCGGTCGGCGAAATCGTCTGCACGATCGAAACAGAAGGCGGGGACGCGGCTCCTGTTGAAGAAGCAAAACCGGCGAGCGGCGAAAAGGCGACAGAAATGCCGGCAGCCGGCGCGAAGCCGACAGATAAGCTTGAAGGGACCAAAGGATCTTCCCAGCCTGCGAAACCATCGGGATCGAAAGGCCGTTACTCACCCGCAGTACTTCGTCTAGCACAGGATAACGACATCGATTTGGCCCAAGTGGAAGGCTCAGGAAACGAAGGGCGCATCACCCGCAAAGATTTGATGGCCTTGATTGACAGCGGCAATATTCCGAAAGTGGGAGACGCTCCTGCAGCTGAGAAACAAGCTCCGCAAACCGATCAGCCAGCTGCACAACCACCGGCACCGGAAACGCCGAAACCAGCAGCTGCACCGATTGAAAGTGCACCTGGGGATATTGAAATTCCGGTCACAGGCGTGCGCAAGGCAATCGCTGCCAATATGCTGAAGAGCAAGCACGAAGCGCCGCATGCATGGATGATGATCGAAGTGGATGTCACAAACCTGGTTCAGTACCGTGATTCCATCAAAGGAGATTTCAAGAAAAAAGAAGGTTTCAATATCACCTATTTCGCTTTCTTCGTTAAAGCTGTTTCACAGGCTTTGAAAGAATTCCCGATGATGAATTCCATGTGGGCTGGAGATAAAATCATCCAGAAAAAAGACATCAACATTTCTATCGCTGTCGCGTCAGACAATGCTTTGTTTGTTCCGGTCATCAAGAATTCTGATGAAAAGTCGGTTAAAGGCATTGGCAAGGAAGTTAATGAACTGGCGCTCAGAGCGCGTTCAGGAAAATTGAAATCCGCTGATATGCAAGGTGGAACGTTTACTGTCAATAACACCGGATCATTTGGTTCTGTCCAGTCGATGGGCATCATCAATCATCCTCAAGCAGCCATTATGCAGGTGGAGTCGATCGTTAAACGTCCGGTCATCATGGACAATGGGATGATTGCGGCACGTGACATGGTCAACCTTTGCCTATCGCTTGATCACCGTGTACTTGATGGCCTCGTATGTGGTCAATTCCTGGCACGCGTCAAAGAAATATTAGAAAATATGTCAAAAGAAAATACGTCTGTTTATTAAGAAAAGCTGGAGTCTTCGGACTTCCAGCTTTTTTTCCCTTTAATGTCGGCGTTCAGTCAGGTAAAATGAAAGCAGATAGCCTTTGAGGAGGGAATAGTTTGACAATCGAATCGATGAAAAGAACACAATTTCCAACGCATACATACAGTGAATGGCAACAAGCAGCTGAAAAAGCGATTAAGGGCAAGCCTTTTGATGAGACTTTGAAAACACCAACTATTGAAGATGTAACACTGGAACCGTTATACACTAAAGAAATGCTTGATCGATTGGGCCGTTACGTGCCGGCACAAGTAGCCGCTATCCAGAACGGCAAGCATCAGCCAAGCTGGCTTGTTTCCCAGGAAGTGACGGCAGACTCAGCCCAGGAATACCTGGCGTTGATGAAAGACGATATTCTCCGCGGAAATGAAACGGTTGTCTATACGGGATTCCGTAAATTTGACTGGACGGATGAACAATTGACTGAATTGGCAGAAATAATTGTCCAGTATCCTATTTACTTTAAACTGACGGGTGACGACCAGAATATTCTGCGGGTTTTCGATTTTGTATCTCCAGAACGGATTTCAAAGGTTCAAGGCGTCATCTTTTCCGAAGAGGCCGTTGAGGCACCTGAAAACGTCCGTACCCGATTAGTGGATACGATTCCGATCCACCATGCTGGAGGAACGGCAGTACATGAACTGGGAGTTGCCCTCAGCATCTTTTCAGAGCGCATGGAAGATGCTGACTTCGCAGAAACCACAAAAAAAACGTGGATCCGTTTTGCGGTGGATACCCAGTTTTTCCAGGAGATTGCTAAGTTGCGCGCGTTCCGTGTATTGTGGCAGGCGTTCAGTTCCGCTTATGGAGAAGAAGCACCGACGATTCCTTTGTTTACGGAAACTTCCGTCCGCTCCTATTCAAAACTGGATCCTTACGTGAATTTATTGCGTGCAGGAAATTCAACTTTTGCTGCAGTCCTTGGCGGCACGGATGCGCATACTGTCCATCCTCATGACTTCTTGACGGAACCTGACCTATCGAGCCGGCGTATCGCACGCAATGTGCAGCTGGTCATCAAAGAAGAAGCGCATGTCTCCCATGTAATCGATCCGGCCGCAGGTTCTTATTTTATTGAAACTTTGACGAAAGAGTACGTAGAAGCCGCATGGAATTACTTCCTGGAGATCGAAGAGGCGGGCGGCTATTCCGAAGTCATCAAGTCGGGCTGGCTGACAGATGATATTCAGGCGAAATGGATTGAACGGGAAAAAAATGTAGCGACACGCAAACAGTCGCTGATCGGCACCAATATTTACGCAAATCCACAGGAACCGGTTAAAGACGCCAAAATCGACGATGGGCATTTGGAATACATGACGGCAAAACGCCTGGCGACGCCTTTTGAAAATATTCGTGCACAAAGCAAGATGACCGGCCTGAAATCGGCAATTGTTTTGATCGAACCATTAAAGAAGATTAAAGCCCAAGCAGACTTCGTATCAGGTTTCCTTGCAGTTGGCGGAATCGAACCATTGGTTAGCCCTCATTTGGCGACTGCTGAAGAAATCAATCAATTCCTGGCTGATGAACAAATTGATTATGCCGTATTATGTGGATCAACAGAAGCAGTTGCAGCCATAGTCCCTGGTTTAAATACGCAATCCAGCATTGATCTGGCTGGCAAATACCCGAAAGAACAACTTTCTGAATGGGCAAGCTTTGGCATCGTCGACAGCCTGTATTCCGGTAAACATATTACGTCAAAACTCGAGAAAATTCTCGCTCTAGGAAAGGAGGCGCTCTAAATGGCTAAACCCGATTTTTCGAAAGTCACACTCGATGAGCTGACTGTTGCTTCTCAGAAGGTCACACAGCAAAGCGCCTTTACTACAAATGAAGGAATTGACATAAAACCGGTTTATACAGAGAAAGATATTGAATTCCTGGAAGAAAGCCTACCAGGATTTGCGCCCAATGTCCGCGGACCCTATCCGACGATGTACGTGTCACGTCCTTGGACTGTGCGCCAGTACGCTGGATTCTCGACTGCGGAAGAAAGCAATGCCTTTTACCGCCGCAATTTAGCGATGGGGCAAAAAGGCTTATCTGTTGCCTTTGACCTCGCAACGCACCGCGGCTACGATTCCGATCATAAACGCGTTGTCGGAGATGTCGGCAAGGCCGGCGTTGCCATCGACAGTGTCGAAGACATGAAAATCCTGTTTGACGGCATTCCGTTGGATCAGATGTCTGTTTCCATGACGATGAATGGTGCAGTAGTGCCGATCATGGCATTCTTTATTGTAGCTGCTGAAGAGCAGGGAGTTTCTCCTGACCAATTGGCGGGAACGATCCAAAACGATATTTTAAAAGAGTATATGGTCCGCAATACGTATATTTATCCGCCGGCTATGTCGATGCAGATCATCGCGGATATCTTTAAGTACACGTCCGATCAGATGCCGAAATTCAATTCGATTTCAATTTCCGGCTACCATATCCAGGAAGCTGGAGCGACAGCGGATCTTGAATTGGCTTACACCTTGGCAGACGGACTTGAATATGTCCGTACCGGACTTGCCGCAGGTATTGATATCGATCATTTTGCACCGCGTCTGTCCTTTTTCTGGGGCATCGGTCTGAACTATTTCATGGAAGTCGCCAAAATGCGTGCTGGCCGTGAAATATGGGCAAAAATGATGAAAACCTTCAATCCGAAAAACGACAAGGCGTTGGCGCTGCGGACACATTCACAGACATCCGGCTGGAGTTTGACCGAGCAGGATCCATTCAATAACGTTACCCGCACCCTGATTGAAGCGAATGCAGCAGCAATGGGGCATACACAGTCACTCCATACCAATGCGCTGGATGAAGCCATTGCGTTGCCGACGGATTTTTCGGCACGCATTGCCCGTAACACCCAATTATTCCTTCAGGAAGAGACCATGATGACCAATGTCATCGATCCGTGGGGCGGCTCATACTATGTAGAATCGTTGACCAAGGAATTGATGGACAAAGCATGGGAATTGATTGAAGAAGTCGAAGAGCTGGGCGGAATGGCGAAAGCCATCGAAACGGGCTTGCCGAAGATGCGCATCGAGGAAGCAGCTGCGAAAAAGCAGGCGCAAATCGATTCCAATGAAGAAGTGATCATCGGGGTTAACCGCTACCGTCTTGATCAGGAGGATCCGATCGATATCCTGAACATCGATAATACGATGGTCCGTAAAACACAGATTGAACGCTTGGACCGCATGAAAGCCGAACGCGACAGCGATAAAGTGGCAGCGGCTCTGGAAGCATTGACGAAAGCGGCGCAAAGCGGCGAAGAAAACATTCTGGCCTGCGCTGTAGAAGCGGCACGGCACCGGGCATCACTTGGTGAAATCTCCGATGCGATCGAGAAAGCATCCGGAAGACATAAGGCGGTGATTCGTTCAGTGAGCGGAGTCTATAGTTCGAATTTCTCTAACCAGCAGGAAATGGAAGTCGTCAAGGAAATGACGGAAGATTTCATTGAAAACGAAGGGCGCCGTCCTCGTATCCTGATTGCCAAGATGGGGCAGGATGGACATGATCGTGGAGCGAAGGTCATTGCGACAGCATTTGCCGACTTGGGCTTCGATGTCGATATCGGACCGTTGTTCCAGACGCCTGCAGAAACAGCTCAACAGGCAGCGGAAAATGATGTCCATGTCATTGGCGTAAGCTCGCTTGCAGCAGGGCATATGACTTTGGTTCCGGATTTGAAAGCGGAACTTGCGAAAATTGGCCGTGAAGATATTCTGATTGTGGTCGGCGGAGTTATACCGGCTCAGGATTATGAATTCCTCCGCAATAACGGAGCCAGTGCGATTTTTGGACCGGGTACAGTCATACCGGTGGCAGCACAGAAAGTCATCGAGGAAATCTATGTGCGCCTTGGATATGAGGAAGTGGCAGACTGATGAGCCGCAAAAAGAATTCCAGGCGTGTCATGGAAGGTGTCCACGAGGCACATGATGGCATGAAGGCCTTGCCACGGAAGAAGTTCAAGAAGCCAGCAGACGAGATCTTGGATATCCAGGCGATTGGAGATGGGGTCCGGAGCGGTTCGCGTCTATACTTGGGCAAAGCGATCACCTTGCTGGAAAGTTCAAATCCTGAACATAAAAAGAATGGACAGGAATTGCTCAATCAATTGCTGCCGTTCACCGGCAACAGCATTCGCATTGGAATTACGGGTGTTCCAGGAGCAGGTAAAAGCACATTCATCGAAACGTTCGGCGAAATGCTGACTAAGCTTGGACATCGGGTTGCTGTCCTGGCGATCGATCCAAGTTCCTCTCTAACGGGAGGCAGTATTCTTGGAGACAAGACGCGGATGGAACAGCTGGCTCGGAATCCACAAGCGTTTATCCGTCCTTCCCCTACAGCAGGAACGCTTGGCGGCGTCCATAAAAAGACACGGGAAACGATGCTCCTGTGTGAAGCAGGGGGATACGATGTCATTTTAGTGGAAACGGTCGGTGTCGGCCAAAGCGAAACACTGGTCCGGGGAATGGTCGATATGTTCCTGTTATTGGTGCTGACAGGTGCCGGAGACGAACTGCAGGGCATGAAAAAGGGGATACTGGAATTAGCGGATGCCATCATCGTCCATAAAGCGGATGGGGAAAACGCGCAGCTGGCGAAAAAAACCGTTTCAGAATACAAACAGATGATGCATTTTCTGCAACCCGCTACGGAAAGTTGGAAAACGCGTTCGCTTGCCGTTTCATCGATGGAAGAAACCGGTATCCCGGAAGTCTGGAAAATGGTCAAAGAATTCGAAGACACGGTGAAAGTCAGCGGATATTGGAAAAAGCGCCGCCAGGAACAGACCAAGGATTGGTTCCGCTCAATGATTACGGATGAGCTGCACAGCCGCTTTTTTGACAATGCAGAACGGCGCCAATTGGTCAGAAAACTGGAAACACAGGTGCTGAACGATGAATTGACTGTGGCCCAAGCGATTATGCAATTATTTGAGTAAGCTTTTTTGCAAGTCCATTGAACACCTGCTATGATAAAAGAAGCAATGATAAGGAGTGATATTTGATGAGTATGGATTTTAACTTCCTAATGAATGATATAGCTACACAAGCCCGTCAGGAATTGATTGATGGAGGATACACACAGCTTGAATCGGCTGAAGCTGTAAACGAAGCATTTTCACAAAAAGGAACAAGCCTTGTCATGGTCAACTCTGTATGCGGATGTGCAGGCGGCATTGCACGCCCGGCTGCTTTGCATTCCATCCATTATGACAAACGACCGGATAACCTGTACACAGTTTTCGCTGGACAGGACAAAGAAGCGACTGCTCAGGCACGCGCGATTTTCGGTGACGATCATTTGCCATCTTCGCCTTCTTTTGTCTTTATGAAAGATGGGAAAATGGTTGATGAAATTGGCCGTCATGAAATTGAAGGCCATGACCCAATGTCTGTTATTACGCATATTCAAGCAATATTCGAACAGCATTGCGACGAAGTTTAAGAAAAGATGCCTCTTATGGGGGCATTTTTTTCATGCCGAAATTTGGAGGTTAAAATGAAGCTGAATTTGAGGCCATATTCAATTGGTTACCGAACAATGAAAACCGCTTTGGGCGTAGCAATCGCTATTACTTTAGCGCAATGGCTGCAGCTCGATTATTATGTGTCTGCCGGCATCCTGACGATCCTGTGCATCCAACCGACCAAAAAGAAGTCGATAAGGGCAGCTTTTTCCCGATTTATCGCCAGTCTGATCGGCATATTATACGCCTTCATCTTTTTTGAAGGAATTGCCTATCATCCAGTTATACTCGGCATCCTGATTGTGCTCTTTATCCCCCTATTGGTGACACTTCGGTTCCAGGATGGCTTTGTATCAAGTTCTGTCATTCTGCTACATCTCTATGATGCGAAAAACCTGGATTTTGATCTATTGACCAATGAATTGATTTTAATGCTGGTCGGTTTCGGGACGGCACTTGCAGTCAATATGTATATGCCGAGCATTGAAAAAAAGCTGGACAGTTACCGGCATGAGATTGAAAATATCTATGCTTCCATTTTCCGCGAAATAGTCGTCTACTTGCGCGAAGGGGAATCCGGCTGGAGCGGCAAAGAATTGATGGAAGCCAGAAAACTGCTGGAAAAAGCGAAGGCATTGGCTTATCAGGATGTTGAAAACCACATAACGCGCCACGAAAATAAGTATTATCATTATTTTGAAATGCGCGAACAGCAACTGGAAATCATCGAACGCATCTTGCCGAAAATCACGGCATTACCGATGATTGTGGATCAAACAGATCTGGTTGCAGATTTCCTGGAAGATTTAGCTGAACACGTCCATTCCGGAAATACGGCGTACCGTTATATTACGAAGTTGGATAAAGTCAAAGAGAATTTTGCCGCTTTGCCACTGCCCGACCGCCACGAAAAATTCCTGGCAATGGCCGAACTGTACCAAGTCATCCACGAAATGGAAACCTACTTAGAAATCAAGCAATCCTATAAGGGGTTTCATACCCGAAAAGCGGAAGCGCCTGTATAGAACCGACAGGCTTAAGGCAGTTTGCCGAAGTGGCGTGTTTTCAGCCGCACAGGCAAGCGGACTTAAGACCCCGAGGTTCTAGGCGCTGGAGTCTGGACAATGAGAAAAGCGGAAGCAGCCAACAGCAGAAGCTAACCTAAGAGCGCGACTTCCTGTCGCAACGGTTAGCTGACCCGCATCCTGCGTGCCTCCGACAAGCGCTGGAAGCCTTGCCGGTAATGGCGTTCTTCAGCCATTGCTGGAAAGGCTGAAGCGACTCGAGGAGCTGGCTGCTGGAGCTGGACAATAAGAAAAGCGGAAGCGCCTGTATAGAACCGACAGGCTTAAGGCAGTTTGCCGAAGCGGCGTGTTTTCAGCCGCACAGGCAAGCGGACTTAAGACCCCGAGGTTCTAGGCGCTGGAGTCTGGACAATGAGAAAAGCGGAAGCGCCCGTGTAGATTCGACGGGCATAAGACAGACCAGCAGTGTGGCGCTCTTTGCCACGCGGCTGGGTTGGCTTATGACACTAGAATCTGGGCGCTGGAGTCTGGACAAAAGAAAAACAGAAGTGCCCTATCTAGAATTCGCATATACAAAAACTTACTCAAACCAAAAAAGACAGCAGGAGCACTAAGGCTACTGCTGTCTTTTGCATATGAATTAAATTACAAAGCTCAGGCCCATCAGTAAACTTGACAGCACCATGATGCCGATCATGGTATAGACGATAAACTTGCGGAAAGCTGCGTTTCTCATTAATGGAAAACTCCTTTATCAATCAAATCATTTTATAAATCATAACATATTTCTGCTCCAAGTTGAAGAGGGGCGCCTATTGAATTCACAATATTCGCTAACAGCCTAGAGTTTTTGATGCTGAATCTGTACAATAAGAGAGAAGTCAAAAAAGGAAGTGAAAATAGGATGAAAAAAGTAGATCATATCGGAATCGCTGTGAAGGATCTGAATGCCGTCCTTCCTTACTACACAGACACACTCGGGCTCCCGCTGCTGAAAATCGAAGAAGTGGAATCTCAGAAAGTGAGAGTTGCATTCATCGATGCCGGCAATGTCAAACTGGAATTGCTGGAACCGATGGATGAGCACGGTGCCATCTTCAAGTTTTTGGAGAAAAAAGGAGAAGGCATCCATCATATCGCTTTTGGAGTTGTCGACATCGAACAACGGATGGAAGAACTGCGTGAAAACGGAGTGCGTTTGTTGAGCGATAAGCCGAATCCTGGAGCAGGCGGAGCCATGGTTGCATTTTTGCATCCAAAATCATCGAACGGAGTATTATACGAACTTTGTGAAAAAGAGTGATTGGGAGTGGAAAAATGGATATTTACGAAAGAATAAATGAATTGTATGACCGCAAGCGTGAAATTGAACTTGGCGGTGGTGAAGAACGGATCGCCAAACAGCATGAAAAAGGAAAATTGACCGCACGTGAACGAATCGATTTATTGCTTGATGAAGGAACTTTTGTTGAACTGAGCCCATTTGTTGAACACCGCACCACAGATTTCGGCATGGCCAAGGGCCCTGGCGAAGGCGTTGTCACAGGATACGGAAAAGTGAACGGCCGCCCTATTTACTTATTTTCACAGGATTTCACGGTTTTCGGTGGAGCTCTCGGTGAGATGCATGCCAAAAAAATTGCCAATGTCATGGATTTGGCGGCACGTAATGGTGCCCCGTTCATCGGATTGAATGATTCAGGCGGTGCCCGTATCCAGGAAGGCGTTTTGTCGCTTGATGGGTATGGTCAGATTTTTTACCGGAACTCCATTTATTCAGGCGTTATTCCGCAGATTTCCGTCATCATGGGACCTTCTGCAGGCGGCGCGGTATATTCACCAGCCATTACTGATTTTGTTTTCATGGTCGATAAGACGAGCCAAATGTTCATTACCGGACCTAAAGTCATTGAAACAGTAACAGGTGAAAAAATTTCTTCCGAAGATCTTGGAGGATCGAGAGTACATACAGCAATTAGTGGCAACGCCCATTTCCGCGGTGATTCAGAACAGAAAGTGCTTGAAATGGTGCGTCAGCTGATCAGCTACCTGCCACAGAACAACCAGGAAATGCCTCCGCGCCTGGAAAATGGGGAAGAAGACGATTACCGCCCTGATTTGGCGGATGTCGTGCCTTATGAAGCGATCCGTCCTTATGATGTACGGAAAGTCGTTGAGCAAGTGGTCGATAAAGACAGCTTTATGGAAGTGCAGCCGGAATTCGCCCGCAACATCGTTGTCGGACTCGGACGCATCAAAGGCGAGACAGTCGGCCTTGTCTGCAATCAGCCAAAAGTGATGGCAGGTGGACTTGACATTGATTCTTCCGATAAGGCAGCGCGTTTTATCCGTTTCTGTGATTCATTCAATATTCCATTGATCACTTTTGAGGATGTTACCGGCTTCTTCCCGGGCATCAAGCAAGAGCACGGCGGCATCATCCGTCACGGAGCAAAAATCTTATATGCTTATTCGGAAGCAACTGTGCCTAAAATGACTGTCATTTTAAGAAAAGCTTACGGTGGCGCCTATGTGGCATTAAATTCCAAATCCATCGGGGCTGATCTGGTGTATTCATGGCCGAATGCGGAAATTGCGGTAATGGGACCAAATGGTGCAGCCAATATCATTTTCGCCCGCGAAATCGCTGCTAGCGATAATCCGGAAGAAACACGGGCAGCTAAAATTGAGGAGTACCGTGTGAAATTCGCTAATCCTTATGTGGCTGCAGCCCGCGGCATGGTCGATGACGTCATCGATCCGCGCGAAACCCGCATCAAACTGATTCAGGCATTGGAAATGATGCGCAATAAAAAAGATACGCGTCCTGCAAAAAAACACGGCAATATGCCGCTTTAAGTATAGAAGAGGTGCTTTAAATGAATAACGAAAGACTGATGAACGAATTTCTGGAATTGCTGCAAATCGATTCCGAGACCAAAAACGAAGGCGAAATCGCCGCTGTTTTACAGACCAAATTGGAAGCGATGGGTTTCCATGTCGTGATTGATGAGTCGGCTTCAGTTACAGGGCACGGAGCAGGCAATATCATCGCGACGCTGCGTGGCAGCCTGAGCGAAATTCCTGCCATTTATTTCACTGTCCACATGGACACCGTCACTCCGGGAGTCGGCGTCAAGCCTGAAATCCGAGATGGCTATGTCTATTCAGATGGTACTACGATCCTTGGTGCTGACGACAAAGCGGGAATTGCGGCTTTGTTCGAAATGATCCGGGTGCTTCAAGAACAGCAAATCGACCATGGAGATATTCAATTGGTGATTACTGCCGGAGAAGAAAGTGGATTGGTCGGAGCCAAAGAACTGGATTCCTCCCTGTTGATCGCGAAGTACGGCTATGCTGTAGACAGCGACGGCAAAGTGGGCGGAATCGTAACTGCCGCTCCGAACCAGGCGAAATTATGGACCACCATCCATGGGAAAACCGCGCATGCCGGTGTTGCGCCAGAAAAAGGCATTTCTGCCATCACCATCGCTGCAAAAGCCATCGCTAAAATGACGCTTGGCCGCATTGATGGAGAAACAACGGCCAATATCGGACATTTTGAAGGTGGGGGAGCCACCAACATCGTTTGTGACGAAGTCAATATTTTGTCGGAAGCACGTTCGATCAGCGAAGACAAACTGGCGGCACAAACCACTCATATGGAATCTGTCTTTGAACAGACTGCTGCAAAACTTGGAGGACGTGCCGAAACAGAAGTCAAGTTGATGTACCCGGGCTTCCATTTCGATGATATGGATCCAGTCGTGGAGATCGCACAAAAGGCCGCTGCCAAAATTGGCCGCCCATCGCCGATTCTGACAAGCGGGGGCGGCAGTGATGCCAATATCTTCAATGGATTTGGCATTCCGACAGTCAACCTTTGTGTCGGATACGAAGAAATCCATACAAAAAATGAACGCATGCCGATCGAGGAACTTGAAAAATTGACCGAATTGCTGGTTGAAATCGTCAAAGAATCAACCTTAAACTGAATAATGGAAGCTTAGTAAAAAAGAGAGAACAGGATGTATGTTCTCTCTTTTTTTGATACACTGAAAGAAAACGGAAAGTAGAGCGATTGTCATGGCGAGCCGAGTTATTTTTCATATTGATATGAATAGTTTTTATGCCTCTGTCGAACAATCGCATAACCCCGAATTGAAAGGGAAAGCGATTGCCATAGCCGGAAATCCGAAGGAACGCAAAGGCATCATCGTCACTTGTTCCTACGAAGCGCGGGCACACGGCATCTATACGACGATGCAGGTGCACGAAGCCAAACGGAAATATCCCGAGCTCCTGCTCTTGCCTCCAAATTTTGAACGTTACCGGACAGCCTCGAAGGCGATATTTGAAATTTTGCGCTCCTACACGGATCAAGTGGAGCCGGTATCGATTGATGAAGGCTATGTAGATGTCACGGAACTGGCGGAACAGCGGCATGCACTCGAGATTGCAGACGAAATCCAGCAGCGGCTGCTCGCTGAATTGGATCTTCCTTGTTCAATTGGCGTCGCCCCCAATAAATTCCTTGCAAAAACAGCCTCCGATATGAAAAAGCCCATGGGCATAACCGTTCTGCGGAAACGAGATATACAGACTTTGTTGTGGCCGAAACCGGTGATTGATATGCACGGCATCGGCGAAAGCACTGCGGCCAGGCTGAAGAGCCTGAAAATTGATACCATCGGGGATTTGGCGACAGCGAACGAAGGTCTGATCAAGGAAAAAATGGGCAAAAATGGTGTCCGTCTGCAGGCGCGCGCCAATGGCATGGATGACCGCCTGGTGGATCCTGATTCAATCTACGATACGAAAAGCGTCGGTACGTCGACTACGCTGCCGGTGGATGAAACGGATGAGCAGCAACTGAAGGTTTTATTTCGCCAGCTCAGTGAAAAAGTGGCGAACCGGCTGGAAGCGAAGGAACTGGCAGGACCGACAGTCAGCATTCAAACCCGGAGTTCTGACTGGAAAAATAGGACGCGCAGTGTCACTTTGAACAATACAGTCTGGAAAGCGGATGATATTCACCGGAATGCCTGGCAATTATTCACGCGGCATTGGAACGGAGAGCCTTTGCGGCTAATCGGGGTGACTGTCTCGAATGTTGCTGGAAAAGGTGATATGACGGAACAATTGTCGATTTTCAACTTTCAGGAACATGCTAAAGAAGAGCCGATCCTAGATTTGATGGCCAAACTGGAGACGCGTTTCGGCAAAAGTGTCCTGTCACGGGGAACCAAAATCAAAAAGCCCAATTACGATTCCAAAACAAGCTTCAGCAAAGATTTTCTGGACGATCATGACCACGAGAGAAAGTAGGGAAAGCATGCAGTTATTATTTCTTGGCACCGGTGCCGGTATGCCGTCAAAGCAGCGGAACACATCGGCATTGGTATTGAAATTGCTCGAAGAGCGGGGAACTGTATGGTTATTTGATTGCGGGGAAGCGACGCAGCATCAGATCCTCCATACGACGGTAAAACCGCGGAAAATCGAAAAGATCTTCATTACGCATATGCATGGTGATCATATTTTCGGTTTGCCGGGTCTTCTTGGCTCCCGTTCATTTCAAGGAGGGGAAGAGCCTCTTGAAATTTACGGTCCTAAAGGGATCAAAGAATACATCGAAATGACATTATCGTTCAGCCGCACCCATTTGACCTATCCGATCGTCTATCGTGAACTGACAGAAGGAGTATTGTTCGAAGACGATTCGATGACAGTGGAGACGCGGTTGCTGAACCATGTGATTCCATCGTATGGTTTCCGCATCATCCAAAAGCCGTTGCCTCCAAAATTACTGATCAATAAGGCGCTGGCGCTTGGTGTTCCGAAAGGTCCGCTGCTTGCGAAGCTGAAGAACGGGGAAGATGTGGAAAACGAAACGGGCCAAGTGGTCCGGAGTAGAGATGTTACAGAACCTGAAGAGCCGGGATTCATCGTCACGATATTAGGCGACACCCGATTTTGTGAGGCGGCTATAGAATTAGGGCGCGGGGCAGATGTGCTGGTACATGAAGCGACATTTGATGGAACCGCAAAAAAAATGGCGGCAGAATACGGCCATTCCACTGTCTATGAAGCGGCAGAAACAGCTCGTTTAGCTGGTGCCAAAACGTTGATCATGAATCATATCAGCGCGCGTTTTCTGCCGGAGGACGACAGGCTTCTGCTGAAGCAGATGAAGGAAATCCACACCCGTGGATTTATTGCACATGATTTTTCGGAGTTCGAGTGGTTGCATCATGACAAAAAAATCAGGAAAAAACAGGTAAGCCATCCTTAAAAGATGGCTTTTTTTAGTAAATGTTAAAATTATTTATGGAAATAATAGAACATATGTTCTTTTTGTGATAAAATAAAGATACAGCTGTATGAGGGCGGTTTGGCCATTCCCCAGGAAAGGGGGTGGTGACATGACCATTGCAGAATTATTCGGTCTCGTTTTTACGAGCATCGGGTTAACGATCAGCGCTTTGACACTAGTCGTTTCCATGATTTTGGTCGTAAACAAAAAAAAATAACCGTCCCATGTGGCGTGGAATGACGGTTATTTTTTAAGCCTGTATTCCAGCCAACCGCTCTCGCGGCGGCATACAGCTGGCCGAATGCTCACGCATTCGGTTTTTTTACGTTACCTTTAGTATACTAAATCTGAAGCATTTTGCAACCGCCTTATATCCACCCGCGTTTATAAGGTGCTGGAGCCGTTATATCAGCCTGAAGCTCTTTTGCCGCCGAATATGCCCAATAAGGATCCCGAAGCAATTCACGGGCAAGGAACACCAAATCTGCACGGTCATTTTGGAGGATCTCTTCTGCCTGCAATGGGCTGGTGATCAATCCGACTGCGCCAGTCGCTATCGGGGTCCGTTTTTTGATGGTTTCCGCAAAGGGCACCTGATACCCAGGGAATACAGGAATCTTTGCAGGGACGACAGCACCGGAGCTGACATCGATCAAATCAACGCCTTGCTGTTTCATCCATTGGCACATCTCCACATAAAGTTCCGGTGTCATGCCGCCTTCACAATAATCATGTGCAGAAATCCGGACAAAGAGTGGGCCTTCCCAAACTTCATTGATTGCATCGATGACCTGGCCTAAAAAGCGGTAGCGGTTTTCGGAACTGCCGCCGTATTCATCGCTGCGTTCATTTGTTGATGGTGAAAGGAATTGGTTGATCAAATAACCATGGGCCGCATGAATTTCGATTACATCGAATCCGGCTTTTTTGGCGCGGACCGCCCCATTTTTGAACGCCTCGACAGTTTCTTGAATCTCTATTGAAGACATTTCCTTAGGAATTTTATAATTGCCATCGAATGCGATGGCACTCGAGGATTGGATCTCGCCTTCGACTGTGGCTTTTCTTCCGGCGTGGGCCAACTGAATGCCGGTTTTGGCGCCATTCTGTTTCATCAGGCGGACAATTTCCGCTTGGCCATCGATGTGGCTGTCATCCCAGATGCCGAGGTCTTTCGTCGAAATACGGCCCTGGGGCTGAACAGCTGTCGCTTCAGTGATGATGAGGCCGACGCCGCCTACTGCCCGGGTGGGGTAGTGGATGCGGTGCCAGTCGGTTACTTTGCCATCTTCCTGATCGCTTTGGTACATGCACATCGGTGCCATGACGATACGGTTCTTAAAAGTAGTTCCTTTAATAACATAAGGTTCAAATAACTTTGCCATTAGAATTCTCCCTTCTATATACAACTACAAATTATACAGAAGAACTTATCTGAATTCTTTTCCAAGCTCTTGCGATCGTTTGGAAGCTTCAGATACACACTCTCCAACGATTTCCTTGAAGTTATTTTTTTCCAATGACTTAAGGCCCGCGGCAGTGGTGCCATTCGGGCTTGTCACTTTAATCCGCAGTTCGGCAAAATCCTCTTGCTGCAACATCTCTGCCGCACCGGCGAAGGTTTGGCGCACCAATTTCTTGGCATCCGCTTTGGACAGGCCATTGGCGATTGCGGCTTCTGTCATCGCTTCTGCGAAATAATAGATATAAGCCGGACCGCTTCCTGCAACGCCGGTAACAGCATGCAATTGTTCTTCTTCTACAACTGTTACGCTGCCGATTGAAGATAAGAGATTCCGCAGTTCATGCTGCTGCTCCTTCGATACATGTTTGCTCCAGGCTACGCCTGTTGCCGACTTGCCTATTTTTGCAGAGGTATTCGGCATCGCACGGGCTACCGGGAAATTCCCGACATGCTTTTGGATGGTATCAATCGATACGCCGGCAGCGACCGATACGATTACAGTATTGCCGGTCAGCTTGTCTTTGATGCCGCTCAGCGCAGCTTCGACATCTTTCGGCTTCATCGCCAGCAGGATAAAGTTAGCGTCTTTCAGCTCGGTTTTTTCCTGGCAGACGATATTAACCCCGTATTCATCACTTAAAAACTCCAATCGATCTTGATCCGATCGGTTCATCACAGAAATTTCTTCAGGCTTCATGATTCGCTTATTGATCCAGCCGTGGATCATGGACTCGGCCATCGATCCGGCCCCTACACAGACTATTTTCATATAACTCACTCTCTTTCCTCAAAATAAAAAGCGCAATCATCCCTGTTTTTACAAGGACGAAAACGCTTTGTTTCCGCGGTACCACCTAAGTTTGCCAAAAAGGCACTACTCGATATCCATAACGCGGACAAACGGCCGTGTTTTCACGGCAGCTCAAAAGCAGGTTCCACCAAGGAGAGGGGGTGCGCATTTCAGCTAAAGCTGCACTCTCTTTACACCATCACTTCGTGTACTGATCTTTATCTTCGCTCACATATGTTAGTGAATTATAGCGGATAAACACCCCTTTTGTCAAATGGACTAAAGGGATGACGGGGTTCCGTTTTCCATGTATGATAGATGAATAGTGATTCATTTAAAGGAGATGACTGGATTGACTTTACATAAGATTATTATTCCAACACCTTTTGCTGTTGGAGACGTCAACTCTTATTTAATCAAGGGCGATACGCTGACTTTGATCGATGCAGGTCCCAAAACACCTGAAGCATGGATGGCTCTCAAGGCGGGGCTCAAAGAGTTTGGTGCAGAACCGGGAGATGTGGAGCAGGTTGTGTTGACACACCATCATCCCGATCATGCTGGCTGGGTGGACGGCTTCGAAAATGCAAAATTATACGGACACCCGTATAACGATCCCTGGCTGCGCCGTGATCAGAATTTCTTCGATTACCACGATGCGTTCTATTTGGAGCGTTTAAAGGAAGAGGGAGTTCCGGGAGACCTGGAATTTTGGGTCAAAAAAATGAAACGTCCCTTGAACTTGATGGGCAACCGCCCTCTCGACATGTCGATCAATGAAGGGGATACGCTGCCGGGCCATCCCGAATGGGAAGTTCTCGAAACGCTGGGGCATGCACAAAGCCATTTGTCCTTTTGGAATAAAGAAACGCATGAAATGATCGGTGGCGACCACGTCATTGCCGCGGTATCATCCAATCCACTGATTGAGCCGCCGCTCGATCCGGCGCTTGGACGTCCGAAATCGCTGCTTCAATACAATGCTTCACTCGGCCGCTTATTGAAAATGCCGGTGGACGTGATCTACAGCGGACATGGAGAAGAAGTCCGCAATGTCGATGAATTGATTACAGCACGGCTTGCCAAACAGCACCAGCGGGCCATGAAGGCACTTGGCATAATCAGCGAAGAAGAATGTACAGTCTACGAACTGACAAAAGAATTGTTTGCTCATGCCTACGAAAAGGAACTCGGCCTGACCTTATCGGAAACAATCGGCCAAATCGACTATCTGCTGGAGGATGGCCTGATCATTGAACGAATGGGTGAAGAAGGCATCTTCTACTATAGTAAGGCATAAAAGAAGCTTCATTGATTGGGGCATCATCTCCCATAAATATAAGAAGAAAAAGGCGTTGCTGCAGGAAGCGGCAGCGCCTTTATAATGTCGCCAACCAATACTCCAGGCTGATAATTGCAACTATTCTTTATAACAGGTAAAATTGAATCATCAATGTTTACACATCACGAATCTACAGGAAAAGGAATGGGTCGTTTTGAAAAAATGGAGTTTATTTTTAGCCAGTACCCTGCTGCTTGCAGCGTGTTCTAGTGAAGAAGCTGAACCTGCTGAATCAGAGAAAGAGGATAAGACCGAGATGGCGGTGGAACAGAAGAGCATGACAGAAGAAGGATTCATCACACAAGTCAGTGGAGAAGACATTCTGGTCAACAATATTTACTTCACCATTCCTGAAGATGTCGACGTACAATTCAGCGACGGCGCAGAAACGACCGAAGGCGTGGTCCGTGACATCCGTACAGGCATGAAAGTCAGCATGGATTACCAGGGGCCGCTTGCCGAATCTTTTCCGATGCAAGGAGAAGCGGAAACTATCACGATCCTGACAGATGAGGATTCCGTCAAACAATCGGAGGCACTTGAAGCATTCATCAATCAAGAGCAACTATCAAGGTTGATCATGATGGGACAGCCGATTGTCCGTGATAACGAAATCGGTTTCCTGTTCAGCAACATGGAAACAGGGGAAATGTCCGAAGTTCGGATTGACCTTGATACTCATGAATATACAATTGGCGGGGAACAAAGCGAATGATGAAAAGAAAAAGCGGCTATAGCTGCTTTTTTTCATGAAAAATTATGGTTGTATCTCTTGCACTCGGCAAAAATCCGTGATATAGTTTGTATATTCATTTCAAACATTGCATAAAAATACATTGGAGGTTTTCATATTGAATAAAAAGATTGTACTCGCATACTCAGGTGGATTAGATACATCGGTGGCCATTCCGTGGCTGAAAGGACAAGGCTACGACGTCGTTGCTGTATGCCTGGATATCGGGGAAGGCAAGGATTTGGACTTCATCAAACAAAAAGCGCTTCAAGTTGGAGCGGTTGAAAGTTATATGATCGATGCAAGAGACGAATTTGCGGATGAATATGCATTGATTTCACTGCAGGCCCATACTTTATATGAAGGCAAATATCCATTGGTATCAGCCTTGTCTCGTCCATTGATTTCGAAAAAACTGGTTGAAATCGCTGAAGCGACCAACTCTACTGCTGTAGCACACGGCTGCACAGGTAAAGGGAATGACCAGGTGCGTTTTGAAGTTTCCATCAAATCATTGAATCCGAACCTTGAAGTGGTAGCGCCGGTGCGTGCTTGGGCATGGTCACGTGATGAGGAAATCGCTTATGCGAAAGAACATAATATTCCAATTCCTGTGAATTTGGACAGCCCGTTCTCCATCGACCAAAACTTATGGGGCCGTGCAAACGAGTGTGGCGTTCTGGAAGATCCTTGGGCAACACCACCAGAAGAAGCATATGATATTACGGCTGCGCTTGAAGACACTCCGAATACTCCGGATATTGTTGAAATCGAGTTCGTCAATGGCGTTCCAACTCAATTGAATGGTGTTTCGTACTCATTCTCTAAATTGATCCTTGAATTGAATGAAATCGCCGGCAAACACGGTGTGGGAAGAATTGACCATATCGAAAACAGACTGGTCGGCATCAAATCACGTGAAATCTATGAAGCTCCTGCAGCAATGACATTGATTGCAGCGCATAAAGAATTGGAAGACATCACTTTGGTTAAAGAAATGGCCCATTTCAAGCCGGTCATCGAAAAGAAATTGACAGAATTGATCTATGAAGGTCTTTGGTTCTCACCATTGCGTGTAGCACTGGAAGCATTCTTGAAAGAAACACAGGCTTTCGTCAACGGAACCGTACGTGTAAAACTGTTTAAAGGCCATGCTATCATCGAAGGCCGTAAGTCACCAAACTCACTTTACAGCGAGCAATTGGCTACTTATTCTACAGACGATACATTCAACCACGAATCTGCAGTCGGCTTTATCGAATTATGGGGCCTTCCGACAGTCGTCAACTCAATGGTCAACAAGAAAGAAGTTGCAGTTCCAGAAGACTTGAAAGAGAAGGTGAAATCATGACCAAACTGTGGGGCGGCCGTTTTCAAAAATCGGCCGAACAGTGGGTCGATGAGTTCGGCGCTTCAATTTCCTACGATCAAAAATTAGTGATGGAGGATCTGGAAGGCAGCTCAGCGCATGTAAAAATGCTGGCGGCCTGCCAGATTCTTTCTGAAGAAGATGCAGAGCTGATCCTATCCGGTCTTGCGACGCTGAAACAAAAAGCACAAGATGGCGATTTGGAATTCAGTGTATCGAATGAAGACATCCACTTAAACTTGGAAAAACATTTAATCGATGAAATTGGTCCCGTCGGCGGCAAACTGCATACAGCCAGAAGCCGTAATGACCAGGTAGCGACCGATATGCACCTTTATCTGAAAAACCGTGTCCAGGAGATCATCGAAGCCATCACGGCTTTCCAGGACGCCATCGTGACACAGGCGGAATCGCATGTGGAAACGATTGTTCCCGGCTATACGCATCTGCAGCGTGCCCAGCCGATTTCATTCGGCCATCATTTGATGACGTATTTCTGGATGCTGCAGCGCGACAAGGAACGATTGACGGAATCGGTAAAACGCATCGATATCTCCCCGCTTGGAGCGGGAGCGATGTCGGGTACGACCTTTCCGATCGACCGTGAAATGTCAGCTCAGCTGTTAGGCTTTTCAAGTGTCTATCAAAATAGCCTGGATGCTGTCAGCGACCGTGATTTCATCCTTGAATTTCTCAGCAATTCGTCCATGTTGATGATGCACCTTTCCCGTTTTGCCGAAGAAATCATCCTTTGGTCGAGCGAAGAGTTCCGTTTCATCGAACTGGATGATACCTTTTCAACTGGTTCAAGCATCATGCCGCAGAAAAAAAATCCGGATATGGCAGAATTGATCCGCGGCAAGACCGGACGTGTCTATGGCAATCTATTCGGCTTGCTAACGACATTGAAAGGCCTTCCGTTGGCCTACAATAAGGATATGCAGGAAGACAAGGAAGGCATGTTCGATACGGTCCATACATTGATGGGCTCCTTGCCGATCTTCGAAGGTATGATCCGCACCATGAATGTCCGCACAGATTCCATGGAAAAAGCCGTACATTCGGATTTCTCCAATGCGACGGAATTAGCGGATTACCTGGCTGCCAAAGGCATGCCATTCCGCGAGGCGCACGATGTAACTGGGAAGCTGGTGTTCACCTGCATCCAACGCGGTTATTTCCTGAAAGACTTACCACTCGCTGATTTGAAGGAAGCGAGTCCGCTGATCGATGAAGACATATACACTACGTTGATGCCGAGAACGGCAGTAGAGAGAAGAAACTCACTGGGCGGCACAGGTTTTGAACAAGTACATCATCAATTGGGACTTGCCAAGCAACTCATCGGGTAAAAAGTCCATCTCTATAAAGCCGCCAGCGATTGGTACCCGCTATCGGTCAATAAAAACCAATTTTCCTAGTCCCCTATGGAAAATTGGTTTTTATTTTTGTCTTTTTTTTTGAGAATGAGACCGCAGCGGTGATTCTGAATTTACGCTTTATAGCGACTTCAGCTGCAAGACTGATTTATTTTACAAATCGAACTATTGTCTTTCCAATAGTTGGCAGGTTTTGCTAAAATAAATTGAGATGAATCGGCCTGGACAGCGTAAGACGAATAGATTTATCATTTTGTAACTCACACCTGGAGTACGAAGGGCATGACGGCAAAAACTTAAAACAGCAAGGGGTAAGATGCAATGCGTGTATTTTGGGAGTTGGGCTGGTTTTTCAAAGAACGGAAAAAGCAATATGCCATAGGGATTTTTTTATTGCTCATTGTGGCATTTTTAGGGGTTTTGCCTCCGCGCATCATCGGTTTTGTGGTCGACCGCATCAGCCAGGGGACTCTGACGCCGGCGTATCTGCTGCAATGGCTGGGAATTCTGGCCGGAGCGGCTTTGGCGATGTATGTCCTCAGATACATGTGGCGGCTGCTGATATTCGGTTCGTCCATTATTTTGGCGCGGAACTTGAGAGAGCGGCTGTTTCAGCATTTCACCCAAATGTCCCCGGCTTTCTATCAAAAACGGCGTGTCGGTGATTTGATGGCCCATGCGACCAATGATCTGCAGGCAGTTCAGCAAACGGCCGGGGCAGGTGTATTGACGTTGGTCGATTCGATTGCGACGGGAGGATTTGTCATCGCAGCCATGGCCATCACCATCGATTGGAAATTGACGTTGATCGTGCTGTTGCCGATGCCCTTGATGGCTTTTATGACCAATTATTACGGGAAATTGATGCACCAGCGTTTTCATGGAGCACAGCAGGCTTTTTCCGGACTGAACGACAAGACGCAGGAAAGCATTTCAGGTATGAAAGTCATTAAGACGTTCGGCCAGCAAGAGCAGGATATTGAAGATTTCACAAAGCTTTCAGAACATGTTGTCGACGAAAATATCCGGGTGGCGCGCGTCGATTCGCTGTTTGATCCGACGATTTCCGCAATCATCGGCATCTGCTATTTCCTGACCATCAGCTTCGGGTCTTATTTTGTGGTGAACGGCGACATGACCATCGGCGATCTGGTCGCTTTTACTGCCTATCTCGGTCTTTTGGTATGGCCGATGCTGGCGTTCGGCTGGCTCTTCAATATCGTGGAACGCGGGCGGGCTTCCTATGACCGCATCCGTGCCCTATTGGCGGAACCGATTGACATCGATGACCGTGAAGATGCCATCGATGAGGATCCGGCTGGAGATCTTCTCTTTTCGTTGGAGCAATTCAAATTTACAGGTGATGATCGGGCTGCGCTCCAGAATGTTCATTTTACGCTCAGACGGGGTGAAACATTGGGGATTGCCGGCAAGACGGGTTCTGGAAAATCAACTATACTGCGTTTGCTGCTGCGCGAGTTCGAAAACTATAGAGGGTCCATTTTATTTGGCGGCAATTCCATCGATGCCTATAAAAAGCAGCGTTTACGGCAGGCGATCGGCTATGTGCCTCAGGATCATTTTTTGTTTTCAACAAGCATTGCCGGCAATATCGCCTTTGCACGGCCGGATGCACAACTGCATGAAGTCGAGCATGCGGCTCTATTGGCACACATCCACGAAGACATCAGCAACTTTACTGAAGGCTATGCCACGGTGGTCGGAGAGCGCGGCGTATCGTTGTCCGGCGGGCAGAAGCAGCGGATTTCGATAGCGCGGGCGTTGATGACAGATCCTGAATTGCTGATTTTGGATGATTCTTTGTCGGCTGTGGATGCCAAGACGGAAGAAGCGATACTGAAATCATTGAAACAGGCGCGGGCAGGGAAATCCACCATCATCACCTCGCACCGGCTAAGTGCCATTCAGCATGCGCATCAGATACTGGTGATGGATGAGGGGACGGTTGCGGAAATCGGTTCTCATGAAGAACTGATGCGGAAAAAAGGACGTTATTACGAAATGTATGAACTGCAACAATTGGAAGCGCTTGTCGAACAAGGAGGCGAGGTGTAATGCTGGCCAAAGAAACCGAAAAACAACAGGAGCTGACCGGCCGGGATCAATGGATCGTCTTCAAGCGCCTATTGAAATACTTGGCACCGCATAAAAAAATGCTGGCATTGGCTATGGGGCTGCTGATTTTGACTGTACTCGGGGATGTACTGGGGCCATTGCTCATAAAAATTTTCATCGATGACTACCTGACTCCGGGAACCTTTCCGACTGGACCGATTGTTGGATTAGCAGCGGCTTACTTGTTCATTCAAGCTTCCAATGTCATCATCAGCTATTTTCAGATGCTGAAATTCCAGGTAGCTGCACTGAAGATCATCCAGCAGCTGCGGATCGATGTTTTTACAAAAGTGCACGGACTCGGCATGCGTTATTTCGACAAAACCCCTGCAGGAGGCATCGTGTCGCGAGTCACCAATGACACGGAAGCGATCAAGGAAATGTTCGTCACCGTACTGATCGGCTTTATCCAAAGTGCATTCCTGATTGTCGGCGTCTATATCGCCATGTTCTTCCTGAATGTCCGACTGGCGCTCATCACATTGGCTCTGCTTCCGATTCTTGGGTGGATTATCTATATTTACCGTAAATACAGCTCAGCATTTTATCAGGATCTGCGGGAGCGCCTGGGACAGCTGAATGCCAAATTATCCGAATCGGTCCAAGGGATGGGCATGATTCAGGCTTTCGGCCAGGAAACGCGCCTCAAGGATGAGTTCAATGAAATCAATGATAAGCATTGGCAGGCGGGCAAACGCAATATCAAAATCGACGGCCTGCTGTTGCGTCCGGCAATCGATCTTGTCTATGCATTGGCGCTGATCATGCTGCTGAGCTATTTCGGCATCACTTCGTTTTCGAACACCGTTGAAGTCGGCGTCATTTATGCATTCGTCACTTATATCGACCGCTTTTTTGAACCTATCAATCAAGTGATGCAGCGGCTGTCAATATTTCAACAGGCCATTGTCGCGGCATCACGCGTTTTCCTGCTATTGGATGAACAGGAGAAAACTCCAAGGCAGGCTGAGGTGGCGGAAGGGATCAAAGAAGGAAAAATCGAGTTCAGGGACGTCAGTTTTTCCTATGACGGGCATGCTGATGTTCTGAAGAATATATCTTTTACGGCTTTGCCTGGACAGACTGTCGCACTTGTTGGACACACCGGCAGCGGAAAAAGCTCCATCATCAACTTATTGATGCGCTTCTATGAATTCAGCAAAGGCGAAATCCTGATAGATGACGTTTCAGTGAAGCACTATCAAACTGACGAATTGCGCAGGAAAATGGGATTGGTGCTGCAGGATCCATTCCTGTTTTATGGAACGATCGAAAGCAATATCCGGCTTTACGATCAGTCGATTACGGAATCGGAAGTCCGGGAAGCAGCGGAATTTGTCCAAGCAAACCGTTTCATCGAAGCTTTGCCGGAAGGCTACAGCCAGAAAGTCACTGAGCGCGGATCGACTTTTTCAAGTGGACAGCGCCAATTGGTGGCATTCGCTCGGACGATGGCAACGGATCCGAAGATTTTGGTGCTCGATGAGGCAACGGCGAACATCGATACAGAAACGGAAGTGGCGATCCAGGAGAGCCTCGAACGTATGCGGCGCGGACGGACGACCATTGCGATTGCACACAGGCTCAGCACCATTCAAGATGCTGAACTGATACTTGTCCTGCATCATGGCGAGATTGTAGAGCAGGGGACTCACCAACAATTGCTTCAGCAGCGAGGATTATACCATAAAATGTATCTACTGCAGAACGGCATAGTGGAATAAAATCAATGAACGGCTCCGGCCGTTCTTTTTTTGCGGGAAAAGAAATTTAAGTGAAGTAAAATGCTTGTTTTTACTTACTATGTAGTAAATTACAAAAGGTTTTTCTGAAAAAACCAAAACCGTCAACAAGAAAAAAATCAATAAAATTGAAAACGATAAAAAGTAAAGAGAGAGTTTTGAAGCAGTCAGTTAGGCATGACAATTACTGGAGAGTATAGAAGGGGATTATGGAGCAGCAAAAAAGTAGAAATCCGACGATCCAGTCAGCTCTGAAATCAATTGGCTGTTATTTTGTCCACAAAGATTTCACAGACGCAGAGGCAGTGTTTTCAATGGAAATTTGGTAAGATGGGAAGAGCACAGGAAGGAGAATACCCAGTGGGATCTGATATTAATTTATTTTTAGCCTTTGGAGCGGGCTTTTTAAGTTTTATTTCGCCATGTACGCTGCCTTTGTATCCTGCATTTTTATCTTATATAACAGGCATGACCATGGATGAGATCAAGAACGATAAAAAAGTCATGCAACGACGGGGCATGTTCCATACGCTATTTTTCTTATTAGGATTTTCAACTATATTTATCGCACTCGGTTTCAGTACGTCGTTCTTCTATGAGTGGTTTATCCGCTATGATGAATTGATCCGCCAAGTGGGGGCGATTTTTATTGTGTTATTCGGATTGATGATTGTTGGGGTCTTCTCACCTAAATTACTGATGCAGGACCGTAAGTTCTCGTTCAAGAACCGACCTTCGGGCTTTTTAGGGACATTCATCATCGGATTGGCGTTTGCAGCTGGCTGGACACCTTGTACTGGTCCGATTACTGCCGCAATTTATGCTCTTGCTGCGACCAACCCGGGATCAGGTGTCTGGTATATGCTGGCCTATGTACTCGGTTTCGCCATTCCATTTTTCGTTCTGTCATTCTTCGTAACACGGATGGGTTGGCTGCGCAAGCATAACCGCAAGATCATGAATATCGGCGGTTATGTTATGATTGGAGTCGGCATCTTGCTGTTTTTCGATGGCATGACATATTTAATCAGGGTCCTGAGCCCGTTCTTCGGCGATTTTCAAGGATTTTAAAATGATAGCAAGTAGGTGACAAAGATGGAAACCATTTCAGCGATAGAAGAATACCAAGCTAAAATTGGTCAAGAGCAGTCGTTTCTGCTTTTTGTCAAAACGGCTAACTGCTCAGTCTGTGAAGGTTTGCGTCCTCAGATCGAAGCATTCGAAACTGACTACAAACTGCCATTCCACTTGGTCAATGCCGCAGAGGTACCAGAACTGGCAGGCCAGCTGATGCTGTTTACAGCACCTGTTGTCCTCTTGTTCCGGCAAGGACAGGAAATCCATCGATTTGCCCGGTTCGTACCAATCGAAGAGTTGCGCCGCAGATTGGATGAGCTGGAGGGGAGTTTAAATGCTTGATCAAATCCCTACTGAAGTGTATTTAATCATCACTACCGTTGGTGCATTGGCCATGGGGTTGCTCGCAATGTTCGTCCGTTCGAAATCGGCTAAAAAACCGGCCTCGGTGAAGAAAATCATTCTTCCACCATTTTTTATGTCAACTGGTGCATTGATGTTCATCTTTCCGTTTTTCCGTGTGGCGCCTCTGCAGATTTTTGAAGCATTGGCGGTCGGCATCCTGTTTTCAACTGTTTTGATTTGGACTTCCAAGTTCGAAGTACGTGACGGCGATATTTACTTGAAACAATCGAAAGCATTTGTATTTATTTTGTTCGGGCTCCTGCTGGTTCGCGTAATTGGAAAAGTGGTGTTAAGTTCAAGCATCGATATTGGAGAACTGGGGGGCATGTTCTGGATCCTGGCATTCGGAATGCTTTGGCCATGGCGGCTCACCATGCTGTGGCAATACAAAAAAATTGCATCAAAGGATAAAAGCGCTATTCCCACTTAAGGGAATGGCGCTTTTTACTGTTCGAAATATTGTTCGTACGGATGGACATCGATCTCCATCTCGGCCAATTTTTTTCTCAGGAATTTATGGTCACGCTTCGGTGTTGCCAGGATATAGCCGCGGATGATGTGTTCTAGCTTCATCTTTTTGACTTTTTCTTCAAGCATCACTTGGCCGATTCGGCCAGCTATTTTCTGCTTTGCCACCGGGCGGAATAAATCAGGAACCGGCTGCACCAACTCGTTCAACATCGCTTTCTCTTCATCGCCCCATAAATGAATGGTTTTATCGACGTAATATTCTTCCCAGTTCAAATCCGAAAGACCATCTTCCTTCGGCATGGACTTCAGGAATTTTCTGAACATAAAATATCCTCCAATTGCGAAAAGCCCCACCAGCACGACTACCCAAAATAGGATAAACCACAAAAACCAGCCACTTAGTTCCATATTGTTTCACCTCATTTTTCCATTACTTCTATTATAGAAGGCTTTGAAAAGAAATTCATTAAAAATGTATCTCTTTTTCTCAACTATGTCTATATAGCGAATGAAAGGAGGTGAGAAACATGGCCTTTAGTGAATTTAAGAACGCCAGCATCCGCTGCACATACGACAACGGGTTGGATGCCAACGGCAAAGTGAAACGCAAATTCAAATCGTACCACAACGTCAAAGAAACAGCAGCTGCAGAAGGAATCTTCGAAACGGCAGCCGTATTGACGAACTTCGGAACCAAGACATTGATGGATATCGAGAAACAATCCGCAACGTCGATCTACCAATAATCAGCATAAGGGGGAATAGGGAATGGCTAAAACATTGGAACTGATTTTTACGAATACGGAAGGGAAAGACGTCACGTTGACCGTGGATGAGCCGCGTGCCAATGTTACAGATGCGGAATTGGCAGCTGGAATGCAGACCATCATCGCCCAGGATATCTTCGAGGTGGAAGGTTCGCCGCTCGGTACGATAAAAGGTGCACGAATCGTCGAACGGAATATTGTGGAGTACGAAGTATAAGCAAAAAGCTCTCCTGAGTCGGGAGAGCTTTTTTTAATTAGAAAGGAGTGAAGACAATGGCTGAGTGGATGCAATGGATTCAGGAACTCGGATTCCCCATTTTTGTATCTTTTTATTTGATGCATCGTGTGGAGACGAAATTGGTCGCCATTCATGATGCATTGCTTACATTGAAATTGTCCTGACTTCACAAAATCGTGACAATGGCAGTGGAACGTGTATTGTGCAGATTCTACACTTTCGCTATGATAAGAATGATGAAAGAGTGGAGGCAATTTTTATGAGATATATTTCTTTGTCAGTTTTGCTGAGCTTGGTTCTATTGTTATCGGCATGCGGCAATTCGGCGATAGACGATTTTTCCTTTATAGACCACAGGGGAGAACCGGTTTCTTTAGAGGATCTGGAAGGTACACCTTGGCTCGCAACCTTTGTTTTCACAAATTGCGAAACGGTTTGTCCGCCAATGACGTTCAATTTAAGTGGGATCCAGGAAGAGCTGGAAGCAGAAGGTTTGCAGGACTATAAGATAGTAGCATTCAGTGTGGACCCAAGTGTGGATACACCGGAAACGATGCAGGCGTATTTAGCCCAATATTCGGTGCCGGATGAATCGAAATGGCATTTGCTTACTGGGTATACACAACCGGAGATAGCGGAGTTTGCGAAAGATAATTTCAAATCCTTTGTCCGCAATGATCCTGAAAGCGACCAGGTCATACATGGAACAAGTTTTTATTTAGTGGACCAAGAAGGGGTTGTCGTCAATAATTACGATGGCTTCGAAAATGTTCCAGTGGAAGATATTAAAACTGATTTACGTAATTTGGTTGAAGACTAGTAAAAAACCGGTCATAGACCGGTTTTTTCTTTGCCCAAAAGATCTCTGATTTCGAGAAGGATTTCCTGGGTTTTGTCCAGCACTTCCGGCTCTTCGTCGGCAGGTATGTCTTTTTTGCGTTTCATCTTGGTGAAGATGCGGATAACCATGAAAATCGAGAAAGCAATGATGAAAAAGTCGATAATGGATTGGATAAATAGGCCATAGTTCAAAACAACATCATTGAACGTATAACTCCAATTCTCCACACTGATTCCACCGACCAAAATTCCGACAACCGGCATGATGATATCTTCCACCAAAGAAGAAACCACTTTACCGAAAGCGGCGCCAATGACTACTGCTACAGCAAGGTCAAGGACATTCCCCTTCAACGCGAATTTTTTAAAGTCTTCCCACATATAACTCACCTCCTGTTTTCAACTAGTTAATCATATCATAAGAAATTTAATATAGTAGACGAATTGGGTTTTAGATTGCCGGCTATTCATCAGGAAACGGCAATAAAATAAAGTTTATGCTACACTTAAACAAATAAAAAATAGGTGTGGAGAAATGAAAAAGAAAAAATTACCAATTAGGTGGAAGCGTAAGATTGGTTGCCTGATTCTTTTCGTACCGGCGGCTATAGTAACGATGACAATCGGAATCCTTGTTTTCGCGATGGTCAATTCCGCTTCGGTATTCGATACCATCAAAGAAGCACCCAGCCACTTAGTGGAGCTGGAGGTCCCGGAAGAATACATTCCGCTCTATAAAGAAGCGTCAGATGCCTACAGCATTCCCTGGACTTTACTCGCTGCCCATCACAGGGTTGAAACAAGGTTTTCGAGGATGGATCCATTGTTGTCTCCAGTGGGAGCAGAAGGACATCTTCAGTTTATGCCCTGCACTTTTGTGGGATGGAGCCATCCGACCTGCTCGGGAAAAGGACAAGGGGAAATCAGTGAAGAAGATAAGACAAACCTTGATGTAATTGCCTATTATGGAGGTTATGGAGTCGACGGAAACGGAGATGGCATTGCGGATCCATATAATTTAACGGATGCTTTGTACAGCGCTGCGAATTACCTGTCACAGAACGGTGCCGTTGAAGGGGACTTGGAAAGCGCAATTTTCCAATACAATCACAGTGAAGAGTACGTTGCTGACGTGTTGCATTATTACAATATGTATGAAGAAGAATACAATTGAACGCAAAAAAAAAGAGTGGACATTGTCCACTCTTTTTTATTAGGCTCTACGACCTTTTCTCATAGATCCCATAATCAGGCTAAGAACGAATACAAAGATCAAAGCACCGATTAATGCTGGGATAATAGCTACGCCCCAAACAACTGGACCTAGATCTCCAAGAATCAATCCACCTAACCAAGCACCTACGATACCTGCGATGATGTTACCGATAATGCCGCCAGGTACATCTTTACCAAGAATCATACCCGCGATCCAACCAATGATACCACCCATAATCAAATATAAAATAAAACCCATTTTTTCCAGCTCCTTTTCGAATGTAATGAATAATTGCTACACTCTAGGTATAACCAGAAACAGGACATTTGAAACATAAACAGGCAAAAAAATTATAAAACTCGTGCGCCTAAGGTTGTAGTGAAGTGCCGCAGAGCCCAGTCATGGCCTGCTTGATCAAAGCTGGCAACACCTTTTTCATGGATGAAAATTTTGTATCCTTTGTTGTAGGCATCGACTGCCGTATGCAGTACGCAGATGTCCGTACAGACGCCAACAATGTGCAATTCCTTGATGTTCCGTTCACTCAAAAGCAGCTCCAGGTTGGTGCCGGCAAATGCACTGTACCTCGTTTTATCCATCCAGATGATGTGGTCCGCATTAGCTTTATAGACTTCCGCAAGGCGGCCGTAAAGCTCTCTTCCAGCAGTCCCTCTAATATTATGAGGGGGGAAAAGGTACGCCTCCGGATGGAATGCATTGGTTTTTTCATGCAGATCGACCGGCATTACCACCAGTTCTTTCTCGGTTAGAAATTCTTCTGTCAGTCTGCAAATCGTTTCTTCAATCGCCTGTCCAGGCTTTCCGCAAGTCAGTGCTCCGTCATCCGCAACGAAATCCACTGTGTAATCGACAACCAATAATGCTTTTTTCATGTGATCCACTCCAATTCTTTTCTTGATTATAAACCTAAATCCTTAATTACTGAAAGTAATAATCCTTGCCAAAGGACTAAGTTTTCAGTATAATCAGACTATTATATAGAGAAGGGGTGGTCCTGATGCAATATGAAAACGTAGAGAAATTAGATCGGCAAGCAATGATTTTTGTAGTGATCCATACTTTGCTCATTTTCAATTTTGCTTTGGATTTCGGTTTTTTCTTATGACTGGAAACCAAAAACAGCCTGTCCCGATACTCCGGGACAGGCTGTTTTAATGTGTGCCTCTTTTTAGGCGAACCAGGGAATCCTTAAGGATACGTGATGCCGAGTCGAGCGAAACACCCAGAATTTCCTGGATTTCCTCGAGGTTCTTGTGCTCAACAGAATAGAGGTAGTGAACATAAGCGAAACGGATATCCCCGGATCGCATCGGCATGCCGACAAAAGAGGAAAGCGCTTCAGTGTAATCAGACAATGATCCCATCTGGAACATTGTGTATTCGTTTTTCACTTTGGACGACAACAAATACGGCGTGCCACGGAATACGGCGCGTTCAATTCCATCAAGCATGACAGGAATCTCCTTGTCCGAAAATTCCAGAAGACATTGATAACCGTCTTTCTTTTCGACCGCCAATGTCAGTTTTCCATCGCGGTCATCAAAATTATCCACATCGATGGCCACCATATCGCGCAGCCGAAGTCCGCGCAAATATAGGATATAAAGGATCTTGGCATTTAATGATAGATGATCCGCCTCCAGTACGGCGTCTTTTTTCTTCAATAGGTCTTCATAGTCCAAATAGATATCGGAAGGTGTCAAATCAAGTTTTTCGCTGAACTTAAACTTTGGCATGAAATCATTGGGAATGCGCCCAATCTGCCACATATAATCAAACCATCTTCTGATATAGATCAGCTTTCGGTTCAAAGTGCTGTCTTTAATGCCGGATGCATGCTGATCCTGCAGGAACTGCTGGATATCGGAGGGGCGGATGTCATGCGGCTCCACCGGTTTTTTATAGGTATGCCGAAGAAAAGCGAAGAGCGAGCGGATCAATTGGACTTCATGGACAACCGTATTCGGACTAATGCCATTGTCCAACCGGAATTTCTCATAACCGTAAGGCATCGTGCGTCACCTCTTCTAAGGAATTTCCTTAAATTATACCATTAATTCAGTCAAATAGAACGTATTTTCCCTTATAGAACAAGGTCGAAGGAAACCTGCGATACTGGCTATTGGTAAGCCGAGGCTACAAGGCAGAATGTGCTGCAATTCATGTATATAATTCGGATAGATTAGGGTATGTTAATAGAGATAGGCAATTAGATGAAATGAAGGTGGATATTGAGATGTTCAAAGAAGATAACGCAAAAATCAGAAACCAGATTCTTCAGGCAGTAGAGGGGTTGAGTGATGAAAAACTGAACCAAAAACCGTCAGCGGAAGAATGGTCGCCAATTCAGATTCTGGATCATCTTCAACTAATGGAAAAAACCATTGCGAAAGGGGTGTCCTACGAGCTCACGAAAGAAGACAGCCACAAAGCGATAAAAAAGCCAATCGCATTGACAGTCAGCCGGTCCTTCAAAGTGAAAGCACCGAAACATGTGGTGCCGACTGAAGAATTCGTTACGCTTGAAGAGATGAAAGAGCGTTTGAATGCTTCCCATAATTTATTGTATGAAGTGTATGCAAGCGCCGGCTCTGAACAACTGAAACAAAAATCGATGGATCATCCGGTGTTTGGAAAAGTGCCGCTCTTTCAATGGTTTCCATTTGTCGGATTGCATGAAAAGCGGCATTTCAAGCAGCTGGAAAAGACATTAAGCAAACTCGATTGATTCGCAGAATAGTCATTCGAAAAACTTATCACAATGTATAATTTTAATGTAATTTACTTATGCTCCCACTTTCGGTATGATGGAAGAGGAGAAAAGCGCTGTCACGAGCCTTTTCAGAAGATTCAAAGGAGGAACACACAAATGGCAAAGAGCAGTTTGCACAACAGCCGCACTTCTTTTGAGCTAAATGGCAAAACGTATAACTATTATCGTTTAGCAGCATTAGAAGAAGCAGGAGTCGCTAAAGTATCACGCCTCCCTTATTCAATTAAAGTTCTATTGGAATCCGTATTGCGTCAGCATGACGGATATGTGATCAAAGACGAGCACGTTGAAGAATTAGCAAAATGGGGCAAAGATGCCAACAAAGAAGCGGAAGTTCCATTCAAGCCTTCACGCGTTATCCTCCAGGATTTCACTGGCGTACCAGTAGTCGTCGATTTGGCTGCACTTCGTTCAGCAATGGCTGAAATGGGTGGAGACCCGAACAAAATCAACCCTGAAATTCCAGTGGATCTTGTAATTGACCACTCTGTACAGGTTGATAACTATGGAACAGAAGATGCGCTTCGCATCAACATGGAACTTGAATTCGATCGTAACGCTGAGCGCTACCAGTTCCTTAGCTGGGCTCAAAAAGCTTATGATAACTACCGTGCGGTTCCACCTGCAACCGGTATCGTTCACCAGGTAAACCTTGAATACTTGGCAAACGTTGTCCATGCAGTTGAAAATGCAGACGGTACATTCGAAACATTCCCTGATACATTGGTCGGTACAGATTCACATACGACAATGATCAACGGAATCGGTGTTCTTGGATGGGGCGTTGGCGGTATCGAAGCTGAAGCTGGCATGCTTGGACAGCCTTCTTATTTCCCAATTCCAGAAGTTATCGGAGTTAAAATGACTGGCGAACTTCCAAACGGTGCAACTGCTACCGATTTGGCGTTAAAAGTCACTCAAACATTGCGTAAAAAAGGCGTAGTTGGTAAATTTGTTGAGTTCTTCGGACCTGGTGTTACAACTTTGCCGCTTGCTGACCGCGCAACAATTGCCAACATGGCTCCAGAATACGGCGCAACTTGCGGATTCTTCCCAGTCGACGACGAAGCACTTGATTACATGCGTTTGACTGCACGTGATGCAGACCAAATTGCTGTAACCAAGAAGTATCTGCAGGAGAACGATATGTTCTTCACTGTTGAAAACGAAGATCCGATCTACACAGACCTTGTGGAAATCGACCTTTCTGAAATCGAACCAAACCTTGCAGGACCGAAACGTCCACAGGATTTGATTCCTTTATCTCAAATGAAACCTGAGTTCAACAAAGCTGTAACTGGCGAAGAAGGACCACACGGTTTTGCACTTGATGCAGCTGAAATCGAAAAAACTGCAACAGTTAACTTCAAAGATGGCAGAAATGTTGATATGAAGACTGGTGCTTTGGCGATTGCAGCAATCACGTCCTGTACAAACACTTCTAACCCATACGTAATGCTTGGTGCTGGATTAGTAGCGAAAAAAGCAGTCGAAAGAGGATTGACTCCACCTGCTTACGTGAAAACTTCATTGGCTCCGGGATCTAAAGTTGTTACGGGTTACTTGAATGATTCTGGTTTGTTGGATTACATGAACCAAATCGGCTTTAACCTAGTCGGCTACGGCTGTACAACATGTATCGGTAACTCTGGTCCATTGCTTCCTGAAATCGAAGAAGCGATTCTGGACAACGATTTACTGGTTTCATCTGTATTGTCAGGTAACCGTAACTTTGAAGGACGCATCCACCCGCTTGTAAAAGCTAACTACTTGGCATCTCCAATGCTGGTTGTTGCTTATGCACTTGCCGGTACAGTGGATATCGACTTCGCAGTTGAGCCGATCGGCACAGACAAAGATGGCAAAGACGTCTTCTTCAAAGACATCTGGCCATCAACTGAAGAAATCAAACAAGTCGTTAAAGACACAGTCACTCCAGAATTGTTCCGCAAAGAATACGAGCACGTATTCAATGAAAACGAAGCATGGAACGCGATTGAAACGAACGACGATTCTTTGTATGAGTTCGATGCAACTTCAACTTATATCCAGAACCCGCCGTTCTTTGAAGGTCTATCAAAAGAGCCGGCTCCGATCCAACCGTTGGCTGACCTTCGCGTAGTTGCGAAATTCGCAGACTCGATCACGACTGACCATATTTCACCAGCTGGTGCCATCGGCAAAGATACGCCAGCAGGACTATACCTTCGTGAAAACGGCGTAGAGCCACGTAACTTCAACTCTTACGGATCTCGTCGCGGTAACCACGAAGTCATGATGCGCGGAACATTCGCCAACATTCGTATCCGTAACCAGGTAGCTCCAGGAACAACTGGCGGTTACACGACTTACTGGCCAACTGGCGAAACAATGGCAATTTACGACGCTGCCATGAAGTATCAGGAACAAGGCACAGGACTTGTTGTCTTGACTGGTAAAGACTACGGCATGGGCTCTTCACGTGACTGGGCTGCTAAAGGTACGTTCCTTCTAGGCATCAAAACAGTCATCGCTGAAAGCTATGAGCGTATTCACCGTTCGAACCTTGTAATGATGGGCGTTCTGCCATTGCAATTCGTCAACGGCGAAAGCGCTGATTCTCTTGGATTGACTGGACACGAAACCATCAGCGTCAACTTGTCTGATGACGTGAAACCACGCGACGTCCTTACTGTTACAGCTACTGCTGAAGACGGTAAAGTGACTGAGTTCAAAGTATTGGCACGTTTCGATTCCGAAGTGGAAGTGGATTATTTCCGCCACGGCGGCATCCTGCAAATGGTGCTGCGCAACAAATTGCTGGAAGTATAAAATCTACACCCAAAAGGCTGCCGGGGGAATTCCCCCGGCAGCCTTTTCTCTTACATCTAAAAACGAATTTCTTGTATACTGGTAAAGAGAAACTTCAATCAGTGGGGTTTCATCACCACTGATTGTTAGTTGATCCAATCGGACTTATACGGTCAGTGGACCTCCCACATGTAGAAGCGGGAGTCTTACTGCCCGTTAAAGCGGAATAAAGAGGTGAAATGGACATGTACATAAGCGAAAAAGAAATAGAAATCCGTTATGCGGAAACCGATCAAATGGGGGTCGTCTATCATGCCAACTATATTATCTGGCTGGAAATCGGCCGCACCAAACTGATTGAAGATCTGGGATTCACGTATGCGGGAATGGAAAAAGACGGTTACTTATCGCCAGTTACCGATATCTCCATTCAATATAAAGCGGCTCTCCGTTACGGACAGAAAGCCTATGTCCGGACCTGGGTTGAGGAGCACGGGCGCCTGCGGACCAAATACGGCTATGAAATCGTCCATGAAGACGGTGCGATTGCTGCAACCGCAACATCCGAGCACGTAGTAGTCAAAAAAGAGTCGTTCCGTCCGGTTTCCATCAAAAAAATCTATCCGGAATGGCATGAAAAATACGAAGAGATCAAAAGGCAGGCAGCCGATGGCGTTCGGAATTAAGCGGGACGAGCTGGAGCGCTGGAAACAGGGAGTCGCCAAGGGACAGATTTCATTTTTGACCCATTACTGGGTGGATGAGCGCTTTCCGGGATGCAGTACGGTCACCAAAGTCGGTTGCTGCGATTTGGATAAGCTGGAGACATGGGGCAAGCAGTATGGTCTGCAGCGTGAATGGATGGATTTGCGCGGCAATTACCCGCATTTTGACTTGTTCGGCGATCGCCAAAAGGCTATTCTGCAGCGGGAAGGGCAATTGGAGCAACTGAATAAACTGCAAAATAAAAAAGCATGAATAGCTCATGCTTTTTTATTTTGTATATGAATAATCAAGTTCGTGCAAGTCATCATTGACGCTGACCTGTAGATTGTGACCGTCAAAATACCAGACATCGGTTTGTTCAATAAAGTAGGTGACTTTGTTCTGTTCCACCTGGACAGCCATTTCATACGGCTGATCTTTGGTTACACCCAATGAAAATCCAGGCTGCAGCTTGCTGGAACCACCGTAGCGGACGAAAAAGCGAACTGCTTCTCCAGGAGCCACTTCCATTTCTTGTTTAAACCAATCGAGTGCGTCTTGACTAATGTTAATCTGCATATCACACGTCCTTCCACTGGGGTTACCAGTTGATTTTCGGCTCAGTTCCTGCGCGGATCCGGGAAATATTGGCCCGATGGCGGAAAATGATGAACAAAGCCAGAATGTATATGACAATCATAAACAGGTAGTCTCCCGTATAGATCCCGTAAAAAGTCGTATAGATGATGAAAACGACAGCCAGGATAATAGAAGACAACGACACCATTTTCGTGATCTTCAAAGCGATGAGCAGCACTGCCACCGCCATGATGAACAATGGCCATTGATAGCCGAGAAGGATACCGCCTGAAGTCGCAACTGCTTTGCCGCCTTTAAATTTAGCGAACACCGGATAGATGTGGCCAATGACTGCGATGACCCCGAGCAGCAGCGGGTGAATGTCAGTTGCGATGTAGAGGGGAATCAGCGTTGCGGCCGTCCCTTTCAGGATATCCAGCAGCGTGACGGCAATTCCGGCTTTCTTCCCGAGTGTCCGGAATGTGTTGGTTGCGCCTAAATTTCCGCTTCCTTGTGTGCGGATGTCCGTGTTGTAAAATAGTTTCCCGACCCATAAGGCAGACGGAATCGAGCCGAGCAGGTAAGCGAGTAGAATGGGAAGCAGTATAGTCATCATGAACTCCTTTAAAACAACCTTATTTTGTAGTATCAGTTTACCATGACTGAAGTTCTTTGAACAATAGATGCCAAATTATTCAACAGGCAGGACGAATTCGTGTATGATAGAATAAAAAGGACAGGTGATGATCTTGAACAATCCTAGCCGAGAAGAAATCAAAAACGTACTCGACAATGCGAAAACAATTGCTGTAATCGGCCTGAGCCCGAATCCAAGCCGAACTTCGCATATCGTTTCGGAAGCCATGCAACGGGCCGGTTACCGCATCATCCCAGTCAATCCGCAGGCAGATACTGTACTGGGTGAAAAAAGTTACGCCTCTTTGAGTGAAATTCCAGAAAAAGTGGATATCGTCAACGTTTTCCGGCGCAGTGAGTTTTTAGAAGATATCGCTGAAGAGTTCATGAAAATCGATTGTCCAGTGTTCTGGACACAATTAAATGTAGTTGATGAAGACGTATTCAATCGCTTGGCTGATGCAGGTTACACAGTCATTATGGACCGTTGCATCAAAGTGGAACACGCCATTCTGAAATAAGGCATTACTGCTAAAGGGCGCTCAGCGCTCTTTTTCTATGAAGTTTGACAGATGAGTACGAAATAGAATACGATTAAGAGAGATCATTATGCGAACAAATGTTTGTTGGAGGGAATTAGATGGCTAAAATTCAAAATACGGCATACAACGAAGAAGCAATTCAGGTACTCGAAGGCTTAGATGCCGTTAGAAAGCGTCCGGGGATGTATATCGGGTCGACGGATACACGCGGGCTTCACCACTTGGTCTATGAGATTGTCGATAACTCGGTCGATGAAGCGCTTGCAGGATACGGAGACAGAATTACTGTAACCATCCATGAAGACAACAGCATCAGTGTCCGGGATTATGGACGCGGCATGCCTACAGGAATGCACCGAAGCGGAAAACCCACTCCGGAAGTGATTCTGACGGTTCTCCATGCCGGAGGGAAATTCGGCCAGGGCGGCTATAAGACAAGTGGAGGCCTTCATGGCGTCGGTGCATCGGTCGTTAATGCTTTATCCGAATTTCTGGAAGTGACGATTTACCGTGACGGCAAAAAGTACCGCCAACGATTTGAAAACGGCGGCAAGCCGGCCACGACGCTTGAAGAAATCGGATCGACAAAAGAAAGTGGTACCATGATCCACTTTTTGCCGGATGAAGCTATTTTTTCCGTGTCCAAATACAATTATGAAACGCTTTCCGAACGTCTGCGCGAGTCTGCTTTCCTGTTGAAGGGGCTGAAGATCGAGTTGTTCGACCAACGGACAGAAGCAAAGGACATTTTTCACTATGAAACCGGCATTGAAGCGTTTGTATCTTACCTGAACGAGGAAAAAGACGTGCTGCACCCAGTAGCCTATATCGAAGGGCAGCAGGACGAAATGGAGATTGAATTTTCGTTCCAGTTCAACGATGGCTATTCCGAAACGATCCTGTCGTTTGTCAACAACGTCCGGACCCGCGATGGTGGTACCCACGAAACCGGCGCAAAAGCGGCCATGACACGCGTCTTCAATGACTATGCCAGAAAAATCAACTTGCTGAAGGAAAAAGACAAAAACCTTGAAGGCTCCGACATCCGCGAAGGATTGGCAGCCATCGTTTCCGTCCGCATCCCCGAAGGCATGCTGCAATTTGAAGGACAGACTAAAAGCAAGCTTGGAACCAGTGAAGCAAGAAGCATCGTCGATTCAGTCGTGTCCCAAAAATTGATGTATTTCCTGGAAGAAAATGCTGATCTCAGCGCTTCTTTGGTGCGGAAAGCAATTCGTGCGTCACAGGCTCGAGTGGCCGCCAGAAAAGCGCGCGAAGACGCGCGAAACGGCAAAAAGCGCAAGAAATCGGACGCGTTGCTGTCCGGTAAATTGACGCCTGCCCAATCCCGCAACGCCTCGAAGAACGAATTATACCTGGTGGAGGGAGACTCGGCCGGCGGTTCTGCCAAACAAGGGCGCGACCGGACCTTCCAGGCTATCCTGCCGCTGCGCGGGAAAGTCGTCAACACGGAAAAAGCGAAACTCGAGGAAATCATGAAGAACGAAGAGATTTCAACCATCATCCACGCGATTGGCGGAGGGGTATCTTCCGATTTTTCAATCGACGACATCGCCTACAATAAAATCATCATCATGACCGATGCAGATACGGATGGAGCGCATATCCAAGTGCTGCTGCTGACGTTCTTCTTCCGGTATATGAAGCCACTGATCGAGGCTGGAAAAGTGTTTATCGCGCTTCCGCCGCTATACAAGGTTTCCAAAGGCATCGGCAAAAAAGAAGTGGTCGACTACGCTTGGACAGAATCGGATTTGGATGCATCGATCCAAAAAGTCGGTAAAGGCTATACACTGCAGCGCTACAAAGGTTTGGGTGAGATGAACGCAGACCAGTTATGGGAAACGACCATGAACCCAGAATCCCGTACATTGATCCGGGTTACGATTGAAGACAGTGCACGCGCAGAACGCGGCATCACTACCTTGATGGGTGATAAAGTGGAACCGCGGCGCAGATGGATCGAAAACAACGTCGACTTCGGACTTGAAGAAGACAGCAATATTCTTGAAAATGATTTGATTCACGCTGAGGAGGAACTTGTATGACACAAACCGAAAGATTTCAGGATTTGCCACTGGAAGAAGTAATCGGCGATCGGTTTGGCCGTTACAGTAAATACATTATCCAGGACCGGGCATTGCCGGACGCACGTGACGGGTTGAAACCTGTTCAGCGCCGTATTTTATATGCAATGTACCACGAGGGCAACACCAATGATAAAGCGTTCCGTAAATCGGCTAAAACCGTCGGTAACGTCATCGGTAACTACCATCCACACGGAGACAGCTCTGTCTACGAGGCGATGGTGCGCTTGAGCCAGGATTGGAAAATCCGACACATGCTCGTTGAAATGCACGGCAATAACGGCTCGATGGACGGCGATTCGCCTGCTGCGATGCGTTACACTGAAGCCCGTCTATCTGCTATTTCATCTGAACTGCTACGGGACATCAATAAAGGCACCGTGGATTTCATCCCAAACTTTGATGATTCTGATATGGAACCGACTGTTTTGCCGGCTCGATTCCCGAACCTTCTGGTCAACGGGTCGACCGGTATTTCTGCCGGCTATGCCACCGATATCCCGCCGCATGCCCTTCACGAAGTACTCGATGCGGTATTGATGCGCATGGATAACCCACAAGCGACAGTCGCGGAACTGATGACCGTCATTAAAGGACCGGATTTCCCGACCGGCGGCATCATCCAGGGAGTGGATGGCATCCGTAAAGCTTATGAAACCGGCAAAGGCAAAATCATTGTCCGTTCAAAAGCCCGGGTGGAACCGTTAAAAGGCGGAAAAGAACAGATCGTCATTACAGAAATCCCTTTTGAAGTCAATAAAGCCAATATGATCAAAAAAATTGACGACCACCGGTTCGACCGCAAGCTTGAAGGCATTTCCGAAGTACGGGATGAATCGGACAGAAGCGGATTGCGGATTGTCATTGAATTGAAGAAAGATGTCCAGGCAAACGGAATTTTGAGCTATCTCTATAAAAATACCGATCTGCAGGTCAGCTACAACTTCAATATGGTGGCCATCTACAAACGCCGTCCGACAATGATGACATTGCAGACGATGCTGGATGCCTATATCGAGCATCAGAAAGAAGTTATCACCAAGCGTTCTGAGTTCGATCTGCAAAAAGCCAGTGATCGTATGCATATTGTGGAAGGCTTGATGAAAGCTCTATCGATTCTGGACAAAGTGATCAAGACCATCCGTTCTTCAAAAGATAAACGCGATGCCAAAAATAACCTGATTGAGTCATTCGATTTCTCGGAAGCACAGTCGGAAGCGATTGTCTCCCTGCAACTATACCGTTTGACCAATACGGACATCACGGAACTGCAAAAAGAAGAAAACGATCTGAAAAAATTGATCGCTGAATTGACAGGGATACTGACCAGTTCAACAAAATTAAAAAATGTCATCAAGAAAGAATTGGCAAACATACGCAAGCAATTTGCAGAACCGCGCCGATCCGTCATTGAAGATAAAATTGAAGAAATCACTATTACACGCGAAATCATGATCCCAAGCGAAGAAGTGGTAGTAACCGTAACCAAAGAAGGGTATGTCAAGCGGACCAGTACACGTTCTCATGCCGCTTCAAACGGCAAGGACTTCGCGATGAAAGAAACGGATTATCTGCTGTTCGAAGGCAACTTAAATACGCAGCATACCATTCTGATATTCACCACTGCAGGAAACTTTGTTTACCAGCCGATCAATGAATTGCCTGATATCAAATGGAAAGACCTTGGCCAGCATTTATCCAGCATCGTGCAATTGGATGCCAATGAATCCATCCTTGCGGTGTATCCGTTTGAAAACTTCGATGCAGAAGCCAGCATCCTGACGGTCTCTAAATTAGGGCAGGTCAAACGTTCAGCGTTGAAGGATTATCATATTCAGCGTTATTCACGTGCTATTAAGACGATGAACCTGAAGTCGGGCGATGCGATGATTTATGCGGGATTGGTGACGAAGGAAACCGAATTGTTCATAGGGACTAAGCAAGCCTATGGGGTACGTTTCCCACTGGAGGAAGTTCCGCTTACCGGACTTCGTACCGGGGGTGTCAAAGGCATCAATCTGAAAGATGCGGATGAAGCAGTGTCCGCTGTTATGATCGACCCGGAAGTGAAGCAGGAATTAGTCTTGATCACCCACCGCGGTGCGGCGAAGAAAATGAAGCTGCAGGAGTTTGAAAGCGGCAGCCGTGCAAAGCGGGGCGTCGTCATGCTCCGTGAGTTGAAATCGAATGCTCACCGTGTGGTTGCTGTAGTCGCTGCAACCGGTAAAGAAGAAATCATTCTGGAAACCGACAAAGGCGCACGCATTTCACTGATTGCCAATTCGTTGAAGAACGTGGACCGTTATTCAAATGGTTCCTTTATCGCGGATGAAGCAACAGATGGAAAAGTGGTTTCCGCTTATCGTGTCGAACTAAAAGAGTAATACTTATAACCCACCCTTTATTCAAAAGGGTGGGTTATTTTTATTCAAGTTATTCATTTTTCAGCCGAGCCATATTTGTTATTCATTAATATTCAATTGGAGAAATGGGAAATGTGCCATTCATTAAAATGAATAGTTAACAATCTTCCATTCTAATCTTTTGCAGGTGTATTTAAGTTCGATAAAGACAAGATGGAGAAAAACTTTTCATTGAATTGTCGCAATTTTCTTACCAAGTAAACGCTCTGATGTGTTAGAGTAGTGAGATAAATAAAAATAAGAAGGTGACATCTATGGCTAAGAGCAACATCACAGAGCTTGACAGGGAAGTAAAGCTATCTAGAGTATCGGTGGAAGAGATTATGGTGGCCAACCAGGCGCTCAAGGATGTCGTCAATAAAACTCCGTTGCAGAAAAATGAATTATTGTCCGCACGATATGAATGCAATGTCTATTTGAAGCGTGAGGATCTGCAAGTGGTTCGTTCCTTTAAACTGCGTGGAGCCTATAACTTCATCCGCAGCCTAAGCGCAGCAGACCGTGCTAAAGGCGTCGTCTGTGCCAGCGCCGGCAACCATGCGCAAGGTGTGGCCTACTCGTGCTTCGCACTCGGCATTGAAGGGAAGATTTTCATGCCATTGACGACTCCGCGCCAAAAAGTATCGCAGGTCAAGCGGTTTGGCGGAGACAAAGTATCGGTAGTATTGACGGGCGATACGTTTGACGATTCTTTCACTGCGGCGATGGACTACTGCACGGTGGAAGAAAAGGTGTTTGTCCATCCATTCAACGACAGCCGCATCATCGCTGGACAAGGGACAGTTGCGGTAGAAGTGCTGAATGATATGCAGGAGCGCGTCGATTATATGTTCTGCGCAATCGGAGGCGGCGGATTGGCGTCCGGCGTCGGGTCTTACTTGAAAGGAATCAGCCCTTCGACAAAACTGATCGGTGTGGAACCGGCCGGAGCTGCGGGGATGAAAGCTTCTCTAGCCAATGGACAGGTGACGCGTCTGGATACCATCGACACATTTGTCGATGGCGCTGCAGTCAAACAGGTCGGGGATCTTTCCATGGCCATCTGTTCAGATGTCTTGGACGACATCGCTCTGGTGCCCGAAGGTAAAGTCTGCACGACGATTTTGCAGCTGTATAACGAAAATGCCATCGTGGCGGAACCCGCTGGCGCATTATCCGTTGCAGCCCTTGATTTCTATAAAGATGACATCAAAGGAAAAAACGTTGTTTGCGTCATCAGTGGGGGCAATAATGACATTGAACGGATGCAGGAAATCAAAGAAAAATCTCTGATTTATGAGGGATTGAAGCATTATTTCATCGTCACTTTCCCGCAGCGTGCTGGAGCTCTCCGTAAATTTATGGAGCAGGTTCTTGGAGAAAATGATGACATCACCCATTTCGAATACACGAAACGGACAAACCGCGAAGAAGGACCGGTCTTGGTCGGAATCGAATTGAAGTGCCAGGAGGACTACGAGCCGCTCGTCAAACGCATGACAGAAAACGGTTTTCCATATAAAGACCTCAATAATGATTCTCTGCTGTTCAATTTATTGATCTAATGGCAGAGTTGACCTAGACGAAAGGGCGTTCACGATTAGTGGACGTCCTTTTCAGTATTCCGAAAAAGTCTATAAATGTGGAGGTTTCTCTTCAGTGGTATAGTGGAATCAACTACAGAAACGAGGTGGTATAGGTGGGAAATCGATGTTTATGGGCTCAAAGCAATGCCGTGATGCAAGCCTACCATGATGAAGAATGGTGCAGGCCCAGCCGGGAAGACCGCTATATTTTCGAAATGTTGATTCTGGAAGGTGCACAGGCCGGATTATCGTGGAATATTGTGTTATCAAAGCGCAAAGCCTATCAGGAAGCTTTCCATCAATTCGACGTTGATTATTGTACGGGGCTGTCGGATGCAGATCTTGTATCCATCAAAGAGAATTATCCTATAGTCAAGCACAGCGCAAAAATCCAATCTGTCCGTACCAACGCTCAGGCGGTACATAGCATTCAAAAGGAGTGGGGAAGTTTCGCTGATTTCCTATGGAGCTTTACAGATGGCGTACCGGTCCACAATAACTGGGAAACCGATGCACAGATTCCTGCGCAATCGCCGTTTTCTGTCCAGCTCAGCAAAGAATTGAAAAAGCGCGGCTTTAAATTTGTGGGACCGGTGACGACATATTCGTTTATGCAGGCAATCGGGATGGTCCATGACCATATCAATAGCTGTGACTATCGGATTGGTAATCAATAAACAACCGCAAATGACTGCTCTCAGGAGATGTGAGCCTTCAGTTTGGCGCTGGCCCTTTAAAATCCAGCAGGTTCTCCAAGTTTAAAAGATGATAAGAAGCAGGGAAGTGAAACCATCACTTTCTTGCTTCTTTTTTATCATCTACCGGACCGTCTGTTTCATCTGGGCACGTATAACGAGTTTCCTCGATGGGTTTCAGCCCGTTGTTCAAACGATTTCTTTTCAGTTCAGCCGGCTAATCTTTTTTCTACTAGAGCTTATGCGGTTTCTGCGGTAAACTGAATCATAAGGAAGACCATTTTTTTTCCCTTTTTGTTTATGGGGGTCTCAAATACTAAGAAAAAGCATCCTTTCTCTCTTTTGTAGATGAAAAAGAGGTGTATAATTTGTCTTATATCCAAATAAAACCATTTAATTGAGTGTATGTAAATGTTTATTTCAGTCAAAGTGACCAGGTTTCTGAACAAGTAATGGTATTTACAGTAACCGTCTTATTTTTTGCCGAACGGCAGAAAAATAAAACGAGTCGCGGAAGGAGATGTAGTATGTTGAACTTAAAATACTTGGATCTATTGGCGCAAAAATACGATAGTGAAGAAAAAGTTGCAACTGAAATCATCAATCTTGAGTCAATCCTTGATCTGCCTAAAGGAACCGAGCATTTTGTCAGCGATTTACACGGAGAATTCCAAGCTTTCCAGCATGTTCTGCGAAATGGCTCGGGAAATGTGAAAGTGAAGATCAAGGACTTGTTCAAAGATGAAATGAGCCAGAAAGAGCTCAACGAATTTGCGACATTAGTTTACTATCCGGAAGAAAAACTGCAGTTGATCAAAAGCAATTTCAGCAGTAAAGCGGAGTTGCAGGAATGGTACATAGAAATCATTGAACGGATGCTGAAACTCGTGTCCTATGCATCGTCCAAATACACACGTTCGAAACTGCGCAAAGCCCTGCCGAAGCAATTTGTTTATATTATCGAAGAGCTGCTGTACAAGACGGACGAGTTCAAAAATAAAAAAGAGTACTACGCCAAAATGGTGGATCAGATCATATCGCTCGGACAGGCCGACAAGCTGATCATCGGATTGGCTTACACGATGCAGCGTTTGACTGTGGATCATCTGCATGTAGTGGGCGATATCTATGACCGGGGACCGGATCCGCATAAGATTGTGGATACACTCATCGATTACCATTCAGTTGATATTCAATGGGGAAATCATGATGTCCTTTGGATCGGCGCATTTGCCGGCTCTAAGGTGTGCCTGGCGAACATCGTTCGTATCTGCGCACGCTACAATAATTTGGATATTATCGAAGATGTCTATGGCATCAATCTGCGTCCGCTGTTGAACCTGGCGGAAAAGTACTATGACGACAACCCGGCTTTCCGTCCGAAAAGAATTGCGGATGAAAAACTGACGGAGCAGGAACAGCTGCAGATCACTAAAATCCATCAGGCGATTTCCATCATTCAGTTTAAGCTGGAAAGTCCGATCATCAAAAGACGTCCTTGTTTTGCGATGGAAGACCGGTTGTTGCTTGAAAAAGTCGATTATGAAAAAAATGAAGCAACGATCCATGGAAAAACTTATCCGCTGGAAAACGGCTGTTTTGCGACCGTCAATCCGGAAAAACCTGATGAATTGCTGGAAGAAGAGCAGCAGGTCATCGATAAGCTGCTGTTTTCTCTTCAACATTCGGAAAAATTGGCAAGGCACATGAATTTCCTGATGAAAAAAGGGAGCCTTTATTTGAAGTACAACGGCAACTTACTGATCCATGGCTGTATACCGCTGGATGAAGAAGGCAATATGGAGAAGATGGAGATTGAAGGGAAAGACTATGCGGGCCGGGATTTATTGGACCTTTTCGAGCGGTATCTCCGGCATTCATTTGTTCATCCCGAGGAAACTGATGACTTTGCGACTGATATGGTCTGGTACTTGTGGACAGGGGAATATTCCTCCCTTTTCGGCAAACGGGAAATGACGACGTTTGAGCGCTATTTCATCAAAGACAAAGAGACGCATAAAGAGCGGAAGAATCCGTATTATTATTTGCGTGAAGATGAGGAAATGTGCCGCAAGATGCTGGAGGAGTTCGACTTGAATCCGGATCATGGACGTATCATCAATGGCCATACGCCGGTCAAGGAACGTGATGGGGAAAACCCAATCAAAGCGAACGGCAAGATGCTGGTGATTGATGGCGGATTCTCGAAAGCCTACCAATCGACCACAGGAATCGCCGGCTATACGCTGTTATACAACTCTTATGGCATGCAGCTGGTGGCGCATCAATTGTTCAACTCCAAAGAAGAGGTATTGCAGAACGGTACGGATGTATTGTCCGCAAAACGGCTGGTCGATGAAGAGCTGGAGCGAAAAAAAGTCAGGGAAACGAATATCGGAGAAGAATTAATGCAGGAAATCTTCAATTTAAACAGTTTGAGGGAATACCGTTACATGAAGTAACGGCAGTTGAATGGCATAAAAAAAGGAGAGCTGCACCATTGCGGCTCTTCCTTTTTTTGTCTTAACGATCCACTTATTCTCAAAAAACTGATGTCGATTAAAATTTCTTGGGACTACCCTTTTACAGAGCCGTCCACCCCGACAGATTTTCTTTTTGAAGCGTGATGCTGCTCAAGTCTTGGACCCAGCTGAAATAACAGGACACCGCCGCTGATCAACAGGACGCCGAGCAGGGACTGCCATGTGAAAGCGACTTTTTCCAAGCCGAACCATCCGAGCGTATCCCACATCAAGCCAAAGAAAATCTGCGACACCATGATCAGGGAAATGGCGCGGCTGGGTCCGAGAATCTGGACGCCCTGTGTTACGCAGGCCACGACGCCGACGCCGAGTATGCCGCTGAACCAAAACCAGGGTTGTGCCTCGAATTCGAACAGCCGGCTGCCTTCAAAAGCGAGCCCCGCGGCAAGTGAAGCCAGAAATCCGAGAAGCAGGACAAGGGCCGTAGTGGACCAGACGCTGACATGTTTTTTAACGTTGGCGTTGAACGTATTTTGAAGACAGACAAACGCGCCTCCGAGTAATGCCAATAAGATGCCGATTGCCATACAGATTCTCCTATTCGTAAATATTTTGACCGGCTTGAGCGAGCAGGGAAGAACGGTCAAGAATGGTGATTTTCCCACGCTTTTTAGTGATCCAGCCGGCTTGTTCGAATTGCTTAAGCACACGATTCAAATGCCGATAGCTGGTGCCGATCAAGTCAGCCATATCGACGAGGGAAGTGGAGTCGAGTTTCGGCTCTGTCGGTGTCATGGACAACAGGTAGCTCGCCAGGCGAACATCCACTGGATAAAGCAGGTTGAAGTTCATGGCGTGCGATTTCATTTTGAATTTCTGGGTAACGGTTTCGAGGAGGAATTGAAGCCACACGGGATTGTCTGCCATCTCTTTTTGCAGGATTTCGTATGGAATCCGGATGACCCGTGTCGTTGTGACGGCTTCTACGGTATTGATCAGCGGACATTGCTGGATGAATTCGATATCGCCCACCAAATCAAAAGGATTTTTAAACGCTAAAATTAAACGCTTTCCTTCGGGCGAAAGCATGGATACCTTCAGTTTTCCTTTGACTAGGAGGTAGAGGGTACCGGAATCATCTCCTTGAGACAGCAAACGGTCTCCACCTGCTAAACTTTCCATTTGCATCGCATGTTGGACACGTTCCGGAAACAAATCCGCAAGTCCGTATTGGGATAGATAATCCCTGCTTGTCAATTCCATTTCCACTCTCCTCACCATTTCAGGACAATGACTCCTGCAATCATCAGCAACAGCCCCGCAATCTGTGTCCGCCCGATCCGCTGCTTGGCCATGTCGAACCAGCCTTTACTGTCGATCATGACTGCCGCAACCAACTGGGCAATCAAAAAGATGCCGATGGTCAGCGTTACACCCATCCGGTGGACTGCTGTCATATTGCTGTAAAGGACGACCGCTGCCAGCATTCCCCCGGATGCGTAAAGAGGCGGTACTGTTTTTAAATTGAGGTACGAACGGTCCCTCAGGATAACAACAATCAACAGCGCCAGCACAAAGCCGGTGAACTGTGTCATCGTCGCTGCCTGCCATGTTCCGATGCCAGTACTGATTGTGGCATTTGCAACACTCTGGAAGGTCAGGAAAAAGCCGCCTGCCAGGGCAAAAAAGATTCCTCTCATCCAGCTCACACACCTTTCTTTCATTTTACAGTAAAAGAAGATGAAAAATACGGAAAGGACATGTGTCCTATTCATGAAAATGGATTTAAAATAAGTAAACTTAGCTGGGAGTTGTCTGAAATCCACACTATAGTTAAATTCGCCGAAAAAGTCGGTGGTTTTGTTTATAATGAAAATAACAAGAAGTTTCCAATCCAAGCAGCCAAGAAGATATATCAAAAATTTAACCGATTAAAATAACGGGCAGTGTGATTTTTTCAGCAGATTTAAAACTGCCGACAGGAGGAATCGATTTGTCATTAAAAGTAGGAGATGTCATTTCATTCGAACGGAGCTTCACAAAAGAGGACATAGAACTGTTTACGAAAGTTTCAGGAGATGAGGGAAATCATCACCTGACGCCAGACGAGGAAGGAAGATTGATGGTGCAGGGTTTGCTGACGGCAACCTTGCCTACAAAAGTCGGTGGAGACCATAATGTCATGGCCCGCACCATGAACTTTGAGTTTTTAAGACCGGTGTTTTCAAAAGACACCATCATTTGTGACGTGGAAATTGAACAGTATGAGAAACTGGCCAACAACCGGACAGCGATCGCAGCTTCGTTCAGCTGTAAAAACCAACTGGGCAAGGAAGTGTTGATCGGCGGATTTTCAGGCGTTATTCTGCCATCTTAAGACAAGGAGAATACGCATACATGAATGGCTGAATCTAGCTGCCATCAACTTCAGCATGCTGTTTTCCGAAAAACATTCAGCAAAGCGGGAAAGTGAAAAATTATCAGCCGATACAAAATAATCTATGGTAAGCTACTGACATAATATCCTCACGAAATAGAGAAATTTGTCCAAAATCATCGTTACTATTTCGTAAGGATCAAGAGCGGAGCGTATGACTATGTTAAAAGAACAAAGCAGGTATTCAAGACTGGCAGAACTGACGAAAATCATCAATACGAAGTTGGAACTGCATGAAGTACTAAAGCATGTCACGGTTGCAATCTCCGAAGAGATCGTTCAATGCGATTCTGTCGGCATCTATCTCCCTGATGAAGATGGCCATTTCAGGGCGGTAGCCGGAAAACCTGATTTCATCAACGGCCACGCCATTTCTTCCCAGGAAATCAATATTGAAACAGATCGCTTCGCCAAAGACATCCTGAATACGAAGCAGACGATTTATATTCCCGATACTTCGAGGGATAGACGACCCGACCCGTCAGCTGTCGCGGCATTCAATATCCATTCACTGCTCGGGCTCCCAATCATTTATGAGGAGCACCTCTTTGGACTGGTCTTTCTATTCGATTGTGGAAAACCCATGGACATTACAGAGCTGCAGATACAAAGTGTAGAGGCATATGTCAATATGGCAGCGGTCGCTATTCAAAATGCCAATAACTTAAAGCAGAAAGAGCATTTACTTGCAGAAAAGCAGCTGTTGCTCGATGCCAACCGCGAATTGTCCATGTGCTCAACCATCCAGGAAACCTTGGATACTTGTTTTTATTATTTGGGCAAAACCGTGGACTGCACGAATGTTGCCGCCTTTCTCAGCAATCCGAAGAAAGAAAATGTCCTCAGTTTTAAAGGAATGAGCAAGGAGTCTGAATGGACAGAAGATGAATGGAAGAATGCACTGAAGGATATCCAGGCGAATCAATGCACTGAAAACATTATCCATGAAGTGATGGTCAACAGAACAGTCAAGTTTATACCGAGTGAGGAAAGATGCCGGCTGCTGTTAATTCCATTGATTTCGAAAGGAGAAGTTTTCGGGTTTATTGCCATCGCCTGTTTAATGGAGACCCTCCAGTCGGACGAAAAATCCCAGGTCCACCTGGCGCATTCGATTGTTGATGCGACAGCCCTCAGCTATTCAAATTTAACGTATATGGATCAACTGGAATTGCGTGTGAAAAGACGTACAAACGAATTGGCGACTGCCAACGACAAAGTCACCAGTGTCATCGAAAGCATAACGGATGGTTTCTTCGCGCTGAACAAGAACTGGGAATTCATCTACATCAACCAGCATCAGTATCTACCAAAAGGGAAAGCATCCGAGAACGTGTTGGGGCAAAGCATATGGGATGTGTATTCGGATACACTCAATCCCGTTCTGCATGATGAGCTTTACCGAGCGATGTCGGAGCGCATTCCTGTGCATTTTGAAGTTTCATCAGCGGAGGGCTGCTGCTTTGAAGTGGTCGCCTATCCATTTGATGATGGCATCTGCTGCCTATGCAAAAACACTACAGAAAAAAAGAACTATGAAAATGAGCTGAAACGCTTATCGAATCTCGAATTGATCGGCCAGATGGCTGCGGGAATCAGCCATGAAATCCGTAATCCGATGACCACGGTCCGGGGCTTCCTTCAATTGCTTACAAATGATCAGGGATTGAAGAAATACATTAATTACTTCGAGCTCATGATTGATGAATTGGATCGCGCCAACTCCATCATTTCAGAATTTCTTTCGATGGGAAATACGCGTTCATCGGAATTGAAGATGCAGGATTTAAATGCCATCATCTATGATATCGCACCACTACTGGAAATCGATACCTTCAACCAAAACAAAATCATCGAGTTCGAGACGCAGGAGATACCCGAAATGTTCTTGAACCGGGATGAAATCCGTCAATTGCTCATCAACCTGTGCAGAAATGGCCTGGAAGCGATGCAGCCGGGAAAAATGCTGTCGATTCGCACTTATACTGAAGAGAAAGACACTGTCGTATTGGAAATCCGCGATCAAGGCGCAGGGATGGACAAAGAAGTCCTGAAGAAAATCGGCACTCCTTTCTATACCACGAAAGATAATGGCACTGGTCTAGGGCTGGGCGTCTCTTATGCAATTGCCGCCCGCCATCATGCTAAAATCAATGTGCAGTCGAATGAAGAAGGTACAGTGTTTTTCGTTAAATTCTGTTATCCGGGATGTTGAAAAGCGGACCTTCTTTTCGCTTCAGGTTTGAACCTGTACGAATTGAATTTTCGGAGCAAGAGGAAAGAGGGCGATAGAAGTCTGTATTCATCAGACTTCTATCGCCCTCTTTCTATTTTGAAAAGTTATGGCATCAAAAATGGTGGAGATCCCGGTGAATTTCCCGAAGCAAAGTCCAGTAACGGGATCACGTAGGCGATGGCGATTGAAAGTGTCGCCAGAGCAACCCAGATCGCCCAACGATCCATGAACAGTGGGGATGCATCTTTTTTATTGTAATCTTCGCCAATCGGAAAATCTGTGTCTCCTTTTGGTGCGATAAAGGCAAGTTGGATCCAGATGTATACCAGCAAGAGAATGCCGATAAACAGGATGACTCCACCCATAGCCATCAACATTTCATACAGCGCCCAATCCGATGCGGCACTGTGTCCGTTATATGTTGTATTTGCCGTCCGGCGCGGGCTTCCAAGCAGTCCATTAAAATGCATCGCACCGGACATCAGAAGCATTCCGCTTGCCCAGACAACCGTTTGGGCAAGGGCTAAACGATTGATGGTTTTCGTCATTTTTCTTCCCGATAGATAAGGGATCAGCCAATAGGAAATTCCGAAAAACGTCAGCATAACCGTCGTCCCCACAGTCAAATGCAGGTGTCCAGTGACCCAGATCGAATTGTGGACAACTTGATTGACCTGATTGCTGGCATTGATGATCCCCCCCAGTCCAGCCGGAATGTAAGCCAACATGGCGACAATCAAAGCGAAGAAACGAGCGTCGGACCAAGGGAGGATTTTCCACCAGCCCAGTAAACTTGTGACCCCTTTTGTTCTGCCGGCACGCTCCATTGTAGCAAGCATCGCGAAAGCTGTCATAAGCGATGGAAAGATGATCATGAACGTTTGGATGACATGCAGGAATTTCAATTCCACAGACAATCCTGGATCAAGAATCTGGTGATGGAAGCCACCGGGTACGTTGGCGACCACAAGAATGACCACGGCGACTCGGGCAAGCGAATCACTGAACACCTTCCCACCGATAATTTTTGGCATTGAGACATACCAGGCGGAAATGGAAGTCAGCATCCAAATATTAACGAGCGTATGGCCGAAAGCCCAAAACATGGTGCGCCCGATCATGGGATCGATTGTCGGGACCCAGCCAAACGCCCAAGGGATGACCATCCCCACTACAAACACAGCGATGAAGAGGGACGCAAAGACCCAAAGGACAAAAACTGCATTGGAGAAAAATGCGAAAAGCGGCGTCAATTCACCGGGATTCCGTTTTCTCCAGCTCTGATAGGTGATGAACATCCCCACACAATTCAGCAGGATTCCAACGACCAGCAAGGCCAGGCCGACATAAAACCAGGGATTCGCCTGCATGGGTGTGTAGAATGTGTAGAGCACATTAGCGTCTCCCGAAAGGATGAAAAATGCGGCAATTACAGTTCCGGCTGTCATCAATCCAAAACCAGTCCATCCGAAAGCCACTGTTTTATCTGCGAGTCCACCCAGTACCCGCGATGTTCCGGCATATAGATAGCCAATACTGAAGAAAGAGCTTAACACCAGTACCAGCAAGACGCCGTGAGCTGTCAGCAAAGCATAATAGCTGATCCAGGAAGGAAGTTCCAAAAAACCGCTTCGGACAAAGCCCTGCAACAAACCGGCAGCACCGCCGATGACTAAGGCGATAAAGGCGATCGATAAATTGGCGATGGACAAGCGGGAATCCCTTTTTGAAATCCCGGCGATGGCACCTGCCTTAACTGCTTTTCCTTTATGGCGGATTGGTACGTCAGTTATGTGCGTCATTTTTTTCCCTACTTTCTATTCGTAAGATTATGGTGAAAATACCGGCTGGTGCTGATCGAGCAGCAGCTCAATTGACGGTAATGGTATTTGCCATGAACTCGTGTCCCAGTCCGCAGTATTCATTGCACAAAATCAAGTATTCCCCCGCTTCATCGAAGGTATGGCTGACTTTCGAGATATGTCCCGGAACGACCATGACATTGACATTGGTGTCGGTTATTTTAAAGCCATGTGTCACGTCAGGAGAAGCCAATGTGAAGTGGACAGTTGCACCTGCTGGGATTTCCAGATCTCCAGGCTGAAAAGCAAACATTTCTGCAACGATGGCGATTTCGTATTCGTTATCGCCAATTTCTGTCAGTTCGGCATCTGCGAAGAGTTCAGATTCCCGTACCTCTTGTGGATCCATCATCTCAGCATGGCTTGGCGGTCCCATTTCGAGATAAAAGGTTTGGATCGCTAAAATTGCCAGGAAGACTACGAGAATGAGAGAGCCGATAATCAACCAAAGTTTTTCATAACGATGAATATGCATGAATGACAAACCCCTTTCTGATTTCTTTGCTGGAAAATGCTTTAATTTCGTTCTAAAAATAAAAGGAAAACACTGAACCAGGAGAGAATCATGAAGACAGCTATGATCATGACGGAAACAAACGTGCCACTCAAAGAAGTTTCATCATATTTTTTGCGGCCTTTGTGGTTGTTATTTGCAGAAGCTGTATTCTTCATAGTAAAATCCTCCTTTCCTTGTTTTTCATAACGAAGATTTCATAAGGTGGAAAATAGGCTTTTTGTTGCTAAAAACTATACAAAGCATAATTATCTTCATGGTAACAAATATTCAGATAATTTAGAAGGCTTATCGGCATATTTCCCGATATACGATTGCTAGCCCACTTTCTGATTGGCTGAAGATCTTTCTAGTTCTTTATCGTAACGGAACTGAATGTGAAAATCCTTGAGCTGCATCAAGGAAAAAACCTGCAGCTGGATAAATGTACAGCAAAAGAAAAAACCAATCTTTCAAGTTAGAAAAAGACACGGATTTCTCTGTTGGCTTGACAATTTTTTCTTTTATTTAAAATTCTTGATGCAGGTCAAGAATCTGCATACCAAAATGGTCTATAATGAAGGTGTGAATAGTACGGACAATTCAGTTAATGTATCCTGCATTTGACGGAAGCTGGATTGGATGATGAAAATCGGGTTCTGTTGATGCTGGCTCCAAGAGCAGAGACAGAATATAACTCAGTCTGGAGGAGATTCTCATGCTGGTAATTATGTCTTTAGTGCTTATCGTAACGGCAATCCTGACTCTTATCATATCTGTTGAAGTGAGCGAGACCGATGAGGGAAATTAAAGCGTTGCCGATGCAGCTCAATCTCTTCTTTTGTCGGCAACGCAATACTGGAAGCGAGGTTCTTGGACAGTAATAGAGATAAGGAGATTGACTGAATGGAAGTTTGGGATGTATTTGATCGAACAAGAACCCCCCTTGGCAAACAACATATACGAGGTCAGGCGTTGCTGCCAGGCGAATACCACCTAGTGGTGGAAATCTTCACTTTCAACAAAGATGGAAAACTATTGATTACGCAAAGAGATCGGGTCAAGACTTACCCTTTGCTGTGGGAGTGTACAGGCGGATCGGTGACTGCTGGAGAAACCAGTCTGGTTGGAGCGGTCCGGGAGCTTGAAGAGGAAACCGGACTCTGTGCAAATCCCCAGGACCTGCATCTTATCGGGAGCTTAAAGAAAAATGATTATTTCTTGGACAGTTATCTGTGGAAAAGTCCAAATAACTTCGAACTGACGGATTTAAGATTACAGGCAGGAGAAGTGTGCGGCGCGAAATTCGTCACATTGGCCGAATGGGAAGAAATGAATGGAAAAAAGTTGGTTGTCCCGGTAGTATGGGAGCGCTTTAATCTCTATAAAAATGCAGTAACAGAATTGATGGGGAAAATGAAGCAGTATGGAAGCTGAAATAAGGGAGTGGTCTGTTTGATGCCGCAAAAACAAAAAACATATCCAGCTCTTTCACCTCCAAAGCACATCCTTTCTGCGGCAGCTATCGTCCTCAACGATCAAGGTGAAATTTTGCTGATTAAAGGTCCGCGCAGAGGATGGGAAATGCCAGGAGGACAAGTGGAGGAAGGGGAATCTTTGAAAGGAGCTGCAGTGCGGGAAGTAAAAGAAGAAACAGGTATAGAGATTGAAGTGGTGAAATTTTGTGGGGTTTTTCAAAATGTCGAAGACTCCATCTGTAATACGCTCTTTTTGGCGAAACCAATCGGAGGCATCGAAACGACGTCTGCTGAAAGCTTGGAAGTTGTCTATTATCCAATAGCGGAAGCGTTGGAACTGGTGACCTGGAAGAACTTCAGGCAAAGAATTGAATATTGTCTGAATGATAGGGCCCATCCGTTTTACATAGAATTTTAGCGAATACATGAAAAAATTGTCTGCATGAAAAAGTCAGGAGCATCCTCGCCCTGACTTTTTTTGTTCTCATCAACTGAAATTATTCGTCATTTTCCAGATCTTCTATCAGCCTTTTCATTTCTGCGATTTCCTCCCGTTGCGCTTCGATAATCTGATCTGCTAGTTCGCGTACACGGGGATCTGAAATATCCGCTCTTTCACTTGTCAGAATGGCAATTGAATGATGTGGGATCATCGCTTTCATCCATCCGGTGTCTTCAATCAGCACTTGGCTGCGGACAAGCCACAAAGAAAGGGCGAAAACGACGGCACTTCCTGCGAGAATCGCAGTGTTGATTTTTTTGTTTTTGTACATGGGCCACATGAATAACATCATGACGACCGCCATGATGGATCCCATGATCAAGGCCATGTAGACTCTCGTTTCACTGAAGGTCACGTGATCAATTTGAAAAACATTCAAATACATCAACCAGTACATCAAAAATGTGGAAGTCCCGATCATAATGCCAAATTTCAAATATGGGTTCATCAGGTATTCTCCTCCTTTTCTAGATGATTTACATATAAATGGGTTCTTTCTATCTGTATACCATGGATAAAGCACAATAAACTTCATAGAAACTGCACATTTCGTCTTTCACTGTCACTAGGGTACAGTGATGAATAAATTAATTATTGCAAATTGAGAGCGGGAGATAATGGTATAATTATTCCAATTAGGAAATCGACTGGAGGCTCGTAATGGAAATTTCTACAGTATTGGCCTATTTGACAGAAGAAAAAATCCTTCCTTCTTCCGACTGGAAATGCACGGCTATGGCAGGCGGGACAATGAGTGAAGTCTATCTTTTGCAGTTGGAAATAGGCATGCCGGTCGTTGTCAAAATAAATGAGGCAAAAGTAACCAAATCAGAAGCGGACTTTCTTTCTTTTTATCCTTTCCTTTCACTCTTGCCGCGACTTGTGGCGGTTGATCCCGTATATCGATTCATAGCCTATACCTATATTCCAGGTTCCACGGACAATTCGTCTGGCGGTAATAAAAAAGATCTTCTCCAAGCGCTTGTCAGCGGATTGATCAATCAGTATCTGCCTGTATATTCGGGTAAAGGCTGGGGATGGCAGGATGCGCCCGTGAGATCCTGGCAACAATTCTTGATGGAAAGAGTGAAGGCTTCTGAAGAAGTTCTGAACGCCTACCTAAAAAAGAAAGATTTGAGTATTGTATCACCATCGACAAGAGACCTAACGCAAAATTCGCCTAAATCTATTCCTTATTTAATCCACGGCGATTGCGGTGTCCATAACTTCATCCTTCATGAAAAAAGGCTCGCAGGTGTCATCGATCCGACGCCGGTACTTGGGTGGCCGCATGATGATTTGATCTATGCATTCTTTTCGACGCCGCATGAACTGACAAAAGAAGCGCTGGACGCTGCTTTCGAAGTTTTCACCTTGCCACTGCCCGACAGGCAGCAGCTATACATGGAAGTACTGATCGGCTTGTACCGGCGCTTAGCGATTTGTGTGAAACATCATCCAGAGAACTTCCATGCATATCTTCAGGCTTGGAAATATTGGGAGGGAATTGTTGGAAGAGAGCCGCTTTCTGTCAACAAAACAGAGAAAAACAGCAGTCCGATAAGTTCAGAGAAGCTATAGGTAAAGGAGAATGGCAAATGAAGGAGAAACTGATTTTCTCATTTTTGGTCATATTGACGACCGGCTTGATGGGGTCTTCCTTTGTGGTGGCTAAAATGGGGTTAGTTTACATATCGCCGTTGTTGTTAGCAGGATTGCGCTTCGTAATTGCCGGGAGCATCATGTTGTTTTTCGTCCGAATGTTCAAAAGGAAGCAGCCCGCACACCGAGGCGAATGGGGGAAAGTGATACTGATTGGCGCTGTTCAAACGGCTGGCGTCATGGGAGCGATTTTTTTAAGCTTGCGTACTATTACGTCCGGCGAATCGGCCATTTTAACTTTCATGAATCCTTTGCTGGTCGTGATTTTCGGGACATTGGTGATGGGTGTCCGCTACCGGATGGTCCAGTGGACGGGGGTGCTGATCGGCTTTATCGGTGTTTTCATTGCGATGGGAAGCCATTTGGCGATTGAAATCGGCACGTTTCTGGGATTTTTGAGCGCCGTTTTTTGGGCTGCCGGAACGCTTTTGATCAAAAAATGGGGCAAGTTGTTCGATATATGGGTGCTGACTGCTTACCAGATGTTTTTCGGTGGCCTCATTTTGCTTGTCGGCTCGGCTTTACTTGAAACTTCCCGTCTTGTCATCAATTCCAACTCCATTGCGATTCTTTTATGGCTATCCATCCCTGCCTCTATCATCCAATTTACCGTGTGGTTCTATTTGCTGCAAAAAGGCGATTCTGGAAAGGTCAGCGCTTTTCTGTTTTTGGCTCCTTTGTTCGGGATCCTATCAGGTTGGTTGGTGCTAGGAGAGCAGCTCGGCTTGCCTTTACTGGTCGGCGGCAGTTTAATCTTCGCTGGCATTTTTCTGGTGAACTGGCCAGAAAAGCAGATGCCGGTAAAAGTCACTGTTTAAATCCAGCAGGAATAAGTTTTCAATAATGTCTTATTGGAATACCCGGACAATAATTCTGTTGCACGATTTGAATTGATTGCCTTGAAGAAACGGCTTGAAACAGAGGTAGAAAGCGATTAGGAAGGGAAGCAGCTCATCATGGTTAACATCATTGGAGATAAGATTAGATTGACACAAGCATCAACGGCCCAGCTGGACGAACTTTATTATTGGCGCTTTGAGGAAAAGCGGCAGGAAGCAAAAAAATGGAACGGACCCTATATTCCGGAAACGCGGCTGAGCAAAGAACAGCACCGGGAAAAATGGCTGGAAGAGGAGTCGATCGCAAGCGGAGTGCCCGCGTCACTCATCATAACAGCTGATGAAAAAACTATCGGTTACGTCGGCGCTTATTGGGTGGACCAAAACACAAACTGGCTGGAAACAGGCATCGTCATTTATGACACTGCGTACTGGAATGGTGGATATGGAACGGAAGCATACCGGCTATGGATTGATTTTCTGTTTGAATTCACCGATCTGCATCGGCTTGGCATGTCCACTTGGTCGGGAAATGACCGGATGATGAAAGTCGCTCAAAGGCTCGGAATGAAAGAAGAAGCCCGCATCCGAAAAGCGCGTATGGTAGAAGGTGAATATTATGATGCCATTAAGATGGGGATATTGCGTGAAGAATGGATAGTGCAGTGTAAATGAGCAGAACGTACTGGACATAAGTAAATTAGAAAACCCTGAATGGGATCACTGTTGCGTGAAAACCATTCAGGGTTTTTGATTGAAAATCATATACTCTGCAATTATTTGAAGTTAAATGCTGACTTGACCATTGTCTCATAATCATCAACAATAAAGTTGCCTGCTTTACCAGTTAAGTTTTGTTTGGTATGTTCGATCGTCAGTAATTGGCGGTCCGGTGACAATTTGAACGAAGTAGGTTTTACTGGAATTTCAGTACCGTCTTCCAACTCAACCATGAAACTGAAGAAATCAGCTATTTCTGTCGCATTGTAATCAGCCAAAGCGGGTTCTGTTAATGTAATTGCAGTAGAAGTGGCTGAAACCACTTTTACACTTGAAGCTTCCGGGTAATAGAACCAATCTGTTGTTGTATCGATTGTTTTGTACAACAGGTTAGCATATTCTCCGCGTGTAATATTGGTATATGTTCCATATGAAGTAGGCGTTTTACCTGAAGTGATCCCTGCGCCATATAATGCTTCGATATACGGTTTGAAGACTCCGCCAACATCAGAAAATGGAGTCGTTTGCTGATACTCTTCCAATTCAAATGCCACTGACAGGAATTTCGCCATTGCACCACGGCTTAATGGAGCGCCCGGCTGGAACTCAGTTTTTGTTACGCCTGAAACTATGCCGACTTCAGCAAGAGCATTTACAGATCCACGAACACGGGTATTCAAATCTTTGAAGCCTGCATCTTTAGCGGTATCGGTATCCAAAAATAACGTATTCGCTAAAATGACCGCAGCATCGCCGCGTGTTAATGGCTCATTTGTACCGAACTTTGTTGTGGTTTTCCCATTTATAAGTTCTGCCATATAGAAGAACTCTACTGCTTCTTCGTAACGGTCTCCGACATCAGTAAAAGGGTGGAGAGAAGAAGCGGATGCAGGTGAAGCGATGGTCATGGCTGCAACTACTACAGCAGCTGCTGTATACAAGAATTTTTTGATGGTCAATGAAGTATCCCCGATCTAAATATAATGAGTGCTTTTTTGATAAACTTTGAATAATAAAACGACTTGGATAATTGTTCCTTTCTTTCAATTTCTATTCATCAAACTGAAATTATTATAGCTGATTATTAATGTGTTTGTATAGTAATTTTTTCGAATAATTACTAGTTATTAGTGAATATTTGTTGTTTAGTAAGATAAAGTCTAAATACCTATTAATAATAAGTTGAATAGATATACTTATCCATTCGATTAACGCAAGTCCCTTTCCGAGCTTTGTTGCATTAAATCTAATGGTAAAAGAGAAGATATAGACTGGAAAAAACTTAATGAATGAGATTTATTGGTGAACGGTATGTACATAGTATCTAACTACAAAAGACGAAAAACCGTGTGTACATGCAAACGGTTTTTCGTCTTTTGATATCATAAAGCAACTAAATCTAAACCGCGAAATACGCAATGACTGACAGCAGAATGGAAGTGATCGTCATCGCAGCAAGCGGCAACATGGCGCGTTCGCGCAAATCCCGCAAGCTGACAGTCAAGCCGAGTCCGACCATCGCAGCCGTCAGGAGCCACGTAGTCAATGTCGAAACAAAGTCACGCCAGGCATCCGGAAATGGAACTGAGTGGCCGAAGACATAGCTGCCCAACACACTCAACAAGATAAAACCTGCAAGAAACCACGGGAATTCAATTGCAGTTTCTGTTTTCTGATCTTTGTTTTTACGCTTCATCAGAAAAATGAAGATAAAGCAAAGTGGAACAAGCAGAAAGACGCGTCCCAATTTCCCTAACAAGGCCATTGCCAGGCCGTCTTCTCCAGCCGGTGCTCCGGCTAACGCCACATGGGCGATTTCATGGAGACTGATGCCGACCCACATGCCGTATTCGATGTCGTCAAGCGGCAAAAACGGGCGAAGAATAGTGTAGGAGATGGCGAAGACTGTTCCAACCAGGGCGATGATGCCGACGCCGATGGCTGTGTCTTCGTCTTTTGCTTTGATGATCGGGGCGATTGCGGCAATCGCTGCCGCTCCGCATACCCCAGTCCCGACACCGAGCAGGAGAGAGATGGTCTTATCAGCTTTAAAGCGTTTCGCCAGCCACACCGTCAGCAGGATAGCGAAGGCGATGACGACCATGTCCCGCAGCAATAACCCCAGTCCGTCACTTAAGACGGTATCGATATTCAATTTCAGTCCGTAAAGAATGATGGCGACTCGCAACAGACGCTTTGAGGAAAAGGTGATGCCCGAGCGGACGGCATTTGGATAGCCGAAAATCTGCCGGTAAAAAACCGCGAGGATGATGGCACAGGCAAGTTGCCCAACCTGGTCGAAGCCAGGCACCTGAGCTAACAGGTAGCCAAGAAAAGCCAATAGAAATGTAAAAAGAACGCCGCCGATCCAGGCTGTGGCCGGTGAAGTCCATTTGGAATTGGAATGGGTAGGTTTATGGGTATTTGCAGACATGGGAAGACCTCCTGCAACAAGTATAGAAAAATGCTATACATTAGTAAAATAAGTATCTAATATAGTTATGATAAGTAAAAGCATATACAGAAGGAGGAAGAAAATGGATCAGCGCCTGGAAGTATTTCTGAAAGTAATCGAAAAGAGAAACTTTTCTAAAGCAGCGGAAGAACTCCATATGACACAACCTGCCGTCAGTCAGTATATCCGGTCTTTGGAAGAAAGCACGGGTGTCCAATTGCTGGAGCGGACCAATAAATATGTACGCTTGAACAAAGCAGGGGAAATTGTCTATCACCATGCCATTGAAATCAAAGAACTTTACGCAAAAATGAACCACCTTCTCGATGACCTGACCAATAAAGCGAGCGGTTCGATCGCCATCGGAGCAAGCTACACATTCGGGGAGTACCTGCTGCCGCAAATAATCGCAGAAGCGAAAGAGCAATTTCCGGACATCAAACCGACTGTCACGATCGGCAACACCACTACCATTGCCGGCCTTGTGCTCAGTCACCAATTGGATGTCGGCATCGTGGAAGGACATTTTAAAGGTGTGCAGGAATTGAAGACCGAGCCGTTCGCAGAAGACAGAATGGTCGTAGTCGCATCCGCCGACCATCCATTGGTTCAACGCGTTAAGCCTATAAAAGTGGAAGAGCTGATTGAAGAAACCTGGATATTGAGGGAGCTTGGCTCCGGCACAAGGGAGGCGTCAGAAAATGTCTTTAAGCAATTTTCAATAGAACCCAAGTCCCTGATGCATTTCAGCAGCACACAACCAATCAAAGCCATGGTCGAGGCGGGTATGGGCATCAGCCTGGTATCGGAATGGGCGATAAAAAAAGAACTGCACTACGGAGACTTAAAGGTAGTGGATGTAGAAGGATTGCCTTATACAAGAGACTTTTCAATTGTGACAAGATCTCCGTTCCGAACAAAAGCCCTTTCTGCATTTCTGGATTTGTTGAAGGGCCATAAGGAACTGACGGATTTTAAGATTTTATAAAATCATTCAGCGTATTGTTGTTCGTATAGAATTATTTTATGAACGGTTATATTCTGATGATCTTTCTTCGATTATATTTTCCAGCTTTATTATATGGTATTATTAGTAAAAAATTAAAAATAAATACGCAGATAATACCATTTCAACAGAGGAGGGCTATGGTGTGGAATGGAGTTGGAATAAGACCAGCATCAAGCGTCCTTATTCATATGAAAATCTCAAGGCTCTTTTAAATGCAGTCTGCAGAGAAGAAAATCAATTCAGCCAAGTAGACTTCTGTATGTGGTGCGATAATTTAACGATGGCTTGGGATGAAGAAGATTTAGGCGATCAGGATCAACTAGCTTTTCATATTGCACGGGATATTGAGGCGCAGTGGGATTTGCATTGGTACGAGTTCTATTCCCACAAAGAACTGTTTAAGATGGATTTGTCGAAATTGGAATTACCACCTGAATGGTTTAAAGAATGGGCAGCTGAGCTAAACAGAAATAACCAATGAATTAGAGGAATCGAATGTAACTTATGTGCAGTTAAGTTACATTCGATAAAATACAGAATGGCTGAATTTCAAAAGGGGTAATGACAAGTGGCTGAATTTGAAAGTTATTCTTTTTCTCGGTTGTACAAGGATGAGAATATTGAATTCTTTTTTATTATTGGAGTAAATGATTCGGATAGTTTCGATGACTATTGGGATGGAAGGTTAAAAGAGGTAATAGGGTATGTAATGATTTTTACTAATAAAAATAATCGAAAGCAAGAAAATTTTATTTACTTGATCGAAAAATCTTCCAGAAGATTTGAAGACATAGTTAGATATACAAAGAGGTTCGTTGACCAAATGTCACTATCACCGAATCTTTCTGACAGAGAGAATTTTAAAATCTCAAAAACCAATAGAACAGGCCAATTTGTAGATTCTCCATACACTCCTTTTATTCAAAGCATCGTCCGTAATGACATTCCTCATCAAATTTTAGAATCTATGACCGAAGCAACCTTATTTGACAAATAATTTAGTTAAACGAATGTAACTTATTGGTAAGTAAGATACATTCATCAAACGAATAGAACAGAAGAAAAACTCCTTCCAAAAATTCAGTTCTGGAAAGAGTATCTTTAAAACTCCTACTCTATTCGTTTGGTCTTACTCAACAAACTCAATATCGTTTGTCTCCTGCAACGTGGCAAAATTGCTCAGTAGGCCATTATGATGATCGATGATTTGCACAGCGCTCATCTTTTCAGAATCCCAGGTGCCGTGTGCGTCTTTGGCAAGAGTCACGTGAAATCCTAGGTTGCTGGCGCTGCGTGTCGTTGCATCTATACAATACTCAGTTTGGTTGCCTGCGATTATGAGGTTCTGGATGTCTTTATTTTTCAATACCTCCAGTAGCTTTGTCTCATGAAAGGAATCGGGCGTCCATTTCTGGACAACGGCATCTTCTTCTTCGGGAGTGATTGATGGATGGATTTGCCAGAAGTCGGTGCCTTTTACAAGGCCAGAGTCGTTATGCTGTACATAAATTACGGGAACATCGGCTGAACGCGCTTTTTTGATCAGTGTCTGGAGATTCTCGAGCAATTGTCCGCTTTGATGGACAGGATTCGATTGGTCGAACATTTCGTTTTGGGCATCAATGATTAGTAAAGCCGTCTTAGACATTGGACAGTCTCCTCTTCATTTATTCGTTTGCCTTATTTTACAGAGGATACAATAACTTGTATAGGGGCTGTTGTTAAATATGAAAACAGACTGATTGCTGCTGCAACTTCGGTCAGCTGCCTTAACGAGTCATTCCATAGCAGGGCAGTAAGTTTATAGATAACTTTTATTCGTTACATAAAATAGCCTATTAAAGAATAACCGAACCTCAAGTTCAAAGTTGATCTGAAATAAATAACGCATTATTGGAGGAAGCAACATGAATGGATTTTGGAAAACAATAATAGGAATACTGATCATCGCCAGCATTCTTTATGTATTTTTTGGTGGAGCGCTTCATATTTTAAATACTGGAGATGTTCATTTATTTTACTTTTTTGGTGCAATCATCATTTCGCTGATAATTTTCTTTGTTTTTATTATAGAAAACAGAAGCGGCAAAAAAATGGCTGTTTGGATTTCTTTAGTTTTAGCGGGTGGAGCAGCCTTCGCAGTTCCACACTACTATAAAGAAAGTTTCGAGAAAGTGAATGATTCAGAAGTGGACCTCTTTGCCTATGAGCCGTTCACAGAAAGTGAAGACTTGGCGAGATTGGAGGGGAATGCCTCTTTCCAAATAGAAGGGGAAGTGCCGATACTGGATGGAGCAACGGCTCTATATCCGTTATTTGCAGCATTTGCGGAAGCGACCTACCCGGTAGATGTATATGAACCCCACAGAGGGCCGGTCGCTACAACGACAACTCCATCTGCCTATAGCCGTCTCATTGAAGGGAATGTCGATTTAATCTTTGCTGCAGAGCCTTCCAGCGGCCAAATACAGGCGGCAGAAAAAGCTGGCGTTGAACTGCAATTAACGCCAATTGGACGTGAAGCCTTTGTGTTTTTCGTCAATTCACGCAATCCTGTAGATAATTTATCGAGTGAGGATATTCGAAAAATCTATTCAGGGGGACATGGGAATTGGAAAGAGCTTGGTGGGAAAGACGATGAAATCCGTCCTTTCCAGCGGCCTGAAGACAGCGGCAGCCAAACCATGTTCATCAAATTCATGGGAGACACGAAAATCACTGAACCAGAAACTGAAGAAGTGGCTGAAGGGATGGGCGGGATGATAGATGAAGTGGCGAGCTACCGGAACTATAAAAATGCAATTGGCTATACTTTCCGTTACTATTCCACCGAGATGGTCGGCAATGAGAAAATTAAGTTGATCTCCATTGATGGCATTGAACCGAGCATCAAAAATATCCGTTCGGGCAGCTATCCACTGGCTTCTGAATTTTATGCTATTACCGCGGGAACAGAAAACCCTAACGTGCAACCATTCATTGACTGGATCCTTTCTGAAGAAGGGCAACTATTAGTGGAAGATACAGGGTTTGTGCCAGTCCGATAGATTCCGATAAAAGAGAGATGGCTCTGGTACCGGCTGGGATGAAAATAGAACGAAAAGGTTCACAAACTGTTAATTGACAGGCTATTTTGATAAAATTAATTCAACACAAACAACTCCTTTTTTATTGGTTTTTACGTCAAATCAACCATACAAAAAAGTTCGAGTTGTTTGTTTTTTTGCCTTAAACTTCTTCATAAACTGTAAAGTGGGGTTAAATAGGGGCCGATGGCAAAATGCAAAGGAGACGATCATTTTGCAAAAATACGTGATGGGATTTCAAGAAGTGGACGAAGACGATTTGCTGCTGGTGGGTGGCAAAGGCTTGAATTTAGCAAAGTTGGCGAAAGTTCCGGGCATTCGGGTGCCGGAAGGATTTTGTGTTACAACTAACGCATATAAGCGCATGGTTGAAGGCAATTCTTCAGCTGCAGAATTGATGGAGCGTTTGGCAGCGCTTGAATCCTCAGATGCAGACGAAATCCGATTGCTCAGCGAAAAGCTAAGAAAAGCCATCGAAAGCACGGAGATTCCGGTGGAAATAGAACAGGAAATCGCCGACTCTTTTGAACAGCAGGGAAGCAAGTTCACCTATGCGGTCCGGTCAAGTGCAACGGCAGAGGATTTGCCGACTGCGTCTTTTGCAGGACAGCAGGATTCGTATTTGAATATTCACGGTAAAGGGCAGCTCTTGAGGCACATCCGCAAATGCTGGGCTTCTTTGTTCACGGAACGGGCAGTCGTGTATCGCATCCAAAACGATTTTGACCACCAGAAGGTCCATTTATCGGTTGTCGTCCAGCAAATGGTTTTTCCTCAAGCTTCGGGAATCCTGTTTACGGCTGACCCAGTCACTTCCAACCGCAAAGTGGTATCGATTGATGCAAGTTTCGGTTTGGGTGAAGCACTCGTCTCAGGCATTGTCTCCGCAGACAATTACAAAGTCCGGGAAAGGCAAATCATCCAAAAGACGGTTTCCGTGAAGAAGCTTGCCGTTTATCCGTCGGACAGCGGTGGAACGGAACAACGGGAGGTTCCTCTCGAACAACGTGAACAGCAAGCGCTATCGGATGAACAGATTCTGGCGCTTGAGGGCATAGGTCGGAAAATCGAAGCGCATTTCGGACAGCCTCAGGACATCGAATGGTGCCTGGTAGACGAGTCGATCTATATTGTGCAAAGCCGGCCGATCACCACTTTGTACCCGTTGCCGGAAACGAGTGACGGAAAGTATCGCCTCTATCTGTCCGTCGGGCACCAGCAGATGATGACCGAGCCGATCAATCCGCTTGGCATGTCGTTTTTTGTTTTTCTTTCCAATTACAATTTGACACAAGCTGGCGGACGGCTATTCATGGATTTGTCGCCTGAGCTTGCTTCAGTTACTGGGCGGGCGATTATCGTGTCGTCGCTTGGAAGCAACGATCCGCTGATGAAAGATGCATTGACCAATTTCATGAAGCGAAAACCGCCGTTCTCGAAAGGAAAGCGCATGTATAAATTGGGGAACGAACTCTTTACGTGGAGATTTCCGGTGGAACTGCTGAAATTGTATCGGAAAAATGACCGCAGGCTGGCCAGTCAGCTCATCAATTATAATGAGGCTTCTATCCGCTCACTCGAATGGCGCATTCAAACGGTTTCAGGAGATGGATTGTTCGAGTTTATTGAAGAAGACCAAGAACAATTGAAAAAAGAAATTTACAATCAGGAAAGCTTTGGCGCCATTATGGTTGGCATCTATGCGGTCAACTGGCTCAATAAACAAATGGAAAAATGGCTGGGGGAAAAGAATGTTGCAGACACCCTTAGTCAATCGGTGGCCCATAACGTGACGTCCGAAATGGGGCTTGAACTTCTGGACGTAGCGGATGTGGTGCGAAATTATCCCGAGGTACAAGCATATTTTGAACACCCCCGAAAAGAAACGTTTTTTGAAGACTTGGAAAAAATGCATGGCGGAGCGGCGGTCAGTGCAGCTCTGAAGGAGTATCTTGAGAAATATGGCATGCGCTGTGCGGGTGAAATCGACATTACGAAAACGCGGTGGAGCGAGGATCCGACAATTCTGGTTCCTGTTATCTTGGGCAATATCAAAAACTTCGAGCCGCAAGCGCATGCAGCCAAAGTGGCAGAAGGCAAACGGAAAGCCAAGCAGAAAGAACAGGAATTGCTGGAGCGCTTGGCCAAGCTTCCGTGGGGCGAGAGAAAAATAAAACAAACCAAGCACATGATTGGTTTGCTGCAAAACTTCCTCGGGTACCGTGAATATCCGAAATTCAATTTTATCAAACGCTATTTTCTTTATAAGCAAGCATTGATGAAAGAAGCTGTTCTGCTCTGTGAAAAAGGGGGCATCCAAACGCCGCAGGATGTTTATTATTTATCATTTGAGGAATTCCGGGATGCCGTCAACGGCAAGAACATAGACCAACAGGTGATTGAAAAGCGGAAAGCGGACTACCGCTATTACGAGAAATTAAAAGCGCCACGACTGATGACTTCAGAAGGAGAAGAGATTTTCGGAAGCTATCAAATGGATAAGTTGCCAAGCGGCGCAATTCCAGGCATCGCGGTCTCTTCCGGCATCGTGGAAGGGCGGGCGAGGGTCATCTTGAAAATGGAGGACGCCCACATCGAACCCGGGGATATACTCGTAACGGCTTTTACAGATCCCAGTTGGACTCCGCTATTCATTTCACTGTCGGGTTTGGTGACAGAAGTGGGCGGCCGGATGACACACGGGGCGGTCATAGCACGGGAATATGGCCTGCCGGCTGTCGTCGGGGTAATGGACGCCACGAAGACCATTAAAGATGGGCAGAAGATTCGCATTAACGGTTCTGAAGGCTATGTGGAAGTGCTGGAAAAGCAGACTGAAAAAAGTGCTATTCAATAAAGTTAAAACATATGGTAAACGCTTGAGGGAAATACAAGCTGTAAGATAGGAGATAAAATGACAAATTCTGAAGAATATCCAACATCCAAGAAAAGAGATGGACAGCTTGTATCCAAAAACAAAAAAGGTAAGATCAAAAAAGTCCTGTTGTATATTCTGGTGCTGATCGGCGCATTGGGAGGGATCTTAATTTTGTTTATCAACATTCATCCCGGTTTTGGCAGTAACCCGAGCAAAGAACAAGAAGAAGTATACAAGACCTTTGATAACTATGAAGATGGCAAGTTTGTCTATCAGGCTTCAACCATGGAAACTGTCAGCGTGGAGATTCCTTTCACATCTGCGGAACCCGATTCAACGGATAAAGAAAAACAGCCGACTGGACAACTACCTGTCTCTGAAATTGATTGGGATAAAATCAATGGCAGTGAAGATAGTCTGACCTGGCTTGGCCATTCAGCCTTTATCCTGAGCCTGGATGATAAGAAAATCCTGGTTGATCCTATGCTGGGTTCCGTCGCTTCCCCTGTTGCTTTTATAGGGCCAAAACGCTACAGTGAAGATTTCCTGGGGAGTATAGAAGAAATGCCTCCTATCGATGCAGTCTTCATCACACATGATCATTATGACCATTTGGATTATCAGTCCATTAAAAAACTGAAGAGCAAGGTCAGTCATTTCTTTGTTCCTCATGGAGTAGGCAACCATTTGATCCAGTGGGGGGTCATAAAAGAAAACATTACCGAAATGAATTGGTGGGAGGAAACGGAGTTCCAAGGAATGACGCTGGCTTTAACGCCAGCTGATCATTTCTCCGGAAGAGGCATTTTGAATCAAAACTCGACTCTTTGGGGAGGATGGGTCATTCTTGGAGAACAAACCCGATTCTATACGAGTGGGGACGGCGGGTACGGTACGCATTTTAAGGAAATCGGCGATAAATACGGACCTTTTGATATCGCTTTAATAGAAGGTGGACAATATGATGAACGCTGGCCAGACTCTCATATGCTTCCGGAAGAATCCATACAGGCCAATATCGATGTACAAGGCAAGCAGATGATGTTAGCCCACTGGGGTGCCTTTACGCTAGCGCGGCACGGTTGGACAGAACCGATAGAACGGGCGTCCAAAGCGGCAAAGGAAAATAATGTGAATCTTATAGCTCCCAGAATTGGTGAAACGGTTGAGCTGGACGAAAATGCGCCTGTACCCGTTTCAACCTGGTGGGAATGAAAGTCCTGGAACCATTAAGGAGTGAAATTGGTTATGCATTTATGTTATAAATGAACAGGTATTTATAAAATGGGGCGAACATGAGCTTTAGGTTTTCCCGCAACGGATTGAAAGGATGATTTTTTGTTTGATTTTGAAAGTTTTGATTGGGAAAGCCTGCTGTTGAAGGCAGGATTGGTTGCGGCGCAAATAATCGGTATTTTGATTGCTTTTGTTATTGTGCGGGCAATCGGAAACAAACTGATCAATCGATTTTTCGCTAAATTGACGGGCAAGGGAGATGTCACAAAAGGCCGGGCATTGACGCTGCAGACTTTATCGGAAAATGTTTTCTCCTATGCGTTGGTCTTTATTCTCGTCGCAACGATCTTCAACATATTCGGCCTGTCTGTGGCCAGCCTGATTGCCGGGGCAGGAATTGTCGGTTTGGCGATCGGCTTCGGGGCTCAGGGCCTCGTAAGCGATGTGGTCACGGGTTTTTTCCTGTTGCTCGAAAAGCAGATTGATGTCAATGATTATGTAACTGTCGGAAGCATCGACGGCATCGTTGAATCGGTCGGCTTGCGGACCACTCAACTCCGCAGTTTCGATGGCACGCTGAATTATATTCCGAATCGGGACATCACGACTGTCAGCAACCATTCACGCGGAAATATGCAGGCGCTCGTGGATATTGGCGTATCTTATGATGAAGACATCGATAAAGCGATTGTTGTCCTGCAAACAGCCTGTGAAAAGGTCGCTGCAGAAAATGAAATGATCATTGAAGGGCCCGATGTCATCGGTGTACAGGCGTTCGGTGCATCAGATGTTACGTTGAGGATCATCGCCAAAGCCAAGAACGGGGAGCAATGGGCAGTGGAACGCCATTTGCGTAAAGCCATTAAAGAAGCTCTGGATGCCAATGACATCGAAATCCCATTTCCGCATCAGGTCAATATCCATAAAAACATAACTATGCAGGAAAATTAACTGTACGGAAATAGTTTTTATAAATAATGGATAAAGCAATCGGAACTAATCCGATTGCTTTTTTTGTAATAAATCTAGATTAATAATTTTTTTAACTATTCAGAAATATATGCTATCATAAAGTAATTAACCTTCTAACTAATCGGTTAAATAGGCAAATGCCAAGGATAGATGCGTTTATTGAGCAACCGAGGATCAGTCTCATCCTCAAGAAAAAAGGAGTTGGTTATCGTGGGAGAAACAGCAAAAACAGTGCTATTTGAAATCGAACGCAGAAACTCCACTGAGGAAGATTCATATTGGGAAAAGTTCGAATTGCCTTATGTGATGAATATGAATGTCATTTCTGCTTTAATGGAAATCCGCCGGAATCCGGTAAATATGGAAGGTGAAAAAACGACACCCGTCACATGGGATATGAACTGTTTGGAGGAAGTGTGCGGCGCTTGTTCGATGGTCATAAATGGCAAGGCGCGCCAATCTTGTACAGCTTTAGTGGATCAATTGGAACAACCGATCCGGCTGCAGCCGATGAAGACATTCCCAGTGGTCAGAGATTTAATCGTGGACCGCAGCACCATGTTCGATACATTGAAAAGGCTCAAGGCGTGGATTCCCATTGATGGAACTCATGATTTAGGGGAAGGGCCGCGCATGCCTGAACGCAAACGGCAATGGGCGTATGAATTGTCTAAATGCATGACCTGCGGTGTCTGTTTGGAAGTATGTCCGAACGTCAATGAAAAAAATGATTTCATCGGTGCTGCACCTATTTCTCAGGTGCGGCTTATGAATGCACATCCTACAGGTGCAATGAATAAAGATGTACGTTTGAATTTACTGATGGGACCCGGCGGAATCCAGAACTGCGGCATGGCTCAAAACTGTGTGGAATCCTGTCCGAAAGGCATTCCGTTGACGACTTCCATCTCCGCTATGAACCGGGACACTACAGTCCAAATGTTTCGTAACTTCTTTGGAAGTGACAATATGGTCGAGTAAGGGTATGGCTGGAAGACAAATATGCTGAAAAATAGTAGATTACAGGAGGGATTCAGATGACCCAGGAATCATGGTTGCCGACATTAAAAACAAATACGCCTCAAGAAGGATACGAATTAGCGGTAAAATTAGCGCGTAAAGCGGTAGGGATGACTCAACCGGATGAAGAGGTAAGAAAAAAGCTACGCCCAGTGTATGCAAATGACGCAGATAGTTTAACATTCGCTTCCCAAGTCGTAGCGATTAACTTTCAAACAGTAGCTGCAGCCAATAATTATTGGAATGAATAGTACCAAACTAATCCATTTGAATTTTACGAAGCAAGGAAAGAAGAGGCTGCCCAAAGCTTATCTTCTTTTCTTTTTTTATAAACTCTATTTTCTTGAGCACAAAATATTTCCAAAGAAAATTATGGAGAAGAGCATTCAAGAAATTCGGGGTAAACGATCTATGGAACTCAGTGGTATCGACCGGGTTAGGGGACGAAACACCTACTGTAACCATTTTTCTGAGAAACCGTCTAACTCTTTAAAGCAACAGAAGAAAAGGAGGCCATAATGATGAAAAAGATTCTCGTATTGACCGGCCTGCTGCTTTTATTGTCTGCTTGCGGAACAGATGAAGAGCCGCTTGAGGAGCCGCTGGCAAATGAACAGGATCCATCAGCTGCAAGCGGAGCAGGGGATATAGAAACAGTGAGTGGCCGTGAAATTCTTGTGACACTTGAACAGACTGCAGATCCGGTAAAACGCAACGAAGCGGCAGCAGCTGTGAAGGAATCCTCTGACTTCAAAGAAGGTTATTTAGGAGAACCGACAGAAGAACTTGCCGAAGACATGGCAGTTCAGCAAATCGAAGCAGAAGCGGTGTTTAAGGCGGTGGAGGACATATACAAAGGAAATGAGGGACTAGAGAAAGCGGGTGTTATATTCCTGGAAAACCAGACATCCGGCGCAAACCAGTCAGGAGTCTGGGTAGGCATCAAGAATCCCGATGAGCGGATTGGGGAGCTTGCCGCGATCTTGCAGAAGCAAGTCGACGCTGGTGAAATTCTGGCAGAACCGATTTACATCTATAAGAGTGCCCATACCCGATCTGAACTGAATGACCTGATGTATCAGGCAGGGAAAATTGTGAAACCGATGGCGGAAGCCCATCCAAATCCTGAATCCGTCTCTTATTCTATTTCTGCAGATACCATAACAGGCGCTATCGAGATTGGACATAACTTTTTGACAGAAGCGCAGATTGATGAACTGAAAAATGCGTTTCCAGAACGTGAAGTTATGATTGAACAGGAAGGCATCATGGTGCCGGCACCGGGCGAACCGACCGTTAAGTATCCCGAACCCGCCATGACAGTTGAGCCATCGAGTGAAGGAAGCTATATCATAGATATGGAGGAAGACCGTTTCCTCGCAGTTGAAGCTACACCAAAAGACTTCAGTGAAAATGGAGGGCAGGATGAATTTTATTCGGCGGTCCACTTTGAATTCAAGGATGCTGCTAATTTGTTGGAAGTCGGCCAGCGTGTCAAAATAGAAGCAGCCGGACCGATTCTGGAATCATATCCGGGACAAGGACGCGCTGTGTTTGTGGAAGTATTGCCGACCTATCAACCGAAATCTGCTGATTTGACGGAAGCTGAAGTAGTGAAACGGGCATTGAAAGGGATTGACCAGCTGGAGTTCGGCATACCGGCCATCCGTTCTGTCACTTACCATGCTGCGGAAGATCATTGGTCGGTTGCGTTCAAATCATGGGAGCAGGAAACCGAATTAACGATAGAAGATGAAAAATAGCAGACAAATGTCTGCTGTTTTTTTGAACGAAGTAAAGGTAGAGGATGATTGGTTTGAGGAAGAATTCATTCACTGATAGATAAGGGGAAACAATCGGCCATTCCAAGGAGCAAATAAAGAAAAGTTACTGAATTCAATGAATAGAACCCCAAATGAGAGTCACTTCAAGGAAGCAATCACATGTGGGGTTCAGTCTAGTTACTATTCTGTTATGTACGGGAATTTGGAGCTAATATGAAAACAATGTAACCCAAATCCTGATCGAAATCCCAGTCCATAAAGATATCCAGTATTTGCTGCTGCAATATTTCTTCCAAACCTGCTTGACCAAACAACTTCCGTTCCAGTGGACGCTTAACCACTTTCAAAACTTCTTCGTAGCCTTCAGCGATCAATGCCTTTTCAATGCCGACTAGGATATCCACCCGCTTTACCAGCAAAATCCGATTGCTTAACCAGATGCTTTCAATCAGACCAGGTTTGCGCTCCACTGCTTCATTTACTTTTTCTATTTTTTTGTGAATCATTTTTCTATCTGTTTCTTTTGACCACTTCAAATTTTGGGCAGTCACTTTTTCGTCCATAATTCCGATGAATATTCCCGTTTGTGACGAGATATTCCAATCGGTATAAAGTTCTGTAAATTCCAGTTCCGTTATTTTCAATAATTCTGCCAGAATTTGAGGTTTTAGCGCATTCAGCAGCAAATCTCTCGTTTCTAATACTCGTTTCCATTCGTTTTGGTCGAGTAGGATTTTTTCCATCGGACTGAGAAATCCTCTGAAGTGAATAGCAATGTAGGGTCTTTTGAGGGTAACATAAACAGAGGTGGGTCCTTTTCCAAAATGTTTTCGCAACAAAGTGGACATATACCCTGATATATCGGCTTGGATTGTTCTTTCTTCAAGCATAGTAAAAGCTCCTTTTGGCGAGTGACAGCCGTTCATTTTTCAAAATTCTGCTACAGGATCATCTGTATTTTTGGCTTTCGTCCCTTTTCAATAAAAGAACCATATAACTAATATCCTTTTGGAAGTTCCAGTCTACAAAAAGGTCTTCAACCGGGCTTTTTAAAATGGATTGCAAATTGAAAAGTTCGATTATCCGGTATTCCAATGGCCGTTTGGCCAAACGCAGTTCTTCCGTAACGCCATTTTGGATCAATTGTTTTTCGATATCCACAAGCACTCCAATGCGTTCAATCAAAAGAGTATACTCATTCAGCCAGTAAAAGTTCGTTTGATCCGGCTGTTTTTGTGTACGGATGCTGTTCAAGATAATAATTTCCTTCAATGTGTCCTGATTCACATTTTGCGGCCATAAAAAATCAGGTTCATCATTTTCTGTTTTTAATGTGATGATCAACAATCCGTTTTGTTTAGTTAAATTCCAGTCTGCATACAAATCATCAGTATGGAGACCTAAGTGATCTTCGAATCCCTTTAATAGCTCATTTTTTACGGATCGGACGAGGATATCTCGGGTTTCACGAACCTGTCTGGCCCGTCCTTTTTCCAACAGTATTTCTTCAGAAGGCAATAAGAAGCCGGTGATGTGAACAAGCAGGAAAGGGGGGCGCAGCGTGATTTCCAGTTGTGCAGGTTTCCCTCCGAAATGTTCTTCCAAGAAAGTTTCTATGTAGTGGATAGTAGTGCTCAGACTGTTCTGTTCCTTATTCATTAGATGCACTCCTCGATTGAATAATTCAGCAGACCGATATTTTCTGACTTTTTCGAACAAATAAAAAAGAACGCCAAAAAGAATGTAACATTCTTCTTGGCGTTCTTACCGGCTCTATTGTCCGAAATACTCAGCTCAATTATATTCTATTATTTACTTCATCGAAATGAAATATCGTCTGGAAATCAAAAAAACCATTTATACAGCTATATGTAGATTTTACCTATAATTCTGGTCAAAGTAAAGGGGGAATAACGCATCACTAAAGAGTATTCAACAGGTAATAGGTCTAGACTTATCTTCGGAAATAATACAAACAGCTATCTTTGGCAAGCGACAGCAGTCGACTTTCATAAATTTAAAAAGGAGAAGCGATATCATCGCTTCTCCTTTTAGTTTGGTTTGTTTTCAAGAAAAAAATGGATTGAAATCAAGGAAGTTTCCTGACATGTTGAGGAAATGCACTTAGGCAGTCGGCATTCCGCCGGTTATGCTATAAATTTGTCCGGTAACGTAGCTGGATTCGGTCGAAGCCAGGAATACGTAAACAGAAGACAACTCAACAGGTTGTCCTGCACGTCCAATCGGGGTTTCAGGTGTGCTTTTGCCGAATTCCGGAATGTTTTCTTGAGGTTGTCCGCCGGAAATTTGAAGAGCTGTCCAAATCGGTCCCGGAGCAACCGAATTTACTCGGATGCCTTTCTCAGCCAATTGTTTTGATAAGGATTTTGTAAACCCGATAATCGCAAACTTCGTTGCTGCATAATCGACGAGCATCGGGCTCGGGTCAAAACCTTCAACAGAGCTGGTAGTGATGATGGAAGCCCCTGCCGGAAGATGTGGAAGTGCTGCTTTTACAGTCCAGTAGAGGGAATAGACATTTACTTGGAAGGTTTTTTCAAGCTGCTCGGTGCGCAAATCCAAAATGTCTTCCACGGCTTGCTGCTTGCCTGCGACCAATGCCAGAATATCCAGTCCGCCAAGTTCGGAGTTTGCTTGTTCGACAAGCTCCTTGCAGAAAGATTCATCACTTAAATCTCCTGGAAGTAAGATGGCTTTTCGACCTTCAGCTTCGATCAATTTTTTGACTTCTTCTGCATCGGTTTGTTCCACAGGCAAGTAGTTAATTGCAACATCTGCGCCTTCTCTGGCATAAGCAATTGCCGCCGCTCGACCAATTCCAGAATCACCGCCTGTCACAAGCGCTTTTCTTCCCGTTAATTTTCCTGATCCTTCGTAACTTGTTTCACCACAATCCGGAAGGGGGCTCATTTGGTTTTGAAGGCCTGGTGGCTCTTGAAATTGTTTTGGAAAATCATCTGTCGTGTATTGAGTTTTAGGATTTGGAATGTTCGTCATATCGATCTCTCCTTAAGTAGATAATGAATGGTGTCTATCTTTATCTACCACTAAACAATAAGGTAAAACATGGATGAGAAAATATAGATGCTTTTTATTTTACAAATGAAAGAGCGGACAGATAATGAAAGCCCCTGATTATTCTTTTACAGCGATCTCCACATTCTTCTTTGGCTTAGTGGAAAGGGGAAGGATCGTCGTTCTGCAAAAAAGAAATAGCAGGCCGATGATTGAAAACAGGATAAAAGCGAAAGGATAGGAGATTCCTTCGATTAACATCCCTGCGGCTATTGAGCCTGCTGATTGTCCAATTCCCAACGAGAAAAATGAAATACTGACACCGGTTGAAGGGGATTCAGGAAACTGACGGGTGCCCCATACTATAAAAAGGCCTGTCATGAAAATAAATGCGACCCCAAAGAAAAGTGCCGAAAAGTAGATGGCTGCAAAATTAGGGTTTGTCAATCCGAAAATAGATGCCGATACAACCACAACCCCTAAAAGATATGAGCGGTGCAGCCCGATTGACTGGATGATGGCGCCTGCCACTCCTCCAAGAATGCCAGCCCCTCCCATGATGGTCCAAAATCCAACACTTTCGCTTACAGTTAAGCCATGGATAGCAGTGATGTAACTTTTTGAGAAAGTCCAATAGATGGAGGAGCTAAACCCGATTCCAATAGAAGCCATGATCAAAAAGCGCGCTTTAACTAAAGGTTTTAAGCTGATCCTAATTTGATGGGTCATTCGGGTTTCCTGTTTTTTCTCTTTGATCGAATAGCCGTTCCACAAGCAAACAATCATGGCAAAAACTGCGAATAAGGCATAACTCCATCTCCACTGCTCTGCAAATGCCAAAGCAACAGGACCGGTTAGTAAAATGCCGAAACTGGTTCCTGTATTAATCCAGGTGTTCCTTTTATCCTGTAGATCGGAACTGACCGACTGCGCCACTACTTGGCTAAAAGCCGGGGAAACCCATCCGCTCCCCAATCCCGCCAAGAATGCGCTGAGTGTCAACGTATAAAACCCTTGGGACAAAGCCATTCCTGCCATGCCTAGACTGGCGGTGGTGCCAGACAACAGAATCATACACCTCGCGCCGAAATGATGTATAAAAATGGAGGCAGTCAGCAAAGCAATTGTATAAGCCAGATAAGCAGATGAACTGACATATCCCGCCTGACTCTCAGATAGTTTCAGGGAGGAGCTGATGTCAGGCAAGAACCATCCAAAACTATATCTAGCGAAAGCATACGTAACGGCGATCATCGCAATGCCAGGAAATACAAGTTTCCACATATTTTCCAACTCCTTTATAGATAGAACGATAACTCTAAAATTTTTATAAAAAAAGTAAGCAATCAGCTTACTTATAAGTGTTGAACCATTGCCATCGTCGCCTGCTCAATTTCTTCACTATCTATGGTTTCAGCTAAAGATGTGGCTCCTTCGAATAACAAGGATAATTGAATGGCTTTTGTGTGGGAGAGTCCGCTCGCGATAAAAAAGTGTATTAGCTGTTCTTTATGGGCATAGACTTTTTGAACAATCAACTGATCCGGGGAATTGCCGAATTCTTCTTTTGCCCGAAGAAACATGCAGCCATTCGGCGCGTGTTTTTTTAGCCAGAGCAGATGGCCAACAGCGAGTCTTTTCGTGAGGGGTCCAGTTTCTTCTTTTTGGGCTGTTTCCAAATAAGTGAAATAAGCCAATTCTCTTCTATTCAAAATCTCCAAAATGAGTTCTTCTTTAGAACCAAAATGATTATACAAGGTCATAAGTGCTACGTCCGCTTCTTGGACAATCGATTTTAAGCCGATTGCATGGAACCCGTGGCTGTAAAAAAGCTGTTCGGCAGCAACTAATAAATCTTCTTTTTTAGTACTCATCTAATTCCCTCTTTCCAATGTAGATATAACGGTCACTCTAAATTTAGCATATCCAATTGAATTCTTCAACCGATAATAAAGGGAGAAGATTTATTTCTTTTTAGTGATGAAGGCCGGAATGCGAGGAGTGACTCATCTTAAGGACTTATGGCAGACATAAAAATAGGCCTATCTTAAGATGGCTATTCATTCCAGTATGGCATTTGTTTTTGGAGAGGATCAACTGGGATACCCAATGATTAAAGAACTCCCCAAAAATTTGTTGAAAATAAAGAAATCAATAGAATTACAATAAAAATAAGCTGGCTTAAAGTGTAAATATAGGCATTCGGATTTTCTGCATGTCTTTTTTCCATAATAGCCCGTATGATTTCAGCGATAATTACAAGCGTCAGCAACAATACCCACGGTTCCAAAAACAAAATCGGCTCTTCGGGAAGCCTGTTGATATTGACCGCTCCGCCGAGTATCATCAAGGCAATAAATACCCCTCGAAAGATCCAATCGATTTTTTTGTGCTTGTCGTTAACATGGTTATGTGAGAACATTTTTGGTCTTTCAACTTTTAGCCATCTTCTCATAATGCCGTTGAACAAAAACGTCAGTATAAAAAACGGAACCAGTACAAACAGCAAGTCGAGCCAAAAAGATGAATCGATTCCAACCACCAAATCTCCTCCAATCATAAGTATACGAATCTTCAAATCGATTGTTCTGAATGAGTTTATTTTCTTTTCAAAACTTTAATGTATCTTTTTGTTAATTTTACCATAAAATTTTAGATGCTTTTCATGTTTTGAAGACAATGACAACTAGTATGGAAAGGGGGAACCCTTAAAGTTTGTTACATAGAATTAATCCTAAGCTCTGACATTTATTCCTATAAGCAAGGGAGGCAGCCGAAATAATAAGGTTGCCTGCTTTTTATTTTCACTTAAAAATGAATCCAACGATTGTATTTTCCGGAAAAAAGGAGTATCATCTATAATTGGATATTGGATATCCATAATGGATATCCAAAGTAGAAGAAAAAGAGGTGTTACGTATGCAATTGACAAAAGGAGTAGAGCAAGCCGTTTGCATCATCGTTCTGCTCGCCACTCAGGAAAGCAGCGCGCCACTCGCATCCGATGAAATCAGCAAAAGACTGGGAGTATCTCCTTCCTATATGAAAAAAATCATCAGGAAGCTGGTCGTCCAGGGAATTGCTGAGTCGGTATCAGGGAATAATGGAGGTGTCTCGCTCGCAAAGCCAGCAACAGAGATTACCTTGCTTGACGTGATCGAAGCGATGGAAGGATCTATTCAACTTTATCCGGATACGGGATTGATCAGTCTTGCTTTTCACGATGGAAAGTATGCGCAAAAAGGGCAAGAACTTCTCCGCAATGTTTTTTCCCAGGGAGATCGTTTACTGATTGAATACTTTTCGAATGTAACAGCAGCAGATCTTTTGAAAGAAGGATTAGGAACGTCCAATTTGCCGACTTTAAACTGGAACCGGGAAACATTAAGTGATGTAATCGGTAATGAACGGGATGATGACAAGTGAAAATGCTGAAGCGGGAATGGAAGCAATTGTTTTCGAACCCTCTTTTATTGGGAACAATGATCGTAATGATGTTTATCCCGATTATTTATGGGGGATTTTTCCTCGGTTCTTCTTGGGATCCCTATGGAAAAACGGATCAATTGCCGGTAGCCGTCGTAAACGAAGATAGAGCTGCGGCTTATGAAGGCAGGACCTTTGCTGTCGGGGACGAACTGGTCGGTAATTTAAAAGAAAACAAAACACTCGACTGGCATTTTACAGATGCCAAAGAAGCTGAACGCGGCATGGAAGACGGAGACTATTTTATGGTATTGACGATTCCGGAGAATTTTTCTGCAAATGCTTCGTCTATTATGGCCGATCAACCAAAAGCCATGAACCTACAGTACGAAACCAATCCTGGCCGCGGCTTTTTCATCGAAGCTGTCAGTAAACAAGCGACTATGGCTATAAAGGAAGAAATTGCTGAAAACGTCACGAAAGAATATGTAAAAGCGGTATTTGCACAAATTGAAACGCTTGGTGAAGGGATGGGACAAGCGGCGGACGGTGCGGAGCAATTGGATGCAGGAGCTGTGCGATTGCAGGAAGGAAACACCCGATTAACTGCAGGACTGCTCGAATTGTCAGAAGGCAGTTTGACTTTCCAGGAAGGCGCCGAGCAATTGGAAATTGGTGCCGAACAATTTGCGCGTGGAGCAACTGAGTTGCACAATGGGGCAAACCAGCTGAACAAAGGGATTTTTGAATACACCGAAGGGGTCGGCAGATTGCAGAGCGGTGTGGCTGGACTTGCTGAAGGCACCGCTACTTTGAATGAAAATGGAGCTAGTCTGGTCCTGGGTTCCGAAAAATTGGTGCAAGGCATCGATTCACTCCTTCCGGGAGCGGAACAATTAAGTGATGGCCTTTCAGCAACTGAGCGCGGCAGTGCTGAATTGGATAATGGCTTACATGAATTGCAGGCACAAACAAGTCAGTTGGCAGATGGCTCATCAGGCATCCAACAATTGGTTTCTGGCCAAGCCGCACTAAGCGAGGGCCTAGCCGATTTGTCGACTGGCAGTTCGGCACTTCATGACGGACTAAATGCATTGGATGAGGGGCTGCCCGAAGCAAACCAAATTGCCGGTCTGCAACAGGAACTTGCAGGTATTCAGACGAACCTTAACCAATTGAATGGGGCAGTTTCCGCAGGTAATGTGCAGGGTGCTGCAGGTATGCAGGCGAATTTGGCCGCGGCGCAGCAGGCTCTAGCCGAGCTGAAGACAACGTCTTCAAGTAGTGCAATTGAAGCGATGCAGGCGGCTCCGGCGTTTGCGAATTTAACTGAAGAACAACAGGCAGAGCTGTCGGCTGCCGTCAGTGGGAGTATAGAAGGACAAACGGCTGCGCAACTAGCGGCTGTTGCAAAGCTTGAGGAAAGCCTTAACGCTGTATCAGCCGAATTGAATGAACAACTAATTCCTTCGTTCCAATCATTGGGTTCATTGCCGGAGCAAATCGCAGAACTGAACAGTGCTGTGGAAAGAGTGAATCCCCAAGCGGTCCAGGTACTCGGCGGATATGCATCAGTACAAAGTACCCTGACTGAGCAGCTTATTCCGGGAGCAGCATCTCTGGTGGCTGGAGCGAATCATGCTATGCAAGGCAGCGAGAAACTGATGGCAGGCACGGAAAAGGCAACAGCAAACCTTCCACAGCTGGCGGAAGCGGTCGACCGTTTGGCGCAAGGCAGCTCTTCATTGAATGAAGGCGTCTCATCTCTTGCTTCGGGTTCAGTCGGCCTTGTTGAAGGCGCTAACGAATTGCAGCAAGGATCCGTAGAATTGAAAAAAGGCACAGCGGCTTATACGACCGGCGTATCAGAAGCAGCGGAAGGCGCCGGCAAACTTCTACAGGGAACCGATCAACTGGCAGGCAACTCGGCGCAATTGAATTCGGGTTCCGGTGAATTGGCAGATGGTGCAAGTCGTCTGGCAGAAGGCGTCCCGGCACTTTCCGGTGGAGCGGAAGAACTTGCTGACGGTTCAGCTGGACTGCACAGTGGGGCAAACCAGCTGACAGAAGGTTCAGGTGAACTTGAAAAAGGAATCGGTGAGCTTTCAAAAGGTTCATCCGAACTCGCCAAAAGTTTAGCCGAGGGAGCGGACGACGTAAATGGTACCCAACTGGAGGACGCCAACTTCAATATGCTGGCTGCTCCAGCAAAAGCGACAGAAAACCAGCGCAGCGACGTACCGAACTACGGCCATGCACTTGCCCCTTATATTTTGTCGCTTGGGCTCTTTGTCGGTGCTTTGTCATTCAACTTGGTGTTCCCGATCAATGCGCCGGCAGGGCGTCCGACATCAGGGACCGCATGGTGGCTAAGCAAGTTTTCGCTCGGCTTTGTGCAAGCAACCGCAGCGGCATTAATCGTAGACGCTATTATGTTATTCGGTTTCCATCTACAAGTGGAACATCTTGGAGAATTCCTCGCAATTTCGGTGATGACATCGCTCACCTATATGTTCCTGATCATGTTCTTGGGAATGACGTTTGGCAATCCCGGACGTTTTATGGCCATGATTTTACTCGTCCTTCAATTGGGCGCGAGCGGCGGCATGTTCCCGGTAGAGCTGACAAATGGTTTCTTCCAGAAAGTGCATGATTTTATTCCGATGAGCTATGCACTGCTTGGATTCCGGGAATCGATGTCTTCGGCATATGGAATAGATACATTTGTGATGAGCTTTACAGTGCTCGGAGCGTTTTTCCTTGCCTTCAATGTTTTGTTGTGGCTTGTGCTTAGCTTAAGAAGCCGCAAAGCCTTCAAGTTGGCAGCAGAAAGTTAATGAGCATCTCTTTTGAATGGCCATGTAAATGGGTGTTCAAAAGAGATTTTTTTGTGGAAAATTACTGACTTTGAAATATATGATTTGGTTAAAAAGATAGAATATTCACTTATATCGTATATGGATTGGGTTTATTTGGTATATTAAAAGAAAGGGAGTAGAAAAACATAGTGGATAGGAGAGGGAAAGAATGAAGAAGCTTATTTTGCCAGTAAGCTTGTTGCTTATTTTAAGCGGGTGCGTGAATAGCGATCGATATGAGTTTTCAGGAAGCAGTGAAAATTGGGATGTATTTTATGTTGTGGAGATTTTGGATAGAGATAGGCAACAAGAAAAGGGAACTGTTAAATTCACCGGCGACGATGACGCTCCAGAAGTAATAGAGTATAGACTTCAAACAACTTCGGGAGATTCCGAAGGTACAGGAGTCATGTTAACTAATGGAGTCGGAAATATTGCTAATGGTTCTTGCGGAGGTTGTGCTGTTGTTCAAGAGGATGAAAAGGTTGAAGTGGAGATCACATGGGATGGGCAAACGGAAAAGTTAGTATTGATGAACGAAAATTAAGATTCAATCATTTTTCAAAATGGGAGGCGAAGAAATGGAGTTGGTCTTTATTCGCCACGGACAAGGGCAGCATACAGCGAATTTGCCTGAAAGCCTAAATGTAGCAAATCCTTCATTGACAAAGATAGGGAAGAACCAGGCGAAGGATCTGAGGATATCCCATCCTTTAGCTAAAAAAGATGTTTTAATCGTTAGCCCGACTTTACGAACACTTCAAACGGCTGATCTATGGTCCGGGAATATAGAGTGCCTGAAAATAGTTCATCCTCTGGTAGCTCCGCGCATATTTCCGAGTCGTTCTGCCGCTGGTACATTGCCGTGTGATGAACTACTCAGTTTCGGGAGATTTGCAGAAGAATTTCCGCATTTTCATCCAGCGCCAAACCTTCCTTCTTCATTGTGGGAAACAGGCATCAATGTCTTGCCTGAAGGCGAATTCAGTCGGTTAGCAGAAGCGTTTATTGATTTTTGTCAAAGCCTGAAAAAAGATAAAGCTTATATCGTCACGCATGATGGAACCATCACTTCGTATCGGCAAGAACTTTCAGGGCTGGTGCTGACAAGAGCTGACTTTCTTGAAGAAACAGAATCGTATCGCCTGATTGTATAGTGGGTGATGGACTTAGTTTACAAGCTCTATGAATCTTAAAGGGATAAATATGAATCTACCTATTATCAAGCCAGCTACAGAACATGCAGAAGGCATTTTTGCAAGATATTTTATGGATTGGAAGAAAACTGTTGAAGAAAGAACCACAAAAGTCCGATTAGCTTGAGAGGCAAGTTAATCGGACTTCGATAAATCAGTGGAGAAAAGTCAAGTTTTCTGCAGACCTTACAGTAAACTTCCTATTTTTATTCTTTGGCTTTCTCTGGATTGTCACTTCTGACCACTAAAACATCACAAGGACTGCTTCTTACAATGTGCTGAGATACACTCCCCATTAAATAATGATCAACTGCATTTAAGCCCTGAGCTCCACATACAATAAGATCGGCTTCCACTCGCTTTGAAAAATCACGGGAAATGACTTTATTGGGAGAGCCAGGTGCAACATATACATTTACTTCAGGGATTCCGGCTGCTAAAGCTTGCTCTTTGTATTTATCGAGCATTGTTTTGCCGAACTCAAACACTTCTTCATCCATGTCCGGCACATGTTTTGTCATGACCGTAAATGAACGGGTATCCACTACATAAAGTAAGTTTAATACTGCATTATTTTGCTTAGTGATTTCTACCGATTTTTTAAATGCCCAATCTGCTTCATGTGAACCGTCAATTGCTGTTAAAATTCGTTTGTATGCCAATGTCATGCTAAAACCTCCCATGATTTTTCTGTTCTAACAATTCATTCATAGATGTAACGATTGTTTTGTTCTATTATAATCTAAATATTCAGATAATTATATAGCGAAGATATGTTAACTTCATATAGAGAATCTTAAGGAGGGAACTCATTTAATGAAAAGATTCATGATCTTGTTTCTTTCTACGATACTTCTCTGTAGTTGCAATCCATTTGATTCGAGTGATTATCAGGGCTATATAGAAGAAGTCAAGAAATCGAGCATAATTATCTCTCCTCCAGCTACTGACCCTGAAGCTGATTATCCTATCTATGAAGTATTTAGTACAGAAGAAACGATTGTAGAAGGAAAAAAAGAATCATTTGATGAACTTGAGCGCTTGGACAAAGTGGAGGTTTGGGTTGATAAGAAGAGTGAAGAAAAGGAGCTGGCAGAAACGATCGTTGTAGAAGATTAACCTAAAATTTGCCTGTGTCGCGCTGAGTGAATAGATATCCTGAAGAAGAGGAAGTGGCGGAAATGAAACGATTGCTTGGTATACTCGTTATTCTCCTGATAGCGTTATCGGCCTGTGGGGATTATGAAGGTGAAGTTACGGAAAAGAAAGATGTCAGCTTTATTATAGAAGTGCCTACGGATGATCCGGAAGAAGAACCGGTTGTTCATGAAATGCACCTGAATGACGGTACGGTCTTCAAGGGGGCGATCAGTTCTTATGAGGAATTGGAAGTAGGGCATCAAGTCCGTGTCATTCCCTTTGATGTTCCGGATAATTTCTCTGGAATCCTTCCTTCGGAAGTGATTGTGGAGTGACTGATGATTGAGCTGATAGTTTATAAGCATTGAGACGAAAACTGGGTTCAATCGGAAAAGGAGGAATTCCGGATGTTCGCTTTGAAAAGTAAAACCATTCTATGGCTGTCAGTTTTAATTTCTTTCATGGCTGGCTTAGCTTCTTGGGGAGGATTGTTCTCTGAAGGACTCTACCGGGATAATGCACTCGTTGTTTCTGCCTGGCGAGGCAATGATATCGTGACTTTGTTTATCGCAGTGCCACTGTTATTGATTTCGTCGTTGTTTGCATCACGTACTTCTAACAGAGGCAGGCTGTTTTGGATGGGTTCCCTGTGGTATATGATCTACAATTATATGTTCTATCTTTTTGGAGCGGCCTTTAATAATTTCTTTCTGTTGTATGCAGCCTTATTCGTGGTTTCTGTCTATACTTTTGTACTTGCGTTGATCCAAACGGATGCACAGGCATTCAGCCGGAGCTTCAGTGAGCAACTTCCCTATAAATCCGTCAGTATATTCATGTTGTGCTTTGCCATACTTTTAGGGAGCATGTGGATTATCTTGTCGTTCAATTTTGTCTTTACTGGGCAGATCCACCAAAGTATTTCGCAAACCGATCATCCAACTGCTGTTGTGTTTGCGGTGGATTTGACCTTATTGGTACCGTCTTTAATCATCAGCGGGATACTCTTGTGGCAAAAAAAATCCTGGGGACCGATAGTGAGTTCGGTTGTATTAGTAAAGGCCACTGCCTACGGATTGGCCTTAATCAATATGACAGTACTCAGTTATCGCAATACAGGGGTGGTGGATCCATTTATTCTTTTGTGGATTATACTCACTGCTGGTTGTGCAGTATCGCTGATCTTGCTGCTGCGAAATATCGGAAATCATTCTACTTCGTTGAAGAAGTAAGTAAGGTGGACGTAGAGGAGGTATGAAAATGGAAGATCATCCGAAAAAAGAAACGAATACACCGAAAGAAATAACCATTCTTACTGTTCTAAATAGCTACGGTGTTTTTCTATTTCTAGGGCTCTTGGCCGCTATTTTCGTTCATGGGATTGAGTACAAAACTGAATTTCTTTTATTCATTTTAGTCAGTGGCATCTTTTACTTCCTATTATTAAATTTATATTTTAGAGGGGACTTATGGAGAAGAGTGGTCTATGGTGCAATGTGCGTAATCGCATCGTTCAGCCTGTTCATGGTGTTTTACCTTCAAGTTCAGCAGTAGGGATTGTTTCTCCTGAAACGACTATAAACGCATGGAAAAAAGTCTGGAAGAAACCCGTATACTGGGTTTCTTCCAGACTTTTTAAAATTCGGCTGACATTTGCTTATCTTTGGATGTTAAAGTGCTGGCGGCTTTTTCCGTCAACTATAAATCTTGTACTGATCCTGATCTGAAGTTTTTGCTTCGTATAAGGCCATATCCGCGTACTTGACCAATTGCTTTTCATTGACTGCATCATCAGGATAGAGGGAGATGCCAATCCCTGCGCCAATTCTAATGTTAAAACCATTGAAGTTCAAGGGAACCTCAAATGATTTCAATATGCGTATGGCTGTATTTTCTGCCATTTCCACTGAATCGATTTCCGGTAAAATTATTCCCATCTCATCTCCGCCCAGCCGTGCAACTGTATCACTGGAGCGGATACTCGCTTGAAGCCGAACGGCCATTTCCTTAATGACAGCATCTCCTGCATCGTGGCCGAACTGATCATTAATCTGTTTGAATTTACGTCCATCCAGCATCAAAACCCCTACTTTTTTGCCGGTGCGTTTCGCTTGATGAATCGCTTTTTTCAACTTGTCATCAAAAGTCCGCCGATTGGGGATTCCGGAAAGATGGTCATAAAAAGCCATTTTCGCCACTTTATCCTGAAGTCTTCTCCGCTCGGTGATATCTCTGGAAATGGTGAAAAATAGTTTCAATTCACCGTTGGAGAAGACCGGGGTAGGGGAGACTTCCATCCAGATATAATGGCCTGCCCGGTGCAAGTATCGCACTTCTATCGTGGTCGGTTCTCCTCCATCAATCAGAGAAGCTACATTTTCTATTAAGTCGAAAGCATCTTCAGAATGGATATGGCTGGTAAAAGGGCTTCCGATATAAGTTTGATCGGGATATCCAAGGACCTTTTCGCTTGCGGGAGAAACATATTCAATCTGGCCGGCAAGGTCGATCAAGGTGATGATATCAAAGGTGCTTTCCGTAATCAGCTTGTATTTTTCCTGGCTTTTCTGAAGTTCCTGTTCTGCTTTTTTTAGTTCCGTTACATTTTTGTAGACAATTATTGCGCCGATCACTTTTTTATCTGCGTCGTGAACCGGCGAATAGGAAGAAATGATATTCAGCGGTTTACCTGATTTGTTTATCCGCACTGTATCATGAAATTTGACGGTTTCTCCAGCTAAAATCCTTTCCACGATATTGTCTTGGTCCGACGTCATATGCGGTGGAATAATTGTAGCTTCTCCTCTGATCATTTCTTCTTCTGTAAATTCAAATGTTTCTTCAAAGGCTGGATTGACTTTGAGGATATCTCCTTTTGTATCAATGTAAAAAATCGGATCTGTAGAACTTTTCCAAAAGACTTCAAGTTCTTCTTTCGCTTCCAATAAGGCTTTTTGGGCACGCTTTTTTTCGGTGATATCGGTCACGATGCCATGGATTCCAAGCAATTCCCCGTCTACTATGATGGGGATATTCAGAACCTGCAAATCAATTAGATCACCATCTTTTTTATGGAAGCCCATTTCATAGCGCTCCGGCCTTTTATTATGGATCGATTCGAAAAAGTGGTGGCGAACTTTATCTGTTTCTTCAGGCATGACGACAGCTATAAATGCATTTGCCTGAAGTTCTTTCAAGGAGTAACCCGTAATGGTTTCTGTTCCGGCATTGATGCTATTCAGATTGCCGGTGCGGTCGAATGTGAAAATTCCATGTGGATGATTATCGAACAAGGACTTATATCGTTGTTCATTTTCACGCAAAAGACGTTCCGTATTTTTCTGCACAGTAATTTCTTTTGCGATGGCATAGATTCCGAGGACTATGTCTTCGTCGATGATGGGAACCGTATTTACTTGGAAAGTGGCCATCTGCTTGTTTTTAGTATAGATAGTCGTCTCAAATTCCACAGAACGCCCTTTTAGCGCCTCTTCAAAATGCGCTATGGTATCCTTCAAATCGGTTTCAATAATTAAGGAAACTATCGATTGGCCAAGCAATTCTTCTTCAGTGAATCCCCTTACTTCAGTGACCATTTTATTGATGCTGATGAAATTTTTTTGCTGGTCAAATTCAAACACAGCATTCCCATTGTTTTCTACCAAGGAATTTAATCTTTTTCGTTCGATTTCGATTGCTCTTTTTGTCTTTTGGAGGTCCTTGTTTTTATATTCTCTTTCGGTGACGTCTCTTACGACAGCTAATATGTATTGAGATTGGCCATTTTCTGCTTCAATCGGATTAAGCATGGTTTCTCCGATGAATTCGCCAAACCCGGTTTCTATTTTCTCAATAAACTCGATGGGTTTTTGAGCAGCTTTTGCTTTTTTATAATGTTGGATTAACCGGTCGCTTAATTCCTTAGGGAATATCTCTTCGATCAGGCATCCGATAATATTTTGGGAAGGCATGATGGATAAGGCTGATGGATTTACGTAAATATATCGATAAGAGTCGTGAGCTTCCTCCATCAAGAAAATGGGATCTTTAATTAAATCAAAAAGAGGGGTGGACGTTAAAATATCTTCTCCGCCTTTTTTTGTGATATCCTTCATCATCATCAATCTCCTTTCGGTAATCAGAATTTTTATTTTTAAGAATCCTGCGTTTATCGGCAAGTGTGGTAGGAATGAAATTCATTTTCGTTGCAAAGGAAGTTTACTATTTTTTCAGCAGATTTCATATAGGCCAGTCCTGCAACTAAGAGCATGTTGAATAACGGTAGGCAGGTAGACAAATCCCAATTGTTTTCTTGATTGATTTGCTTTGTTTTTGAATTGATCTGAAATGAAATTTGAAAAAAATTTTATATATCGTTAAAAAGACAGTAATTCCCATGTCTTACTAGTTTATAGGATTGAGTCAGAGCAAGATAGGGGTTTATAATAAAAATTAGAAAATATTAGGAATATTATAAATGCAATACTCTATCACTAGTTTTATTAAAAATTATTGATAGAAAAGAAAACCAAGCATCATCTTTTGGGGCTGCGCAGTAAGGAAGAGAGCAATAGTTTTAAAGTACAAAAAAGAGATGAGCTTAACCACTCATCTCACTTTTCGTATTTTGTTTTTCGCGTGCACTATGTTTGGTTCCCCATTCATGCATCGCACCTAAAATGTCTTCCAAGGTACGTCCATATTCCGTGATGGAATATTCGACTTTCGGTGGAACTTGGGGGTAGACGACTCGATTTACAATATCCTCATCTTCAAGTTCCCGTAAATGCTTCGTAAGCATTTTCTGTGTAATTGCAGGAATACTGCGTTTCAATTCGCTGAATCTCATGGTGTCGTTTTGCATCAAATACAATAGAATGATGGGTTTCCATTTTCCCACAATGATATCTAAAGCATCATCCACTCGACACAGTTCGGGTTGTACATCGGCATCCATAACTCTTCTCCTCCAGTGGTATCTTTTTGTACACTATAGCATTTTCAAGGATGTCCTTCCTATATATCGAGTTGATAGCGGCCATCTGTTAAACTTGTGCTTTTACTTCTTCAGGGTCCGGGATACGGACCACTAAGACATCACAGGGGCTCCGGCGGACAATATGTTGGGACACACTACCCAACATAAAACGTTCCATGGCATCCATTCCAGAGGCGCCGCATACGATCAAGTCCGCTTCAACTTTGTTGGCGAAGTCACGTGCAATGACCTTTTTGGGGGAACCAGGAGTGACGATGGCATTTACATTTTCCACGCCTGCGGCCAGTGCTTCCGTCTGGTATCTCTCGAGAAGATCCTTGCCGAACTTAAAGGATTCCTGGTCATCATTGGGTCCGTGCACTTTAATGGCGGTATAGGTGCGGGGATCCACGACATAAATCAAGTTCAACACGGCATTGTTTCGTTTGGCAATGCCAATCGACTTATTGAAGGCCAATCCCGCCTCTTCTGAACCGTCGATTGCTACAAGGAGATGCCGGTATGTTAAGTCCATAGTATTTCCTCCTGTCAGGTTAGGTGATAGAAAGTACTTCGCTGCGTGATGGGCAAACTCCTGCCTTCAGTTGGGCGCGATTAATATGATAAACGTGAATAAAAAACGCCGTTGAGGGTATTCGGATGAAAAGAGGAGGGGATTCTGATAGGAAGAAAAATGAAATATATTGTTAATTTCATTTCGGGAATACTCGCTTATCTTATCATTTCAACAATACTGAACCTTTGATTTCCTCGTTTTCTGAAACCTGAAGGTGCTTCGTCCGTATATTCTATAAGACATATACTGTAAAGGAGAGGGATAGTTTGAGAGTTAAAACATTTTATGGCTGGAGTGAGAAAGGGATGGATAAAAAGGTCAACGAATTTCTAGAAGATACTACTCTGGAAATTATTGATATTAAATTTCCTACACCTGTTTTCTATTTCTGTGCAATGGTGATGTATAAAACGACTGCGTATTCGAAAAACTCAATAGAATAATAGAAATCCGAGTTTTTGATCAATGGGGAGGACGGATCCCTGTTGATTGAAATAGCTCTTTACTTGTCCGCTTGTTTCTTTTTACTGATGACAGTGAGAGCTCCGTAAATTACAGCTGCACAGATGAGCACGATGCCGAAAGCATTGGTCATCAAATCAAAATCAAGTTCGTTGATCGATCTTGTGTTTTCGCCGTTACTGCCTATAGTTATCAAAGTCCAACCATTATAATCGAGTACCACGTAAGAAATTGCCAGCCCTATCAATAATCCTCCAACAATCGAGATCCATCCTTTTTTCACATTGAATCTCCTCCTTGTCCTATTTTTATTAACAAAGGCATAACCTAATCACGAGTATTGATGTTGCGCTTCAGTTGATGCTGTACTTCTATCATTGCACAACAGGACGGAAAACCCTTCATTGCATTGATTGCCTTTTCTTTTTTTCTTGGTGAAAAGGATGTACTACAAATCAAAACAGCACCCTATTGTCGGATTAACCGAACAACGGGGTGCTGTTTTGATGTTTTTAATACTCTTTGACATCAGGTATAGCTGTTGGTGTATAAGTGGTGTTGCTGGCTTTGGAAGATTTTCGGTTTTTCACAAGCTCGACAAAGCCGATTGCCGTATTGCTATATTGATTAACCTCAGCAATGTTCCGCTTGTCATGATCCACTCGTGTTGAAATATCGTTAGTGATCGACCGGACTGTTGCATTCAGATCGACAACCGAATTCAGGGTGCCTTTCGCAGCATCAACGAACATGCTGACTTTTTCAGATTTCATTTGGACATCTTCTTTTAATTCATTTGCGGTATGCGAAAGGGCAGTCGCTTCCAAATTGAGCTTGTCAACACGCTCTTTCAGGTTGTTTGCTGAGCCTTTGATCTCTTTCACCGGTTCTTTGATTCCTGATATCAGCATAACCACTCCGACGATTGCGATAATCAGGCCCAGAACGAAAATTCCGAGCGCTATGTACAGCCATAATGTTGGATCCATGATGATTTCCTCCTCTAAATTTATTGATGTCTTGGATATGCTATACCCGTTATGTACTCTCGCTTAACCCTTCAAAGGATGGTATTTGCCTATAGTCAAAAGGTTTTGGGAGAATAGCTCTTTTCATTCTGCAAAAAATAGACTCTATCATTTCAAGTTAAGCTTTCGCCGATTTTGCAAGTTGCTTTTTCAAGTGCTCTTTAATGGCTGCAACATCCTCAGAAACCGAGGCAGCGCGCTGTTCATCTTTTTCAATTTTCTCAAGTGAGCCGGCCAATACTTTTTGTGCGCTTTCCTGTGGGATAACAGTAACGCCATCGCAGTCTCCGACAATGATATCCCCGGACTGAACTGAAACGCCTCCACAGGAAATCGCCGTGTTTATTTCGCCTTGGCCAGCCTTATTGCCGGCGGCCATCGTTGTGCCTTTGCAGAAAATCGGGAAATCAAGCGCTTTGCATGCTTCCAAGTCCCGAATGGCACCATCGACCACAAAGCCAGCGATTCCTAGGGTTTTGGCCATGCCGATCACGAAATCGCCTGCGACGGCGCGCGACAGGTCTCCTTTTGCATCAATGACAATAATATCTCCAGGCTCGGCTGCATCGAGCGCCTTCATAACACTGTAATTGTCTCCTATGGGCATTTTCACAGTAAGTGCTTTCCCACTGATTTTATAGGTATCCTTCAATGGCTTGATGGACGAATCCAGATTATTCAACCCTTCCATTGCATCGGAAATAGCGGTAGTGGGAATGGATTTGTATTGTTCGATAAGTGATTGATTTGCCATTTTACTAAACACTCCTTCGTTTTATGGGATTTTTCAAAAATTCTGGTGCATCTTTTTAATTAGGTAAAAGCATATCGCTAAAAGAAAGATAAGTAAAATCGAATCTGTAATGGATATCGATAAGTTGTTGTTATGTTCTGACTTGTTTACTGTTTTTCTCAATCATTTTCTCCTGATCGATTTCTGTCTAACTTGCTGCATAAATGGGGAAATCCATCTAGTAAGAGTTTCTCCTTGGGCCCTAGTTGGTATAGTAACTACTAATACGAATCCCGGAGGCGAGAGAAATGAAGGTTGATATTATCAGACATACCGAATGGGCAGACACCAAATTCACGCTGCATTTGATTTCACAGATTCTGGGGAAAATAAAACTGGAAACTGCCCAGCAGGAACCACAATGGGCGCATGTCGGGCTGAATGTCACTCCTGATGGCTTTTCAACCGGTTTATTGTTCCATAAGAAAGCTGTTTTTCAACTCGATCTGGATATCAGGAACAGCCAAATCCTTTTCAATGTGGATGGCAACGTTCAATCTTTGGAATTGAAATCCTCCAAATCCATAAAGGATTATTTTGAAGAAATAATGGAAGCTCTTAATGCTGGTGGCATTGATGTCCTTATTAATCCAAAACCGCAGGAAATGGCCTATAAAAAGAACCTGAATGAAGACAGTAGTCCTCTGACATTTAATCACAAGGATGCGATGAGGGGATTGCAGCTATTCCATTTCGCGTTGCGAGAACAATTGAGATTTGCAGGTCCGCTCAGATGCCGGAAAATGAAACCGCAATTGTTTTGGGGCACCTTTGATGTGTCTTTATTGATTATCAAAGATAAAATGGAACCATTTCCGGAAGACAAAATCATTGAAAAGGCGGCTTTTGATGAACAGATGATCGAATATGGATTTTGGTTGGGAGACGACAAAGTCAATGTCCCAACATTTTTTGTATTGCCCTATCCATTCATCTATAAAGATTTAAATCATCCCAACCTGAAACCCGAATCGGCATATTACGATAAAAAACTGAGCGAATACTTCCTTGATTTGGAGAGTGCAGTCAGTTTTGAGGATCCCAGTAATGCTATACAAGATTTCTTCCGTTCCAGTTTCGATATTTTATCCAATGAACTCCAGTGGGAAGGCATTGCCCATTATTTTATTCCGTTGAAAATGAATAAGCAAAACAGTGCCGATAAATCCAATGGCACTGACAGAAACCAACGAACATGAGGTCTTTGCTTTAGTTAATCGTCGTTTAACATAAAGAAGGATAAAGGTTCATTTCTTAAGAGGAGTATGACGAAATGGTCTTGTTTAAAAAACAGGGCTATTTTACTGTCTGCAAATTTGAAAGCTGAAAATTCGCGGTTTTTTATGTACATGGCTTAAAGTAGTTGATATACTAAATTATGGAATAAAAGAAAGGAAGTTGGGAATGAAAACTATTTGGCTGGCTTTGCTTGGGGCCGTAATTGTCCATCTTCTTTACTTTGCGGCAGTATTTTCCGTGGGCTATGTAAAAACCATCACCTACAGACCCAATATTCCAAAAGCCTGGGAAAATGCAGAAAATCTGCAAAGTACTGCAGCTTTCGGATACGCTGTTTCCCCTATCATCTATTTTGGTACTTTTTCAGCTGCAACCGTCGCTTGTATGTTGTTGTTGTTGTGCGGGTATAAAAAACTTGCTTCAACGCCTGTCAGGACTAAATAGATAGAGATAGAAAGTGTGATATAGATATATTCAGTTCTTTTTTTATCGCTGAATATTTAGAAGATTGAATGCAAGATAAACTGGATTAATGGCGATGTTGATGTTAAGCTTACTTTAGATTTTAGCACTTTCAAAATAACTGAATATAAAAACACTAGGGGAGTCTTATGAGACTGAGATGGAGAAATCCGGACCCTTTGAACCTGATCTAGTTGAAACTAGCGTAGGGAAGTGGTTAATGTATGTCCATTTTTTCTGAAGATATACCCAAAACCACTCCATCGCTGGAGTGGTTTTTTTATTTTGTTATTGAACTCATTTGTTTTAACTTTCCGAAAGTCGATAGAAGGAGGGAATTTATGAGAGATGGCGAGCTGCATATTATCTCAACTGATAAGCAACCCCCCCAACAACTGGCAGAAATCATCAGCCGGATTCATCATGAAGTTGATTTTATCCATCTACGTGAAAAGAGCAAAACAGCAAGGGAAGTAGTGGAATTAGTGAAGTTGTTGGTGAATGAAAATGTACCTTTATCAAAAATAATCATAAACGACCGAGTGGATATTGCCGTTGCCTCCAATGTAAAAGGTGTTCAATTGGCTTATCACTCGTTGCCGGTAGATTGCGTGAAAAGAAATTTCACAAATTTAACGATTGGGTGTTCAGTGCATGCGATTGAAGAAGCTCGATTTGCCGAAAAAAAGGGGGCTGATTATGTAGTATGTGGTCATATTTATTCGACCTCATCAAAAACTGGACTGATACCGAAAGGCTTAGAACTATTGAAAAATGTTTCTGAATCAGTTTCTATTCCAGTCATTGCAATCGGTGGCATAACGCCCGGAAATACTGGGGATGTTATCGGGTCAGGAGCGAAAGGGATCGCTGTAATGTCGGGAATTTTCGAAGCGAAAGATCCTTTGCTGGCTGCAAGATCTTATCGTTCCTGTTTAGCGAAAGAAAGTTTTTATCTGGAGCCATGAGGAGAGGATTTCTATGAACAGAACATATGAAGCCATTGTAGTTGGGGGTGGAGTCATCGGCGGTTCGGTGGCCTATAGTTTGGCGAAAAGAGGAATGGAAGTTTTGCTGTTGGAAAAAGACAGCCTTGCTGGTCAAGCATCTGGTGCTGCAGCTGGGATGCTTGGTGCGCAAGCGGAATTGGAAGGAGAGGGACCGCTTTTTCAATTAGCAAAAACCAGCAGGGCGATGTTTAACGGCTTAACCGATGAACTGAAAATGACGAGTGGAATTGATATTGAACTTGTCAATAAGGGAATGATGAAGCTTGCCTTAACCGATAGAGAGCAGCAGGAACACCGTAGGATACTGGAGGTCCATAGACAGAATAACGAAGTGGCCGAATTATTCACAGGCGATGAAGCAAGAAGAAGGGAACCGGCATTGGCTAACGAGGTGATGGGAGCCCTGTACCTGGAACGGGATGGCCAAGTTGCCGCCCCTCAGCTGGCGTTAGGATTTTTAAAGTCAGCTGAGGCTCTTGGCTCCGTCATTAAAGAAGATGTAGAAGTTCATTCATTTCATTCCACTAAGGGGAAAATCATAGGAGTCGCTACAACTGAAGGAGACTTTATGAGCGACAATATCGTGGTGACGGGGGGTGCGTGGAGCGAAAGCTTGCTGATGGAAATGGGGTTACCGCTTATCACCCATCCCGTAAAGGGGGAATGTTTTTCTGTGCGGACAGAAGTTCCTCTACTATCCAGCACCATCTTTTCTTCCGGCTGCTACCTGGTTCCGAAGAAAGGTGGAAGAATTATTGTAGGCGCAACCGTCATACCGAATACATTCAATCAACAAACTACTGTAAAAGGCATTTCGTTATTGCTGGAAAATGCAAAGAAGCTGGTGCCTTCTATAGAAGAAGCAGAATGGGAAGGGGCATGGGCTGGAATTCGTCCACAAACTGCGGATGGTTTGCCTTATATGGGTGAACATCCTGACTACGACGGCTTATTTATCGCGACTGGCCATTATAGAAATGGAATTTTGCTGTCGCCGATTACGGGAGAAGTGATGGCTGATTTGATTGAAGGGAAAAAGCCTTCTCTTGATATCTCCTCTTTTCGTATCGAACGATTGATCAGTAAAAAAACACGATAAGGAAGTGGTGGAAATGAAGTTGACGGTTAACGGGGTACATGTAGTAGTTCCAAGTACAGTGGAAACGGTGACTGAGCTGCTGCAGCATTTTGAATTGAATCAGAAAGTGATCATCGTTGAATTGAATGCTGAAATAGTGGGAAAAGCGAGGCATGCAGAAACCCGAATTTCTCTCGGAGATAAAATCGAATTAGTACATTTTGTTGGAGGAGGATGAACATGTTAAGAATAGGTGATTACGAATTTTCATCAAGACTATTATTGGGCACAGGCAAGTATCCTGATTTTGATATACAAAGAAAAGCCGTGGATATTTCAGGTACAGAGATTTTGACGTTTTCAGTTCGGCGGATGAATATTTTTGAAGCAGGACAACCTAACTTCCTTGAAAATCTGGATATTGAAAAATATACTTTGCTTCCGAATACAGCTGGAGCCAAGACGGCTGAAGAAGCGGTTCGGATTGCAAAATTAGCAAAGGCATCGGGTCTTTGTGACATGGTTAAAGTGGAAGTGATAGGGTGCCAAAAAACCTTGCTGCCGGACCCGGTTGAAACATTAAAGGCGTCGGAAGAGCTAGTGAAAGAAGGGTTTACCGTTTTGCCGTATACATCAGATGACGTACTCCTCGCAAGGCGTCTCGAGGAATTAGGGTGCCATGCGATCATGCCCGGAGCGTCTCCGATCGGTTCTGGTCAAGGAATCATCAATCCGTTGAACCTTTCTTTCATAATTGAACAGTGCCAGGTCCCTGTTATTGTGGATGCTGGAATCGGGACGCCTTCTGATGCTGCCATTGCAATGGAATTGGGGGCGGCTGGGGTCTTGTTGAATACTGCGGTATCTGGGGCAAAAGATCCGGTGAAAATGGCCGAAGCGATGAAACTTTCGATTGAAGCAGGAAGATTGGGATTTGAAGCTGGACGAATTCCCAAAAAACGATATGCCACCGCCAGCAGTCCAGTTGAAGGAATGAGTTTCAGTTGAATGGACGCTATTCACGACAGGAGCTTTTTGCACCGATAGGCAGAGAAGGGCAACGGAAAATGGAGAACAAGCATGTTTTAGTGGTGGGTGCCGGGGCTTTAGGAACAGGCAGTGCGGAAATGCTTGTACGTGCAGGTATAGGGAAACTGACTATAGTGGACCGTGATTATGTAGAGTGGAGCAACCTTCAACGCCAGCAGCTTTACACTGAAGCGGATGCGGAACAGCGTACCCCTAAGGCAGTGGCTGCTAAAGCACGCTTATCACTGATCAATTCGGAAGTAGAAGTCCGTTCACTTATTATGGATGTCTCTGTCGAAGAAATGGAACAGCTGGTAGAGGGAATTGATTTGATCATTGATGCTAGCGATAATTTTGATATACGGATGATTGTGAACGATATTTCTCAGAAGCATCGAATTCCATGGATCTACAGTGCCTGTGTAGGAAGTTACGGAATCAGTTATGCCATTCTCCCGGGGAAAACACCCTGTCTGAGTTGCCTTCTCGAGGAAGTGCCGATGGGAGGGATAACATGTGATACCGTAGGAATCATCAATCCCGCTGTTCAAATGGTTCTGTCTTTACAGATTTCAGAAGCATTAAAGATTCTGGTCGAAGATTCACTTCAGTTGAGCAACAAACTCGTATCGTTCGACCTTTGGAAAAATCAATATTCATCCATTACCGTCGATAAAGTGAAAAAAGAAGATTGTCCATCCTGCGGTTTGAATCGATCCTATCCGTATCTTTCATTTGAAAACCAGACAAAAACCGCCATATTATGTGGCAGGGACACAGTTCAGATCCGCCCATCCCAACAGATGGACAGGGATTTAGAAAATTTGGAGGGTATTTTATCAGAACTGGGGGTGAATGTGTCCCGCAATCCCTATTTACTGTCTTTTTCGACAGCACAGCACCGGCTTGTCGTTTTTAAAGATGGCCGTGTCCTGGTACATGGAACGAAGAACATTATAGAAGCTAAAACTTTGTACCATCGCTATTTAGGATAAATGGAATTCCAGTATGATGTTGAATCTCTATATATATCATCAAATTCAACAAAATCGCTGAATCAATGTTGTCATGTAAAAAAGCTGCTTGAGGGCAGCTTTTTTATTCATAAAGGTCCTTATAGTGCTTCATGAATTTTCCGTCGATATGCTGCTTGATTTTCCAGGGGATCTTGCCGTGAAGAACCTGCTTTCCGTAAGAAAGGAAAGCCTCGCCTCCACCGGTAGACAAGATGGAAACGAATCGTTTTTGTGGAGTGAACGGCAACAGCCTTTCTGAAGAAAGGCTGTTTTTCAGGTTCTTCCAAAGGATTGGACCTTGACGGACCGCATAGACGCCATTTTTGGCAAGTGACGGATAACGGTCGATCGTGATGCAATCCCCAGCTCCGAATATGTTTGGATGCTCGACGCTTTGCAAAGTGTCGTTGACCAGCAGAAATCCGTCGTCATCTGTCGGCAATCCGGAAAGACGGAACAAATCCGAACTTTTTGGTCCCGTCAGCCAAAGCACACCTGATTGCGGATACGACCGTCCTTCACTTGTGATGACACTGAAATCATCAACGGCTTGAACCAGGACCTCTGTAAAAAAAGGCAAAGATTTCTGCTGTGCAATGAATTCAATTTTTTTTGAGGCTGTCAGCCCTTGACCGGAAAGGAGCGAAGTCGAACTGAACAGCGCCACACTGGCAGGCAAGTTTTGCTTTTTTCTCCATGACAGAATGGAAAACGCCAATTCCACTCCCGAAGCGCCTCCGCCGACAATCACCGGGTAAGCAGAATCCCTCAGCTGCGCCAACTGCTCTGGAAAGCGATAATTGGGTTTGATGGAAGAGACCTGTTCTTGCAGCGTCTCTGGAATAGCAGTTTGTGAGCCGATATCAAATGATACGGCATCATAGTGATAAACGTCGCCCTCTGTGCCCTTCAATTCTTTCTTTTCCGGATCGATGGTGTGGATCAGATCCTCGACAAATAGTGCCCCGATCTTGTCACAAAGGCGTTTCAGATTGATCCGGATATCTTCGAGCGTGTAAACGCCTTCCGTATATCCGGAAAACATCCCTGAATAATACTGATAGGAAGAAGGAGAAATCAGCACCACTTGCCAGTCTTCCGGCAATTCATGTTTTGTTTGTTCAAGACAATGCAGATGCGCATGTCCGCCTCCGACCAGTACAAGTGTCTTCATCCCATTCCACTCCCCGTCTACTTCAGAATCCTTTTGGCTTCAGCCAAGCGCTGTAAAATCGTCACAATCTGTACAGCGAAAAAAATCAGCGTGATTGCTGTTAAGTATGTTGAAAAAATAATCATTAGGGTAAAGAGTATAAAGCCTTCTGTTCTTTCAGCAAGTCCTGCCTGGTAGTAGAAGGATTTCATGCCTGGCTTATCAGATAACGCACCCACCGTCAGGAACACGGTCATTGCGACGATGATGGAGACACTTAACAGCAGCAATGCCCACATCGAATCAGGGAATCGGAAAGCTAACCCGATGATGACACTGATCTCCACCAGGCGGTCAAAGCTGATATCCAACAAAGTCCCCCATGAAGATGGTTTGGTTTTTCGCGCCATGGTGCCATCGACGACATCAAGATATCCGGAGAACCAAAGAACAAAGACGGCCCATAAAGGTTGGTCCAGGTAGATGAAAACACCTGATGACATCCCGATGGCAAAAGCGATTTTTGTCACGCCATCAGCTGTAAAGCCTTTTTTCAGCAAAACATCAGCCGTTTTTTCTACAACCGGTTGAACATGTTTTCGTGCATGAGTATCGAGCATCAAGTTCACCTTTTCATTTTCAAGATATTTTCAGTATATAATAGGAGTCCGTTTGAAACCCGTATTCCCACTCGGAAGCGAAATTAGGTTTTTAAAGAAATTTCACTTATCCGAGTCTGATTAGGAGTAAGTTTTTTATGCCTTTTGATAAGATGGTTGTAATTCAGGAAAAGAAAGGAAATGGTAAAGATGGTAAAAAAGGTTGATATTGCAATAATAGGAGCCGGCGCTGCTGGACTTACAGCAGCATTTACAGGAGCAGGATTCTCAAAAAAAGTCGTGTTGATCGACAAAAATCTGCCGGGCGGAGAATGTACCTGGTCAGGATGTATTCCAAGTAAATCATTGATCAATATCGCAAAAGAAGTCCATCACGCCAAAAAATACACGCCCAATCTGCAAGTCGATACTTCAGTCGTATTAAAGGATATCCAAGACGTCATCCAGAAGGTCTACGAAGGTGAATCGCCGGAAGTGCTGAAAAAGTCAGGCATCGATTTCATCAACGGCTATGCAAAGTTTGTCGGTCCACATGCAGTGGAAGTTGATGGAGAGCGCATCGAGGCGAAGAAAATCATCCTTTCCACCGGATCATCACCAATGGTTCCGCCAATTGACGGCTTGGATAAGGTATCGTATTTGACCAACGAAACCATCTTTACCCGGAAATCCTTCCCGAAATCCATGACGATTCTTGGTGGAGGAGCGATCGGCGTCGAAATGAGCCAAGCTTTGAACCGCATTGGTGTGAAAGTGACGTTGGTCGAGAAATTCGAGCGGATCTTGCCGAAGGATGAAGAAGAACTGGTCTTGATGATCCAACAGCGGCTGATCGACGAAGGCGTAACCATCCACACAGGCGCCACCGCCGTTAAAGCGGAGCAAGCAGGCGACCAAATCGACTTGAAGATCGAAAAAGACGGAAAGGATATGACCGTTTCTGCTGAAGGGCTGTTGGTCGCGCTGGGACGGCAGGCAAACGTCAAAGGCTATGACCTCGAAAAAGCAGGCGTCGAATATGATTCGAAGAGCATCCAGGTGGATGATCATATGGAGACTACAGCTAAAGGCATCTATGCAATCGGTGATGTCGTCGGACCTTATCAACTATCCCATATGGCCAATGCACAAGGCATTACCGCTACACAAAACGCCATTTTACCGATCAATAGAAAAATGGATTATGAGCATGTCACGTGGTGTACATACACGGATCCTGAACTTGGCCGATCCGGTTTGTCCGAGGAGGAAGCACGTGAAAAATACGGCGATTCCATTCGGGTCTACGAACACGATTATGCGGATATTGATCGTGCCAATACGAAAAAAGACAGCATCGGCAAAGTGAAAATCATTCTGGATAAAAAAGGCTATATTTTGGGAGCAAGCATTCTCGGTGACCGTGCCGGTGAAATCATCAGCCAAATCCAGACCATCAAATCGCTGCACATCAACATGGGCAAATTATCGGGAGTCATCCATCCCTACCCGACCTACAGTGAGGTGTTGGTGAAAATCGGCAAGAAAGTCTATGTCGATAATCTATTGAACCAGCCCGTCGTCAAAACATTCAATAAAGCAAAAGCAGGGGATTTGCCGGCGGAAAAAGTCGCAATTTACGGAGCCGCCACGGCAGCAGGAATCGGTATCGCCAACATGGCCATCAAAAACAACGTCAAGCCGAAACTCGGTGTGGAAAACGGCCGTCTGAAGGAAATGCCGTCAACGCCGAATGCGGTTTCGTCACAAGCTCAAACAAAAGACAAGCATGTGCCGGCATGGCCGTATAAAGGTACCAAAAACGAAGCGAAAAAGAACTTGATCGGTATGCTGAAAGGCTATGAAGGTGTAACAATCGTGCAAAATGATGAAAATTACGTCTATGCAGTCGCCAAGTCCAAAACGATGCGATTCAAGGATGATATCGAGTTCTATTTTAATGATGGCGATCAGCGAATCGAATTCCGTTCAGCTTCGCGTGTAGGCTATTCAGATGCAGGAGTCAACCGGAAGCGTTATGATGAAATGAGAAACCGTTACTTCAGCATCTCGGCACATACGCGCAACTTATGAACAGCAGTGTGACTTTAAAGGTGGCGAAATGGCTGTTAGCTGTTTTTGCCGTCGGATTGGTCATTTGGCTCAGTCGCTCGGTCTTCGAAGTCGACGCCAATGATCTCCGCATCTGGATTTTGTCCTTTGGTATATGGGCACCTGTCATGTACATCGTCATCTATACCATCAGGCCGCTGATCTTTTTTCCGGCATCGGTCCTATCGATTGCCGGAGGATTGGCTTTCGGTGCCTGGCTCGGAACGCTTTATACCATCATCGGTGCGACTTTAGGTGCGATGCTGTCTTTTTATGTGGCGAAAACATTCGGAAAAAGCTTAATTCGCAAGGAATGGAGCGGCAATGCCGGAAAAATCCAATCCCAAATGGAGCAGAACGGATTTTTCTACGTCTTACTGTTCCGTTTCATACCGGTCATTAATTTCGATTTGATCAGCTATGCGGCAGCTTTTGCGAAGGTCCGTTTCACTTCTTTTGCGCTTGCCACATTGATTGGCATCATACCGGGGACATTCGCCTATAACTTTTTGGGCAGCAGCTTCGTCACTGGAAATCCACAAATCATCCTTCTGGCAGTCGGGGTTTTTGTCGTCTTGACGGTGGTTCCGATCATCATCCGAAATCGGTGGAGTAAAAAACAAAATCTCGATAAATAACAGGAAGTTCATTAAAGCATTTAGGAAGTGGAAAAATGAAAAAGTTTTCATTACTGGCACCAGGATTTCTGGTGCTTACATTGGCAGCGTGTTCAGAAGAAACCGGAGACGGTGCTGCGGCAGAAGCAGATAGCCTGCAGACAAGTGACTGGGAAGAAGTTTCTGGAGCGGCGACAGGGCAGGAAGTCACTATGTATATGTGGGGTGGCAACGACAATATCAACCGTTACCTCGATGAGTGGGTAGCTCCCCGATTGAAAGAAGAGCATGACGTTGAGTTGAACCGGGTGCCGATGAACGACTCACAGGATATCATCAACCAATTGGTGGATGAAAAATCAGCCGGCAAGACCGAAGGCAGCATGGACATCATTTGGATCAACGGCGAGAATTTCAAAGCCGCCAAAGACAATGAGCTGCTTTGGGGGGATTTCAGCGGGCAATTGCCGAATTTCAATGAGTATGTCGATGTGGAAGCACCGGAAATTGCCAATGACTTCGGAGAACCCGTGGATGGATTGGAAGCACCGTGGGGCAAAGCCCAATTTGTTTTTGTCCACGATGAAAACAAGTCCGAAGATCCGCCAAAATCAATGGACGAATTGGCCGAATGGGTGCAGGACAACCCAGGGCAGTTCACCTATCCGGCCTTGCCTGATTTTACCGGCAGTGCCTTTATCCGTCATGTACTCTATGAAACAACTGGCGGCTATGAACAGTACCAGCAACCGGCAGCTGACATCGAAGACCTCGAAGCACGACTTGAACCGATGTGGCAATACTTGAACGAAATCGAACCGTATTTATGGCGTGAAGGGGAAACCTATCCGGAAAGCCTGGCCAAGCAGGACCAATTGTTTGCGAGCGGTGAAATCGGCATGACCATGAGCTACGACCCTGCGCTTGCTGCCAGTGAAGTGCTGAAAGGGCGTTTCCCTGAATCGACACGGACTTTCGTATTGGAAGGCGGGACACTCTCTAATACGCATTTCCTATCGATTCCATTCAACTCTTCCGCGAAAGCGGGAGCGATGGTGGCCATCAACGAAATGATGTCGCCGGAAGCCCAAACCGCTAAATTGTCTCCTGAAAACTGGGGCGATTTGTCGGCATTGGATTTGGAGAAATTATCACCTGAGCAGCAACAGGCCATGAACGACGTGGATTTAGGCGCGGCTACATTGCCTTTGGAAGAATTGGAAAAACACCGTCTTCCGGAGCTGTCAGCCGATTACATTGATATTATCGAAAAAGGATGGATGGAAAATGTGGCAAAAGACTAAACCTTATCTTTTGCTGCTGCCAGCCATCGGCACCATCGTCCTCCTGTTTTTTGGAGGACTTTTTGATGGGCTTCTGAAAAGCCTGGGCTATTTTCCAGCCATCGGGGAGACGCGTTTTGACCTTACAGCCTACACAGATTTGCTGCGCTCTACTGAGTTCTGGGAATCACTTCTTCTGACACTCCGAGTAGCGGCACTATCTTCAGTGATTGCAGGAGTATTGGGGGCAGCAGTCGCAATATCCCTGTATTTGTTGAATGAATCAGCGAAATCCGGGACGACTCAAGTTTGGCACCGGTTGTTTCAGCTTCCTTTGACCATTCCGCATCTGGTCGGCGGCTATATCATCGTCCTGCTGTTTATGCAAAGTGGGTTTATATCGAAGATTTTGGCGACTCTAGGCTTCATCGATGAAATTCCGGATTTTCCCGTATTGGTAAATGATCCATTCGGGTGGGGGATAATTTTGACTTACGCCTGGAAAGAAGCTCCTTTTGTATCATTGATGATCTATCCGGTGCTGTCACGCATTCACCGGTCTTGGCGCGATGTTTCGCGTATATTCGGTGCAGGCAATTGGAATTTCATCAGGGAAATTGTCTTGCCGGTGATGCTTCCGGCTTGGACGATTGCGACATTTATCGTTTTTGTCTTCACGTTTTCAGCTTTTGAAGTCCCGTTCCTGCTGGGCGTCACGTATCCGAATATGCTGCCGGTCTACTCTTATCAGCTGTATACGAGCGGTACGTTGGCTGACCGTCCGGAAGCATTGGCGGTCAACATCATTCTCGCTGTCCTCACTATTTTACTTGGGCTGGTCGTCTATTACTTCAGTAAACGCTGGAACGTCTTGAAGGGGTGGGATTGATGAATAAGACCCGGCCTTTCTTGAAATCCATAATATTCACCTTGTTATTCATCCTTATTGGACTGCCATTCATTCCTTTGATCCTGTCGAGTGTTTCCTTTGGTTGGCAATGGCCGAATATTTTCCCTGAATCATTCAGTTTCCGTGCCTGGGAATATGTACTGTTTGGGAGTTCGGGCACCTGGCAGGCGGTGTCAGTCAGTCTGCTGATTGCCTTTATCGTCGCAGCTGTGAATATCCTTCTCGCGGTTCCGGCTGCCAATGCACTGGTGCGCTATCGACTGCGTGGCAAATGGCTGCTGGAAGCGATCCTTTTTGCACCGATCGTCATTCCGCCGTTTGTAGCTGTCATGGGAATCCATCTGACGTTTCTGCGGCTTGGTTTGACGGAAACCGTTTTTGGTGTAGTCCTGGCACATATTTCACCGACTTTGCCTTATATGGTCCGTGCTATCATGATCAGCTATAATACATTATCAATCGACTGGGAAGACCAGGCACGGATGCTTGGAGCGGGCCCGCTTACCCGCTTTAGGCATGTCGTGCTGCCGCATCTGTTGCCGGGCATCGCTGCAGGAGCCAGTTTAAGCATCCTGATTTCCTTGAGCCAGTACTTGATCACGTTCATCATCGGCTCAGGGCAGGTTGTAACTTTGCCGATTTTGCTGTTTCCATTCATCAGCGGTGGGGATCCGGCGATCGCTTCGGCCTATTCGCTGCTTTTCGCTGGAATAGCGATCTTGACCTTAATCGGAATGGATGCCGCCTTGAAAAGATATTACCAAAATAAGAAAGCCGGCGCAGAGAAGGGCTAAAGGAGTGGAAATATGAGCAGTTTGCGCATCATCAATATCGAAAAGCAATACCAACAAACTCAGCGTAAAAGCAATCCGGCGTTTTCCCTGCAGCCGGTTGGGCTGACCATCAATGAAGGGGAATTTTTCTCATTATTGGGCCCTTCCGGCTGTGGCAAGACGACATTATTGAAGCTGGTGGCGGGATTATTGCAGGCAGACGATGGGGAAATTTGGGTGGGAGATGCCAATATAACAGCGGTTCCTCCGGAAGACAGAAGGTTCGCCATGGTATTTCAGCAATCGCTGCTGTTTCCGCATATGACAGTGGAGGACAACGTGGCTTTCGGCTTGAAGATGCAGAAAGTCGGCAAAAAACAGCGTCTAGCTGATGCAAGAGAGATGCTCGAGCATGTGGGGCTCAAAGGATTCGGCCGCCGTTCTCCCGATGAATTGAGCGGAGGGCAGCAACAGCGTGTAGCCTTAGCTCGCGCATTGGTCGCCAATCCACAAGTGCTGCTGATGGATGAACCCTTCAGTGCCTTAGATCCGAGTCTCCGGGAAGAAATGAGGGAGCTGCTCAGCCGGATCCAAAAACAGTTCCGTGTCACAGTGCTCTTTGTCACCCATGACCGGGAAGAAGCTTTCCAGTTGTCCGACCGGATCGGTGTGATGAGTGAAGGCGCGCTGTTGCAGGTAGGCAAAGCCAGGGATTTATATGAACGACCTAAGAGCAGGGAAGTTGCTTCATTTTTAGGCTTAAAAAACAGTGTTAAGGGCATAGTGGCAGCGGGCCGATTTTCATCTGCTGATCGAATTTTTGATGTTCCGGTAGAAGAAAACGTTGGACCGGGACCATGCCATTTGATCCTTCGACCAGAAGTGGTACAAATCAATACCATCAATAACGAGCCGCTTCAAGACTCTATTCAGCTTAATGGAGTTATTCAACAACTGAGATTCAATCATGGCTTTTACACCGGAACTATCCAAGTAGGAATCCATTGGATGGATTGTTCCTTAACCAGCCAACAGGCTGAAGGATTAATAGTTGGTCAAGAGATTGACGTAGTAGTGAAACAAAAAGACTTATGGTTTGTAGGATGAATAAAAAAGACTTGCGCCCACAGTGGCAGCAAGTCTTTTTTATTCGGAATAACTATTTATTTTAATTTCGATTCATTTATATATATCAAGCCAGAGTGGTTAGTTGGGTTATTCATTAATATTAAACTTAAGAACAAGGCTTTTTTGAATGGTTTTATTCATGAATTATTGAGGTTTGTTTATGGATAAAAATATTATTCAATTATTATTCATATCTATAAAAAACATTCAGCAGCAACTATTGCCAGACGGTGTACCACTGATTGTAAAGACAAGTGGCTTGCTGCTGCAGACGCCTGTTTCCGGCAGCTCCAGCTCTACCCGTTCAGCGGCTTCGTGATTGCCGGAAAGATGGGCAACAACCGACCGGGCTTGTTCAAATCCTGTCGCCATCAGGTAAGTGGGTGCGCGCCCATAGCTTTTAGCACCGATAATATAGAAGTCTTTTTCCGGCTGCCGCAATTCCCGCTCACCATGCGGCCTCACGGTACCGCAGCTATGGACGTTCGGATCGATCAGCGGGGCCAGAGCTGGCACACTTTCAAGTGCCGGGTCAAAGCTATAGCGAATTTCACGCAAAAGTTCAAAATCGGGACGGGAACCGGTATTGGCGATTACACGGTCGTATGGACCGAGCTCAATTTGGCGTCCTTTTTGTTCAGCGCCCAGCACGACTTGTTGTTCATCCAGTTGGCTGAGGGATTGTATGAATGTTGAAGTTTGGCTTTCGACCATCCCTTGTTCCAGCAATAATCTGACCTGCGTGCCAAGAGCACCGCGTTCCGGCAATTGGTCAGCGTCGCCGCCTCCTAGTACTTGTTCTGGAGAGTCTTTTCGGACGATCCAAGTGATGTGTGTCGCTGGAAAGCTTTTCTTCAGCTGGACCAGGTCCAACAAGGAATTCATCGCTGAATGGCCGCTCCCGACCACTGCTACACGCTTGTTTTCAAAGCGTTTTTGGTCGGAGCCAAGAATCGCTGGAATGCCGTAATCCACCAATCCGGCTGCCGTATCAGGTGCACCGCCGGATATAACAGAGTTGGGTTTTTTCCAGGTGCCAGTTGCATCGATAACTGCTCGTGCGCGTATAGTTTTTCGTATACCTGTGCCGTTTTCGATAACGAGTTCGAACGGCTTCTCTTCGCGGTCCACTGTTTTCATCTTGTCCAGTCCTTGGCGTTGCAGGTGAATGACCCGGCTGTTTAAGTGGATGAACGGTTTTAGCTCTGGAAGTTCTCCTAGCGGCTGAAGATACTGTTCGGCGATTTCCTTGCCATAAGGCAGACGCTCCGGATCGGGCAGTGCCAGTCCATGCAGCTCGAATAATTTTTTGGAAGCTGCATCGATATTATAGCGCCAAGCCGAAAACAAACGCACATGGCCATATTCAAGAAAATGGGTGCCAAGCGCAGGCCCTGATTCGAAAAGAACGAATGCTTGCTTATATTGGACCAGGTGGGCGGCAGCGGCCAGTCCTGCCGGTCCGCCGCCGATGATGGCTACGGGTAGAGAGCTTGTCATTTGGATGCACTCCTTCTATTAATAAGTTCGATTTTTTCAGGCTGCTGATCAGTTTGATGGTTTGATGGATGTGTATAGCTCTTCAGGCAACAGCCGCTCCATTTCCTCATTCTGCAAGGCGTAATAGCTCCAAGTGCCTCTGGTTTCTTTTGTCAGGAGCCCGGCATTCAACAGGATCTTCAAGTGATAAGACAGTTTCGACTGAGGCATCGCCATGTCCTCGACCAGGTCGCAGACACAAACCGAGTCTTTCTGGCCGATCAAGTTCAGCAACTCCAGCCGCTTGGGGTCAGCCAGCGCTTTGAATTTTTGGGCATAGGTCTCGTTAGTCATGTGGACTGCAGTATTTTCCTCCAGCGGTTGAACCATTCCAATCCCTACTTTCGTTAAATCAAATTTATTTGATGAATTAAGTATAATAGGTAGAAGAGGTGAATGCAATTACTAAATCAAAAAAAATTGATTTAGTAAGAGACCTCGGTTATAACGATTGACTTATATAAAGAAATCATTATATACTAAGCGCGAAGGAGTGGATCCCAATGGAGACTTTGGCAAAACAATCTGCAGCTGACGTCACGGCTTGCCTGAAGGCAGTCAGCGATCCAACCCGCCTGTTGATGATGAAACTGGTGGAGACCAATGAATTATGCGTCTGCCAATTCGTCGAGATGTTCGGCATGAGCCAGCCGGCCATCAGCCAGCATCTGCGCAAGCTGAAGCAAGCGGGACTCGTAAAAGAAAACAGAAGAGGACAATGGCGATTTTATTCCATGAACAAGGAATCAATGCATGTACCATTGCTTGAAGGCATCTTAAGCCATATTGAAGATACGGACCCCCAAGTAATGGCCTTGCGCGCCAAAGAAGCACCCGTGGATTGCTGCTAGGAAAAGCATCTGCGACTTACCGAAAAAATACTAGAGAACATAAGCTTTTTGAAGCTGCTCAAAAGGAGAACTCACTATGCCGAAAAAAACCATCTATTTTTTATGTACCGGAAATTCTTGCCGCAGCCAAATGGCTGAAGGCTGGGCAAAACAGCATTTAGCTGATGAATGGGACGTCTATAGCGCAGGAATCGAAGCGCATGGCTTAAACCCGAACGCAGTAAAGGCGATGAATGAAGTAGGCGTTGATATTTCAAACCAGACATCTGACATCATCGATACAGACTTGCTGAATAATGCAGATTTCGTCGTCACGCTTTGCGGCGATGCAGCTGATAAATGTCCGATGACTCCGCCGCACGTCAGACGTGAACACTGGGGCTTTGAAGATCCGGCGAAAGCGCAAGGGACGGAAGCAGAGAAATGGACGGTGTTCCAAACGGTCCGCGATGCGATCGGAACACGCATTGAAACCTTTGCCAAAACCGGAAACTGAACGTTAAAGGAGAATGACTCATGACGAAAGTGACGATATATGACCCAGCCATGTGCTGTGATACCGGTGTCTGCGGACCTGTAGTGGATCCGAAGCTGACCGCTGTAGCAGCCGCTGTTTTTTCACTGGAGAAAAAAGGTTTTGACATCAAACGCTTTAATCTGGGGACTGACCCGGCAGCTTTTGTCGAAAACAAAACAGTCAATGCACTGTTGTTCGAGAAAGGCGTAGAATCTTTGCCGGTGATCCTGATCGATGGCGAAATCGCCAAAACCGGAGATTACCCGACTATCGAGGAGTTCGCTGAATGGTTCAAGGTGGAGAAAACTGAATTGCAGCCGATTAAACAGCCGGTCAACCCACTCAACGTCAAAATCGCATCATCCGGTGCGAAATGACCGGCCGGACTTTTAAACCAGACGACGTCAGCGGAACACCTTTCCTGTTTTTCACCGGAAAAGGCGGAGTTGGCAAAACTTCCACCGCTTCTGCGACGGCTGTGGCTTTAGCGGATTCAGGCAAGCGGGTGCTTCTGGTCAGTACAGACCCGGCTTCGAATCTGCAGGATGTCTTTGGCATGGAACTGACGAACGAACCGCAAGCCGTTGACGGCATCCAAAATTTGTTTGCCTGCAACCTCGACCCGGAAGAAGCGGCACGAACGTACCGCGACTCGGTCGTTGGGCCCTACCGCGGCAAATTGCCGGAAGCGGTCGTCAACCAGATGGAGGAGCAGCTGTCTGGCGCCTGCACGGTTGAAATTGCCGCATTCGATGAATTCACCAAGCTCTTGGCCGATGAACGGGTCATGGATGATTACGACCATATTCTTTTTGATACGGCACCGACTGGCCATACCTTGCGGCTATTGAAGCTGCCCACGGCTTGGAGCGGATTTTTGGACGAATCCACACACGGGGCTTCGTGTCTCGGTCCACTCGCAGGACTGGACGCCAAAAAGGATCTTTACGCAAAAACCGTACAGGCTCTTTCCGATCCCAACCAGACGACATTGATTCTGGTGGCGCGTCCGGACACGGCTTCTTTTAAAGAAGCTGCCCGTGCGTCCCATGAACTCCAAACCATCGGCATCGAAAATCAGGTGCTGATCCTGAATGGGGTTTATTCACCAGTCCAAAACGAAGACCATATATCTCAAGCGTTTGCCCAGCAGCACCAGCAGGCTTTAAAAGAGATGCCTGCACATTTGCAGACATTGCCGGTATACAGCCTGCCGTTTGTGGCATTTCCCTTGACCGGCATCACTAATCTGCGGCGCCTTTTCACAGAACCTGAGTGGCGTCCGGATGCCTTGAATACGGATCAGATGCCCACGGAATTGGCCGGTTTAAAAGACATGGTCGACCATTATTCAGCGCAGAATACCCGCGTCATTTTGACGATGGGCAAAGGCGGTGTCGGCAAAACGACCGTCGCGTCGCGGCTCGCTGTCGGCTTAGTTGAGAAAGGGCATTCGGTGCATTTAACCACGACCGATCCCGCAGCGCATCTGGCGGACCGCTTTGGAGAATCAGGCAATGACCGGTTGACGGTTTCCCGAATCGATCCGCAGCTTGAAGTTGAATCTTATCAAGCACAAGTCATGGAAGCGGCGGGGCCGATGGACGACGAAGCCCGCGCTTACCTGGAAGAAGACCTGCGTTCCCCGTGCACCGAAGAAATAGCGGTGTTCCGCGCTTTTGCGGAGGTGGTCGCCAAAGCGGACAATGAAATCGTCATCATCGATACGGCGCCGACCGGACATACGTTATTGCTGCTGGATGCGACACAGACCTACCACAAGGAGCTGGAACGCTCGACCGGAGAAATTCCAAAAAGCGTCCAAAACCTGCTGCCACGCCTGCGCAATCCAAAAGAAACAGATGTCCTTCTCGTCACCTTGCCGGAAGCGACTCCAGTTTTTGAAGCGGCGCGCCTGCAGCAAGACTTGAAGCGTGCGGGGATCCAGGCGGAGAACTGGGTCATCAATCAAAGTCTGGCAGGTACCGGCACAACCGAAGCGCTCCTGCAGGCAAAAGCCCAAAGCGAATGGCCGTGGATCCGTAAAGTCGGCAGCGAGCTGGCTGAGCGCACAGCGTTGATTCCCTGGCAGGCACAGGACAGCATCGGCTATGATAAAATGAGGCAATTGGTAACCAATTAAAGGGGGATTTTCAATGAACATCACACAACCGGCAAAAGACATGCTGTTGGAATCCATGAAAGAAAACACAGCACAAGGCATCCGCTTTTATTTTGCGGGGCAGGGCTGCTGCGGACCGCAGTTCGGCCTGTCGATGGATGCGCCGGAACAAGGCGACATCATCAAGGAAATCAACGGCATCCAAGTGGCGCTCGATGAACGCGTCAGCACAATGGTGGAGGAAGTATCGCTTGATTTTAAAGACGGCGGCCTGGTACTCGAAGGCCTTCCGGAAAGCAATTGCTGATTTAATAGAAACACCTGCAGAAAGCCGGCAGCCCGAGAAAAAGGGACTGCCGGTTTTTTTCTGTATCCGCCTGAATTGTCAATCGATTCCGAAAACTGTATTGACACAGTTGGGGGCACTACCTATACTTGATATATAACAGTTTAGCTACTGACAGATGAAAGGGGACATACTTATGCTGGCAACATTGACACCACTCGATTGGAAACGCCGTGCAGTCAAATACTACCCGGAGAAAATCGCGGTCATTGACGGAGACAAGAAGTTTACATACAAAGAGTTCGGAAAACGGGTCGACCGCCTGTCGATCGCTTTACATAACGCCGGCATCAACGAAAAAGACCATGTAGCGGTCATGCTGCCGAACAATCATGCAATGTTGGAATGCTTTTACGGCATCCCACCGCTTGGAGCGGTCATTGTTCCGCTCAATTACCGCCTGTCGACAAAAGACCTGGTGTATATCCTGAAGCACAGCGATGCCAAAGTGCTGATTGTCGATGCTGAATTCGGCAAGATGCTCGAAGAAGCCCAGGACGAACTGCCGATTGAAAAATTTATCATCGTGGCTGTAGAAGGCTGCGAGTCGACCCTCAAAGGCGTTGATTATGAAGATTTTATCGGTGAAGTGCCGGATGACGCCAAAGTGCCGGCGGCAGAACTGGATGAAAGCCAGATGCTTTCCCTAAACTATACAAGTGGCACCACGTCCAATCCGAAAGGGGTCATGCAGACCCATCGCACGAATTACATGAACGCTGCGAATTTCCTGCATCATTTGGAAATCAAATACGATGACGTTTACCTGCATACCTTGCCGATGTTCCATACAAACGGCTGGGGCGGCGTTTGGGCGATCACTGCAGCCGGCGGAACCCATGTCTGCCTGCGCAAAGTCGATCCGCCGTTGATTCTGGACCTGTTCGAAAATCACGGCATCACCTCTCTTTGCGGCGCGCCGACCGTGGTCAATATGCTGGTCAATGACCCGAAAGCCAAAGAAATCGAATTGACGCGGAAAATCAGGATGGGGACAGCTGGAGCACCGCCTGCCGCAGCATTGATCGCCAAAGCGCAAAGCATTCTTGGCTTGAATATGATGCACGTTTACGGCTTGACGGAAACTTCTCCATTCATCCTTTATTGCGAATGGAAAAACGAATTCGATGAATTGGATCCGGATCAGCAGGCAGCTATTAAAGCTCGCCAAGGAATCGAACTGGCATTCAACGGGGAAACCAAAGTCGTCAACCAGGAAGACGGGGAAGAAGTCGCCTGGAACGGCAAAGAACTTGGTGAAATCGTAACGCGCGGCAATGTCGTCATGGCCGGCTATTACAAAGACCCTGAAAAAACAGCCGAAGCCATACGCGATGGCTGGTTCCATACAGGAGATTTGGCGGTCACGCATCCGGACGGATTCATCGAGATCCAGGATCGCATCAAGGATATGATCATCTCCGGCGGCGAGAACATTTCCTCCACTGAAATTGAAGGCGTCCTGTACAAGCACCCGGCCATTGCCGAAGTCGCTGTCATAGCGGTTCCGGATGAAAAATGGGGAGAAGTGCCGAAGGCCATCATCGTCCTGCACATTGGGTCGGAAGTGACCGAACAGGAAATCCTAGATTATACACGCGAAAATATGTCCCGCTTCAAAGTACCGAAATCCGTGGATTTTGTGGAAGCCTTGCCGAAAACGGCTACAGGCAAACTGCAGAAATTCCAATTGCGGGAAATGTACTGGGGCGGCGGCAAAAAAGTGAATTAAAGAAATGCGTAAAGGCGAAGAGCATTCTTCGCCTTTATTTTTTGCTGAACTGAGTTAAAATTCCGAAAGTTCATTTGACAGTGAATAAATGCATTCCTATACTAAAGTAGATATGTTTTATGAGAAAGAGATTGAAAGGGGCACGAGAATTATGATTGCACCATTAACACCGCTCGACTGGAAACGCAGAGCCATCAAGTATTACCCGGAGAAAGTGGCCGTCATCGATGAAGAGAAAACGTTTACATACAAAGAGTTCGGTAATCGGACCGACCAGCTGGCGTTCGCTTTGCACAACGCGGGTATCCAACAAGGTGACCATGTAGCCGTCATGCTGCCGAACACCCATTATATGCTGGAATGCTTTTATGGCATCTGCCAAATCGGTGCGGTCATGGTGCCGCTCAATTACCGCCTGACCGCCAAAGACCTGGAATACATCATCAACCACAGCGATGCGAAAACATTGATCGTCGATGCAGAGTTCGGCAAGCTGATTGAAGAGATCCAGGACAAACTGCCGATTGAAAAATTCATCGTCGTGGAAGTGGACGGGCATGAATCGAAGATCAATGGGATCTCCTATGAAGATTTTATTCAAGTGGACAGCGACGCTGTACTTCCTGAAGTAAGGATTGATGAAAATCAGATGCTGACGCTGAACTATACAAGCGGCACGACATCAAATCCGAAAGGTGTCATGCTGACGCATCGCAGCAATTACCTCAATGCAGCGAACTTCCTGTACCATCTGAAAGTAGAGCATGACGACGTCTATCTTCATACTTTGCCGATGTTCCACGCCAATGGCTGGGGCGGCGTCTGGGCGATCACCGCTGCGGGAGGCACGCATGTCTGCCTGCGGAAAGTTGATCCGCCGCTGATTTTGGAACTGTTTGAAACACATAAAATCTCCGTGTTATGCGGTGCACCGACCGTCGTCAATATGCTGGTCAATGAACCGAAAGCGAAAACCATCAACATCACCACCAATCCACGAATGGGGACAGCCGGCGCTCCGCCCGCTGCTGCATTGATCGGCAAAGCGCAGGAATTGCTTGGATTGAATATGATGCATGTCTATGGTTTGACAGAAACGTCGCCATTCATTTTGTATAATGAATGGAAAAAGGAATTTGACGGGAAGACGCCGGATGAACAGGCGACCATCAAAGCGCGCCAAGGAATCGAGCTGGCCTTCAACGGCGAAACCAAAGTCGTCAACCAGGAAGACGGCAAAGAAGTCGCATGGAACGGCAAGGAACTGGGCGAAATCATTACGCGTGGAAATGTCGTCATGAGCGGCTATTATAAAGATCCCGAAAAAACAGCTGAAGCGATCCGTGACGGCTGGTTCTATACAGGCGATCTGGCTGTGACCTATCCGGACGGTTATATTGAGATCCAGGACCGCATCAAGGACATGATCATTTCCGGAGGCGAAAATATTTCTTCTACGGAAATCGAAGGCGTGCTGTATAAGCATCCGGATGTCTTAGAAGTGGCTGTCATCGCTGTACCTGATGAGAAGTGGGGAGAAGTGCCGAAAGCGATCATCGTCCTGCATGCGGAGGCGACTGTTACCGAACAGGAGATCATCGCGTACACACGCGACAATATGGCGCATTTCAAGGCACCGAAATCCATCGAATTCGTCGAGGAGCTGCCGAAGACCGCGACCGGCAAACTGCAGAAATTCCGTTTGCGCGAAATGTACTGGAGCGGCCCGAAGAAAGTGAATTGATCTGAGTAGATGAAAAAAGAAACGTCCGTATAATGCTGAGAGGCATTCAACGGACGTTTTTTAATAACTGATTCGAAAGATGCTATAGTCGAATAAAAGAGTGTTTGCTCTAAAGTTAGAAGCCTAAGATTGCCACAAAAATCAGCGTAAATACCAAGCTGATGACAGAAGACTTTACCCAACGGTATTCTTGGCTGGTTCCGAGAAGCATACTGACGGCAACATGGATCAATAAAATGGCTATAAAAACGACGAGAGTGGTTACCAGAAAATAGAACATGATTTTTTCATCCTTTCGTTGAACGCATTATCCGGCTCTAAAATGGACCGATAAAAAACGAGGAGTGAATCCATATGAAACTGATTTGCCGTACATGCCATCTGGAAATTTCAAAGGAAGTAAGGGAATTGCCAGACGTCAGCCTGCTGAACCATGAAGATGCCCAAGATTATATTCCCGAAGGGTTTTACATTATTGACGACAATAAAATGCACCTGGACCTTAGAGATGCCATCATCATCAACCTTAAAGATCTAGTCAATTCAAAACGTCATTCAAACAGGAGCCGGCTGAATGGCTGTTGCGGCATGGATGGATTGGATGGAAGGAACCGCCTTTGTCTGAGAAACCACGAGATTGGCACAGAAAAATCGGATTGCTGGATGGCGCATTTTATTGCATTAGATCCAGAGATGGTTCAGTTTGAATGAATAGGTGAATTGTAAAAGTTTCTATTTTTATGAATTGAAAAATAGATTTGATTTCGAAAAAGAATAATTCACGAATAATTTTATCTCTTCGAATTTCTTAGCAGAGTCCTGATTTGTCCCCGGTGGCTGATTTCATCTTCCATGACATGGAACCAAAGATAATGGTTATTATAGGCAACGCCATTTTCTCACTGGCTCTCTTCCAGCAACCAGCTGTCTTGCTTGGATTTCAGCAAGGATAATGTGCTGTTTCTGGTCTCCTGCAATTGAACTAAATAATATTCAAGTGGCCAATTTTTTATAGTTGCTCTCGCTTCATCTCCCAGTTCTAAAGGGATTTTCCACTTTTTATATTCAGCAGTGGTTAAATCTCTCTTTTCATTGGAAATGACTTGGTGCACAAATTCGATGGACGCCATATGCAGCAGCAGAGCGGCAATGGTATTTGAACTGTCATCCGGCAAGTAATCCAATTCGTTTTGGGTCAGACCGGAAATTTCATTCAAAGTTACATTCCTTGTGTATTCCAGCATGGAGACAAGCTCACCTATTTTCTCGGTGAGGCACTGCTGAAATGATTCGGTAATCAATCATTTATCCACTTCCCATTCATGGTTTAGATTGGCTTGTAAGCATAATGAAAAGGAGGTCAACGGATGTCTCCGCTGACCTCCTTTTTTTACGTTTGATTATTGGTCTATCGTTTTCCGGAAATGGCTTCTGCTGCAATAGGCGATCAAGCTGACTAGTGCGAGCAATAGACCCGATAAGATAAAGACGGAACGGATGCCGATTGCATCAGCCAGTATCCCCATCAAAAGGGAAGAGACGCCGAATGTTCCCGTTCCGATTGCACCCAATGTCGTGAATACTGTCGGCAGCCGGTCTTTCGGGACGCTCGTCTGGACGATGGTCTGCTGCGGAATGTTTTTGATTTGGCTGAAAATGCCGACTAGAACAGAAAGAAGCAGCGCCAGTACCGGAACAGCGTTCAGTCCGAAAAGGAAGGTTGCCAGGCTGCTGGAGACCGCTCCTCCGACAATAAAAAGGCTGAGATTCTGTCTAATCCAATCGGAGAACCACAGGCAGAAAAGGCTGCCGGCAATCAATCCCAGGAAGAAGGAGCCGTTGATAAAGCCCCACCACATCTCTTCGAGCATCAGCGCTTCGCTGACGAATACATAAAGGATTGCGGCGATCCATACCGTACCGGCGATTGTTTCCAGTACATCCATCAAAGCAATTCGTTTCAGCACAGGAGAAGCGGAAACGTTTTTCCAACCGCTGCTGATTTGCTGCCATTTGCCCTGCTTGCTGGATGGTGTGAAATCGGCTCTATCCAGCCCGCTTAACAGAAGACTGGACAGGAAAAACAAACCCGCTGTAATCCAGATCAATTCATTTGCTGTCAGCCAAACCAACAGCGAACTGCCGACAAACCACATGGCGGTCTGGATCAGTTGTGTCACCGTTTCGGTTATACCATTGGCTTTCAAGAGAAGTTCGTTTTTTACATAAACCGGGATAAGCGAGCGGGTAACCGGATTCGCACAGCCATCAAGCAAAGCCACCAAGCTGATCACCAAAAACAGCCCCATGTAATTAGCGTGTGAAAGCTGTGGCATGAAGAAAGCGAGCCCCACCAACAGGCCCGTTTTTCCGATTTGCGAACCGGCAAGGAGCCATTTCAAGTTGAACCGCTCCATCAATAAAGGCGTCAATGTGTTCGAAAGAAACATTGCGCTTGTGATCGTGAAAGGCACGAAAGCAGCGGCGGTGGCTGAGCCTGTGAGTTCAAAAATCAGGTAAATAACACTGACGATGTAAAGCACATCGCCAATATTGGCAAAAGACTGCCCAGTCAGCAGCAACTTAAAGTTTCTATTAAATTTCATCGTAAAATCCCCCAAGAGTTCAATTGGTAAATGACTTCTAGAAGGGGTTGAGTTAAATTGGACGAGTGGTCATGAAAGATGTTCCTTTCCGGGAATGATGATCTTCGGGGGATTGAAGTACATCAAAATGTTTGATTATTCCCATTATACGCTAATTATTTGGGAAATAAATGGCTTGTTAAGAAAAAAATGGATATAGTAGGAGGAAGAATCTATCTTCTCTGGAGCAATAGTTCAATAGGTATTAAAAGTGGTACATCCAGGGTTCACCTATGAATCAATGTCTTCTGAACAGTATTCAAGCGTATCTTCGGTATGTATTAATCCACCGCTTTTATTTTGTAGGACCTCATCGATTGAAGGCCGCCTATAAAGGCTACTTGTCCGTCTTCGATCAATGAGCGGATTCGGTAATCAATCCATGAATCAGAGATTGGCTGTTCAGACAGGCCGTATGCTTCACCAATTACCCGGATGGCGTCTACGTAATCATTGCCGGCAGATTCTGCAACCTGTCCTTTTATACAATCGATGATAAAAGAGTCGTCACGGGTTTCGGCTTCTTCAAAAATTTCTCCATTTTTCCAGGTACGGACCTGGCTGGTGCTGTGAAGCAAGTTCTTTCCATCCTCTTCAAATGCGATCCGCATGTCTTTTGTGACGGAGAGGGAAGAGTAGTTAAAAAAATGTGCCAGTTGCTTGGCATTGCATTCACCTGAATGCCGGACGGTTTGCTGTATTTCCTGATCCTTCAAGTATTCGTTCAATGCTTGCTGTGTATTTACAAGGGACAGCTCGAGTTGTTTGCCGGCCAGTACGAAGCAGGCAATGCGCAGCCCTATTTGTTCTAATGCGTTTTCGCATGTCCAGATGGTTAGCTGTTCACCATTCTTTACTTCCTTCAATTCTTTCAATGAGCGTTGGTAAATGGATAATGCTTCGCCAGAGCGGTTATTCAGTGGGTGGAATGAAGAATCTTCCCAATCTGCGCGAATTGAGACGCCGTTTTCCAAGTGGATCGCTGTGATTGGACCAACGGAAAAATCCATTGGCAATGGGATGATTTGATCGGTGGTTTCCGAAAGCGTGTTTTTTAGGGCGGCTGCAGCCGATTCGCCATTGACAATATAAATCATATCAGCACTCCTTCAGATATAAAATGGTCTATTCATTATATGCATTAATCGTAGCATAGTCCTTCAACATGAAACAAACAGATATGCATTGGACTGATGGAAACGAATCTACTTTCTATAACATTCAAGTATTCATATCTAAAAGGGGGGATCATGATGGATAAAACATTAGCGACATACATCGGTTTTGGCGCGATTATGGGTGTCTTTTTCGGTGAAATCTGGTTAGCCATCGCAGCAATGACATTAATTTATATTGCATTGCGCATGGATGAGTTCATAAAAGCTTTAACTAATAGATCATAAGCTGGCGTTAGTGGATTTCATTTGAAAAAGAGCTGGAAAGGAAAGTGTAGAATGTTTATACGGAATTCGGCCAAAGCAGTTATTTTGAAAGGCTCTAAAGTGTTGCTGACAAAAAATGTAGATGATGAAGGGTTCTTTTACTTGTTTCCGGGCGGCGGGCAAGAACACGGAGAAACCTTAACGGAGACAATAAAAAGAGAATGTCTGGAAGAAATCGGTCAACAGGTGGAAGTCGGGGAGTTGCTTCATCTTCGTGAGTACATCGGAAAAAACCACGAACATGTAGAATTTGATCGCCACGTTCATCAAATCGAGTACTATTTTTTCTGCGAAACAAAAAGTGAACAAGCAATCGGGCCAACAAATCCGGATAGCCATCAAGTTGGAATAGAGTGGATAGCGGTCAAGCATTTACTGGAGTATCGAATCTATCCAAAAGATTTGCGGAAATATATACAAGAGTTTGAAGCTGGTAAACGAAACAGGGTCTATTTGGGCGATATTAATTAAATAAGCTGCACCTGAAGAGTTGGAGCGTTCCATTGTTTTGAGTTTCTAATACTCAGGTATTTTTAGATACAAATGTAGTAAACTACTTAAGGATTTATTACAAAATTCAAAACCGCAAACAAGAAATTCAGCAAAAGTGAAAAAACTGATGATAAATACAAACAAATCAATATCAAATAGAGAATAGGATGCCTAAAACCACCGGAGAAAGAAAAAATATTCCTATTGCATTTTGGCTTATAAAAATAAAAAAACAGGTATGGTCAAGTGAACATATTATGGAACATCAGTTTAAACCAAGTATTTATTGTGATTTCCAGGAGCCCAGAAGACGTGATTGACGTACAGAACTTTATTCGAGAAATGAATGGAGAGGAATCGAAATGACAAAAGTGTATTTTGGCATGATTGTTTCACTTGATGGATTCGTCAACGATCGCTATGGAAGAATAGACAAACTTTATGAAAGTTACCAGCCACATTATGAGTTTCCTGGGGCTGTCGTCATGGGGCGCAATAGCTTCGACATGGCCAGCGATCCGGATGGCTACGCTGACCATTATGAGTTTCAAGTGCCGTTGTTTGTATTGACCCATCATCCACCTGAAAAGCAGCCGAAAGAAAATGATAAACTTACCTTCACTTTTGTCACAGAAGGCATAGAGTCAGCCATCAACCAGGCGAAGACAGCTGCAAACGGCAAAGATGTGCTGGTGTTGGGAGCGAATGTCAGCCAGCAGCTGCTTTGGGCCAATCTGGCTGATGAGCTGCAAATCTGTTTCGCCCCGGTGCTGCTGGGAAAAGGGACACGCTTTTTCGAGCATTTGGAAAATCTCGAGATTCAATTGGAAAAGATCCGGACATACGTGGACAACCATCAAGTTGAAAGTTGGTATAAAATCATTCGGAAGTCCAACTAACATCAGTTTTTATTCATTTATGCGGCTATCCGCTTACAAATAGAATGGAAGTGATTGGCATACGAAAAATTGAAGCAGTGACGGCATTGATTTATTTGCGCGGAGATTTTCCGCATGAACAGGGAATGGATGCCTGGAGTGGTCCTTATGCACAAAAAGCAGCGCGGATTAACGGTGTGCTCGAATACCGGCAGCATCATTTCTGCAAGAATCAACTTGGATATTGGCCAGTACTCTCTGGAGTTGAAACAGTGGTCCAACGGTTAGCTCGAATCGATGGAATGGAAGAGTATGTTTTGAAAACAGCCGCAGCCAAACGGCATGGGAAACTGAAGGGTAGTTATGGGGAAATGCTATTCGCCGATAGGGCGCTCTATAAGGCTCGCCTGAAAAACAGCCGAATACTGCGTCATCCAACCCGCCATTCACAAGCAACTTACCGGGAAATCGTGCTGATCCGCAAAAAACCATCCGTCCGGCTGCGTGATTTCCAGGCATTCATCCAAAACAGCCTGGCCCCTTCGATTGCAGCAATTCCCGGTTTTTCGGAAGTCCGTTACCAATTGTTCGAAGAAGATGAAAAAAAACGGAATACATCCATGGGGGATTATGAAGCAATGCTGGTTCTTGGTGCGGCGGATGCTCCTGCATTCCTGAAGGTGCTCGGATCATCCGCTTTCCTGGCAACTCAGGGGGAACAGGAAAAACACTGTGCGGCGATTCATACCTATTCCGTTGCAGCATCCTATGTATTCACAAAAGCCGGGCGGCCGACGCTTCCGCAAATCATGCCTGAACCAAAACAAGCACTAGAGCCGGTACGAAGGAAACTGCCGCCTGCTCCACCGCGTGCCGCACGCAAATCCAGCCGGACAGCTTTTCCGCGTTCCTGGCGCATTCCGCTCAGCGGCTATGGGCCGGAAGATGTCGTCGTTGACGGACAGGGGCGATTGATCTGTGGCGTGGAAGATGGGCGCATTTTACGCATCGATCCGGAGCGGCATTTAGAGGAAGCCATCGGTGATACAGCAGGCCGCCCCTTAGGTCTTGAAGTTCTGCCGGATGGCCATCTATTGATATGCGATGCCCAGAAAGGTCTGCTTCGGCTGGATCCGAAGACGGGTTTGATTGAAACACTGGTCCAGTATGTCGACGGAGTTCCGCTGCGTTTTTGTTCCAATGCCACAGCCGCAGCGGATGGCACGATTTGGTTCACGGAATCCAGCAACCGCTATGACTTCGAGCAGTATACAGGCGCATTGATGGAACACCGGGCATCCGGTCGGCTGTTCCGGCGGGATCCACAGGGACGCGTCGAAGTGATCCTCGAAGGGTTGTATTTCGCCAACGGCATCACGCTGTCGAATGATGAACAGGCCGTAATTTTTGCTGAAACGGATGGCTACCGGCTCAACCGGTTATGGATACAAGGACGCAATGCTGGAAAGAGGGAAATCCTTGCGGCTAATCTGCCGGGGTTCCCAGACAATATCTCTCGCATAAGCGACGGCACGTTCTGGGTAGCCATGATGACAAACCGCAACCCTTTACTTGACCGGCTGGGCACGGCGCCCGCATTTTTACGGAAGCTGCTGTGGCGGGTGCCTGAACGTCTGCAGCCAAAAGGCGCTAAAACCGCTTGGGCCATGCTTTTCGATGAAAAGGGAAACTGCCTGCTTGATCTCCAAAGTTCAAGCATTGATTATCACGCCGTCACCGGAGTTGTAGAATTGTGCGGCATGCTGTATTTCGCCAGTATTGAAGAGCAGGCACTGCTCGCTGTGGAATTAATGCCTGAAAAAACTAGAAATTAACCCGCATCTGAGTGGCTTCCGTTGAAAACAGATGAAGAAATTCTGCTTTGAAACGGATTGTTTTCCATAGAGCATTACACCTTTCGCCGGAATATTGTATAGTTAATAAGAATTTATTTAGAAATGAAAGGTGTTATCTCAAAATGTTGCAGAACCCCACAGGAAGAAAACGGCTCGGCCTGGCCCTGATCCTCAGCATGCTGGGCATACTGGCTCCGCTGAATATCGATATGTATCTACCGGCATTTCCAGCGATCGCAGACGAATTGGACGCACACGTCTCGCTCGTTCAGCTGAGCTTAACGGCTTGCCTGATTGGACTTGCGGCAGGGCAAATCGTCGTCGGACCGTTTAGTGATGCGGTCGGCAGGCGCAAACCGTTGATCATCTCGGTCATCCTGTTTGCACTGTCGTCCGTACTTTGCGCAGTGGCCCCGAACATCGAAACGTTGATCGCCGCACGATTTTTGCAAGGATTCACCGCATCAGGTGGTGTGGTCCTTTCCAGAGCCGTGGTCAGCGACATCTTTACTGGCCGTGAAATGACGAAATTCTTCGCATTGCTCATGGTCATCAATGCTGTAGCACCAATGGCCGCTCCAATTGCGGGCGGCGGCATCTTGGCATTGCCGTTTGCGGGCTGGGAAACCATCTTTTATTTCCTCGGTTTGCTTGGTGTCATCATGGTGATCGTCGTCATATTCCGCCTGCCGGAGACTTTGCCACCGCAAGACCGCATGCCAAGTTCAATCGGACACTCCGTCCGGACGATGGGGAGCCTGTTTAAGGCGCGTCCTTTTATCGGCTACGCTCTTGTGGTCGGCTTGGTTCACGGCGGCAGTTTTGCTTATGTCGCCGGGACGCCGTTCGTCTATCAGGAGATTTACGGCGTTTCCCCCCAAGTCTTCAGTGTGCTGTTCGGCATCAACGGCATCGCGATGATCATCGGAAGCTTTATCATCGGCAAATTCGGCGGCATTGTTTCTGAGCACCGGCTCTTACAGGGCGCAGTCATAGTTGCAGCCAGTGCCACCTTCGTCTTGCTGGTCATGACGATCATCGAAGGGCCGCTGGCTTCACTGGTGACGTCGATCTTCATTTACATGACCGCAATCGGAATGATCTTCACCAGTTCGTTCACCCTGGCGATGAGAGGCCAGAAACACCGGGCGGGAAGTGCCAGCGCGGTTGTCGGCATGCTGCCGCTTGTCATCGGTGCTCTCGTATCACCGCTGGTCGGCATCAACGAAACTTCGGCTGTTCCGATGGGCGCCATCCTATTTGGCACGTCAGTTCTTGGCCTGCTCGCCTTTTTCGGACTGACCGGACACAAGCAGAAAGTTGCAGAGAATACTAAATAATATTCAAGCAGGTGCGAGTATGCAGTTTGCTGAATTGAAACAGGAGCGGAAGAGATTTTCTTCCGCTCCTGTTTTTTATAGTTTCTGAAAGTTTAATCGAAACCTCTTTGATTAAAAATATATTCAAATTTAAACTTTAAAAACGATTAGTTCTCCTAATTTTATCTGAAAAACGTTCGTAAAAGTGTATACAATTTCGCGGACGTTCTTTTGGTCTTTTGCCAGTTTACTTATGAGCGTTCGTAATTGTGTACTTTTACGAACGGTTCATCAAGAACTATGCTAGTTGGCTCAAGATACAAGTGTTCATTAAATAAAAGCCATCCATTAAATCGCCTTTTTTTTCGTCAAATCCTGATCTAGATTATCAAATTGTAGCCGGAAGTGGATGGAGATTAACAGGGTATTATCATGATAACTTAATGGTTGAATACATGGATCCCGATAATGGCCAAGATAATACCGACACTCGTTCTTTTGATTGGAGCAACAATGCTCACAATTTCGAATTTACTTTTCTGACTTTTAATGTTTAATTGAAATAGTTACTAATTGAATTGTTTAAGTACTAAATCAATATTCTGCTTAAGAGAGTTGCCAATGAATCAGCAGCACAGGAGGAACTTGATGAAAAAAATCATTTTTTCGATACTCGTTATTTTAATCTTATTAAGTGTAGGGTCTGCTGCAAGCTATTTTTCCACCAATTACCATCGAACACCTGAAAGCGCCTTAGAGGAACTGCGGCAACAGTCAAATGTCCAGGTCCTGCAGTTGCCGGAGAATAATAAAGTCTTTCTCCTTGATGAAGCAGGGGATGTTTCCATTGCCTTTATGAAAGTGGAGCGTCCATTCCAGTTATACAAAGACTTTCAAGTCTTTCCAACATCGTTGAATGTCTATGATGCAGACATGGAAAATGAAATTCCTTATGCCATGGGCCCCTGGTATTTGGAATATACGTTCGGGCTGCTCAAGAATGAAAACGTTGAATATACAGCCCTGGGCAGCACCGTCAGAAAAGACAATGTCTCTGACGTGTTTGCCCTTGAAAAAGAGTTGGATGACACCAGGCTGAAAGGGGTTAAGCTTTGGTATATCCCTTCCGGTTCCACTTCCCCGGAAGACCTGAAAAGCGACATGCTGTTTTTGAATGCCGACAAAGAAATTCTGGAGATCGGAAAGAAGAATTTTGTAGAAAAAAAGACCGTGCAGAATGAATGAAGCAACTTGTAGAAGGGTATCGAAACCTACATCGATAAAAGGGAGAGAAGTGGTTGAATAGCGCCATTTCTCTCCTTTTTGTCTGTAAAATTGTACTTTTACGAACGCTTTGATTTCCAAAATTATCTAGCTATTAATTTTAGTTCTACGTATATTTAACATAAGAGTTTTGATTCCAATGTTAAAAAGATAACTAAGGAGGAATTATGGAACAAAGTAAAATTCGTACAAGAAATGACGAGAATGGAATCACGGTGTTAATTGGTAAAAATAACGTACAAGAATCCATTCTGTATATCCAAACACATAAAATTAAAAGGGCAAAGGTGACCTATTCCTATGAAGAATCCCAAATTGATTTCCTTAGTGAATGCCCAACCATCGAGTCTTTTTTCCTGGAAGGTCCGAATGTGAAGAATTTGAGTGGACTTTATCACTTGAAGGGGCTTAAATCTTTGTCAATCAATGACACTGCTCCTTCCTTGGCAGTTGATTTCAACCAATTGACCACGTTGGAAAAGATCTACGGCACACTGCCGCCGAAGGCCATGGCCTTCGGCAGCCTGATCAACTTGAAGAAAATGCAGGTTTCGGGCTATAAATCAAAAGGGAAAAACCTGAAGGAGTTCACAGACCTGAAAGCGCTCGAAGATCTTGAGCTTATCAGCTCCAACATTACTTCCTTGGAGGGGATTCAAGGATTGAAGAAGTTGATTCGGCTAGGATTGTTCAGAATGAGAACCTTGATGGACATCAGCGCGATACAGTATCTGCCGGAAAATTTAAAGGATCTCGAAATAGAGTCTGCGAAAAAAATAGAAGATTTTTCTCCTATAGGCAAGGTCTGGTCGCTTGAAGATTTAGCTTTAAATAACTGTGGAACGATTCCATCCATCCGTTTTATAAAACACCTCCCTCATTTAGAAAGCATGAAATTTTGGGATTCCACTGTATTAGATGGAGACATGTCACCGTGCCTCGAGCTGGAATACGTTTATTTCACGAATAAGAAACATTATTCTCACATGCTGCTAGAAGGGGAGAGTAGCAGCGGCCGCCCCCTTTTTATAGGAAAATCAATGCCGCAAGACGCTGAATCCGTCCAGCAAAACAAAAATCAGTTGGAGCAGCCTTTACCTACGCAAGCTTGGAAGATTCGAATGGACGAAGGAGACGACCTGTTTACAGAAGAAAATATAGCATCAACAGAGAAAGTGCTCCAAGCGTATAGTGAAGGCCTTTCTCATCTTCAAAACCCGAGTGACGAAGAAATCATTCGGAAAGTAAAGGAAACGATCCTTCGTTTAAATGCATTAAATGAGGACTATAATTTTTTCATTGAGACACTTGAGCGGGAAGAACTTTATGATTTCATTATGGAAAAAGCGCAAAACGCTGGGTTAGAGACAGAGGAAGATATTACAGAAGAATGGCGGGAATGGTAGAGGAAATTTTACAAGATGTTTAGGGGGCTGGGAAATGGCACAAATGAAAGGCGCTATCTTAGCGAAAGTGAATGTAACTTAAGTGCAGTTAAGTTACATTCAAAATATGTATTGGAGGGTAAAAGATGGGGAAGCTACTAACATGTATGTTCATAGGCTTATTATTTCTTATTACAGGAATTTATGTATCCACTTTTTTAACTACAACATGGATTATAGTTGGTGTATTTCTTGCAGTCCTGGGAGGAATATTAATGGGTAGTAGCTCTTTGTTTTTGCCTAAGCACGTTAAAAAAAGAACTTCGTAGAAATCTTTTACTGAATCTGAATGTAACTTAATGTGAATTAAGTTACATTCAAATTAAGAGAAAACAAATGTTAAACAGTTAGTCTATATTTGATTTTTTTGCGTTACCTGATTTCTTGTTTGTATATAAGACATAAACAGCATTTAGAATGAACAATACTATTGCGGATATTAAAAAGCCAAGTATTCCAGGTATATTAGGCCCCGTTATTAAGAAGAAAATAGTAGCTAAAACAAATGCAGTAAAGCCAGCCATACTCATTTTCCATCGGGAATTATCTAGTCTTGACATACCAACGCTCCACCTTTCTCATACAAAGAATAGTTATCTCAAAAATTACTAGTTCTGAAACCTTAAGTTCGACTAGCTTAGGACAATTACCTTTTTTAGAAAGACAATTATTGTCTTTAGTATAACTGAAATAAAGAATATTTTTTAAGAATTCTGAATGTAACATAAGTGTAAGTAAGTTACATTCAAAACCTTTATTTCAGTAATCTTCGAAGAGCGAGAGATAAGAATGGATTTGCTAGAAAAAATGATACATTCAAAAGGCTATTCTGTATGGTTATAAAATCGTGTTTTTAAAGATTCTAAGTTTACATATCATTGAGTTATCGGAAGTGGTAGTTATTCTAATTGCTAAATAAGCAGGGGTGAAACAATGCTAGTCAGCAAGGCTTTTTCTCTTTTGTCTGTATAAATATATTTTTACGACAGGTTTTAAATAAAGAAGCATGATCCGTTTCTAACATCCAGGTTCATTAAATGAAACTTCCCTGAACTTTTTTGTCGAAAATGGAGAAAGAACGTATACTACAAGACGAGAGGTGAGGAAATGGCCAATAACCAATTATCGACCCTGAAAAAAGGGTTGATTGTATTAGAATTGGTAAAACAGATGCAGGGAATCACTTTAGCGGAAGTAATGGAAAAACTCAAATTAAGTAAGTCTACGGCTTTTCGGCTTTTAACCACTTTAGAGGATATGAACTATATTTATAAAATTCAGTCCCAATATTTCTTCAACTTTAAACTATTCAGCAAAGAAGAAACCGAGCGCCAAAAAAATGATTGGACTTCTTTGCGTTCTATTTATCAGTTTGCACAAAGTCTGCAAATGAGTACGTATCTTGGAAAATTGGATGGCACAGATTTTATCATGACACAAGTTATAAACGAACCTTATCTGCATCCTACAGATAAAGAGATTGGAAATCGTTCCAGAGTCTATTTATCAGCTTTGGGTAAAGTCATCTTGGCTCACTTAGAGGAAGAAGAATTGAATAAATTATTAAACAGGATGGCACTGGAACCAGCCACTCCCAATACATTTCAAGACTCTCAATTATTCCGCTACCATTTAAAAGCGATCAAGGAAGACGGCTATGCTTTTGATGATGAAGAACGAAATATTGGAATTCGCTGTGTGGCTGTTCCGGTATTTCGGGATAAGAAAGGGATTGCGGCATTTGCTATTGCGGCACCAGCAGTACAAATTTCACGGAGAAACATCAAACAAATTGCAACGAAATTGGGCGCTGGCAGTAAAGCAATTGCCGAAGAAATAGAGGCGTTAGAGAAAAAGTAGTTTGTTCATACAACATGGAGGTAATTACATGAAGGAAAAATATCAGCATTTATTTCAGGATTTTACATTCAAAAGTGGTGTGGGAGTAAGAAATCGGCTGATGATGGCGCCGATGACGACATTTTCAGCGGATGTAGATGATTATGTGTCACAAGAAGAACTGGACTATTACAAAGAACGCTCGAAAGGTGTAGGTGCAATTGTTACAGCTTGTGCTTATGTGACGAAGAACGGAAAAGGGTTTGACGGACAAATGGGCATTGATCACGATGGAACGATAGCCGGCCTATCCAAACTGGCCGGCGTCGTCCATGAAGGCGGAGCAAAAGGCATCGTCCAGCTTTACCATGGCGGACGTTTGGCTGTTCCACGGCTTACGCCAAACGGCGAAACTGTCAGTGCGGGCACTGTTGCACCGCTGGGCGATCGGGGATTCTACAGTATCGATCAGGCACCGAGGGAATTAACGGCAAAAGAAGTATATGAAATGATTGGAAGCTTCGGCGAGTCTGCACGCCGGGCGATTGAAGCTGGATTTGATGGTGTGGAATTGCACGGTGCAACCGGATATTTGCTGCAGCAATTCGTTTCTCCACACTCAAACCAGCGGACTGATGAATTCCAGGACCGGAATTTATTTGCGGTCAAACTGATCAAGGAAGTAAGAAACGTCATCAAAGCACATGCAACAAAACCATTCTTAATCGGCTACCGTTTTTCACCGGAAGAGCCGGAAACTCCAGGCATCACCATGAAGGAAACTTTTGGATTGCTCGATACATTGATTGAACAGGATATCGATTATCTTCATATTGCAACAACCGAAGCATGGGCCAAACCGCGCCGGGGCATTGAAAGTGAAAAATCACGGACAGAAATCATTTCGGAATATGTGAATGGCCGGATACCAGTGATAGGAGTAGGGAGTATTCATACTGCTGATGATGCATCTCTGGTTTTAGAAAAAGGGAAAACGGATTTTGTAGCACTTGGACGCGCTATCGTTATTGATCCGCATTGGGTTGAAAAAGTTGTAAATGGCGAAGAAGATGAAATCATTCATCATTTAACAGAAAGTGACCAGGAAAGAGCCGTGATACCGACTCCGTTATGGAAATTGATTTTAGAAGTGGAAGGCTGGTTTCCTATAAAATTAACAATCCACCACTAAGTACGTTTTTTCTTTAATCCAATACATCGATAAAAGCCCGGGTAATCTTTTACGATTACCCGGGCTTTTTGCATGGCTTCAAGTCTCAATGCTTTTTATCAAGCAAAATCAGTTGTTAAAAACTTTTACTTGAACCTCCGTATCGATATGTTCTTTTTCGCCAGCTTCCTGTTCAACGGAACCAAAGGGCATTTGTGCAAGCATTTCATATGATTCCGACAGATTGAACATTTCTTTCGTTCCTTTATCGAACCCTTGTTCATAGCCAACGTTAAAATGCTGTAAGCTTGCGCCTAAGTTCATTTCAGTTAAAGCTAACCAAATAGCGTATTGTGCATTCGCATTGTTGTTTTGCTTATAAGCTTCTTCACGGATTCCTTGTGCGGGCATTTCTTTAACTGCATCCTTATCTTCAAAGAACAGAACTGTACCAATCCCATTTTTTGCTCCAGTTATAATTCCTGACATCATATCCCACATTTCACCTTCAAGAACCTCTTTCTGAATATCGTAAATATGATTCCAGAAATTTTCGTTTGCTCCATCGAATAATGTCACTACTCGCGTGGTTCGGCTGTTGAAAGCTGTAGGCACTTGTTTGACGACCTCGCGAATTCTAGTCTCAATTTCCTTTTGTGCATACTCACTATCTGTTCCCAATACGTAAATCGAACGGCGTTTTTCTACTAATTCTACAAATGTTGACATGATCATTCTCCTTTTATTTGAAATATATATTTGGCTTATTTTGCGCTTTTTGCTTTGGAATTTCACAGCCTCATCTGTTGAATAGGGGGAAGATGGTAATTTGAATCAAAGTAAAAGCTGAGCGTCATAGCCACAGTTACAGTGTAGGATAATTAAAATTGCAAATCAAAATAAGTCAGTTTGGTTTCATATTGTGAAACTCAATGAAAATATAAATTAATGAATTAGTTAAACACTGGTGTTGATTAGTTAACATATGAGGGATTACCGGTAGGAACTTAGCAATAAGTTTCTTCTTTTCTTTTGTTTGCTGAAGTTTATTTTATGAAAGGCTTTCTATCTAAAGTATCCAAATTTTATTCGGTCAACCTTGACTTAGTAGAATCCTCTAACCATATCTTGATTTCTTCGAGCAAAATGTTAACTGTCAGTGTGTCCGATTTAGATTTGATTCGAGCGTACTTAAAGTTACACTTGGATACTTTATTAATTCTTAGCGTAATGAATTGCTTCTTAGATCGATTTGCGCAATTTATTTGGCCCTATTCTATGTTTAATGTAAGTAGTCAAAATTTTATAAAAAAATAAGTTAGCTTAATGCATGCCTTGTTAATTATTTCACATGTTAACTGAAGTAATTTGCTGTTAATTGAATCAGAAAAATTATCGTTGAGTTAGAAATTAAAAATTAATTTAATATGTCCTTATTTCTTACAGGAAGGCTCAGTTAAAAACTAAAAAGAAACGGTATTGTTGGATTAAAATGTTAGCGTTTTCTTCATTGATTTTTCAAGCATACTTCTCTGACTGAAGGTAATTCTATTTAAAACAAAAAATTAAAAATAGATTGTTTTAAAATTTTGAAAGGGAAGATTTACGCTCTTAAACTGCATAATTTAGAGAGAGTATTTTTCTCGCTATCATTTTTGAAAACTTAGGGAAAGAGATATATTACTATATTGAACAGCTCCTAAAATGGAAAAATTAGGGGGCGGAAGTTGCATTCCTTGATTCAACAAAGCCTTGCTTGAAAGAGTTTTCATGTGGTTTAATGGGTAACATTAATCTTTTGCAGATTAAAAAAAGAGACGGAGTGTGAAGAGAATATGACAGTACGCCAAGCTGAAAGTTTGTTTTATACTTTATTGAATAATGAATGGATAGGAAGCAGCAGTGGGGAAACTGTACAGATTTACTCTCCGGATGATTATGAAGTAGTTGGCGAAGTTCCTGCCTTGAGTCAGGAGGAAGTCGCTGCTGCGATTCAAAAAACAGCAGATGTGCAGGAAACGTGGGCAGCAAAAGAAGTCCATGAGCGTTCTGCACTTCTTCATCGCTGGGCAGAAGAATTGGAAAAGATGACCGATGAAATCGGTGAAATGATCCATAAAGAAGTGGGTAAGACATTTTCGGCAGGAAAAAGTGAAGTCGAGCGTACTGCGCAGCTGATACGCTATACGGCAGAAGAAGGCCTTCGTACACACGGAAGCTTTATCCAGGGAGATGCGTTTCCCGGCGCTACCAAGAAGACAAAAGCCATCGTGCAGAAAGTTCCTCATGGCGTGGTGCTGGCCATATCGCCATTCAACTATCCAGTAAACCTTGCAGCTTCTAAAATCGCGCCAGCGCTTATTACCGGCAACACCGTAATCTTTAAGCCGGCTACCCAGGGGGCAATCAGTGGACTATTAATGATGAAAGCTCTAGTAAAAGCCGGCCTGCCGGAGGGCGTAGTCAACGTAGTAACGGGGCGGGGTTCTGTTATCGGTGATTTCATTGTTGCCCATCCTCTTATCGATATGATCACTTTTACTGGAGGAACGGCAACCGGAAAACATATCGCTAAAAAAGCATCCATGGTTCCGGTTGTGCTTGAACTTGGCGGTAAAGACTCCGCAATTGTACTGGAAGATGCAGATTTGAATAAAGCCGCAAAAGAAATCGTCAGTGGAGCACTCAGCTATTCCGGACAACGCTGCACCGCCATAAAGCGTGTGATGGTCGTTGATAGTATTGCGGATGAGCTTATCGGGAAAGTGAAAGAAATCGTATCCGGACTGACAGTAGGCAGATCCAGTGAAGACGCGAGTGTGACGCCTCTGATCAATCAAAAATCAGCAGATTTCGTTACCGGTCTGATTGAAGATGCCCAGAATAAAGGAGCTACTGTAGCACTGGAAGGCAGTAGGGAAAAGAACCTTCTTGGCCCAACTCTTCTTGACCATGTAACGGAAGAAATGGACGTCGCTTGGGAAGAACAGTTTGGACCGGTGCTTCCATTTATGCGAGTTGAGGATGAACGGGAAGCAATCGCGCTTGAAAAGCGCAACCAGTATGGTCTTCAAGCTAGTGTCTTCACCAATAATCTGGAGAATGCCTTCTCTATTTCAGACAAGCTGAATGTAGGAACTGTACAGGTGAACGGCAAAACATCACGTGGACCGGATCATTTCCCATTCCTGGGAGTGAAAAACTCTGGTCAAGGCGTACAGGGCATCGGTAGAAGTATTGATTCCATGCTGCGCGATAAAGTACTCGTTCTAAACCTTTAAAGAGCAATAGTTTTTACTGATTGGAAGCCGTTACCGATATTATTTTTCGAATATTCATTTTATTTTTGAGGATGTTTAACTTTATTAATTATTTCTACTTCCTCTTAGAAAACGGAGCAGACCTTACGAGGACTGCTCCGTTTTCTTGTACTTACAGCATTCCGTCGGCTGGCATGGTGTTATAACCTGTAATTTAAATAGCCTCTTTTCTTGCAGAAAAACAATACACATTATAAAAAAATAGCATTCCGCCAAGTGAACTGAACCCCAAATGAAGTCACTTTTTTGAAGTCTCTACCATTTGAGGTGCGGTTCAGTTCGATGATATTTCTTCTATCCATTCTATATGTTCGCAAAATACTAATTTAACGAATAAATCTCAACTTTTTAAAGGCGGGAGAGAGTTGAACTCGCCTTAGACTCAAAATCTAACTTTACGCTAAATTCCTGTTTAGTTTCATATCAGGCGGAATCGGAAACAACATAAATTGGAAGGGAAAAAAGATAGGGCAGTAGCAAGTCTTCTCTTTGATTTTAAGAGAAAGGGAAAAAGGGAAGCTTGCAAAGAAACAAGCTTCCCTTTATATTGAAATCATCATTTCTACAGATTTGCGGCTTTCAGTTGTAAGAAATCCTCGGTCGAAGTTACTTCCGCATACATACCTTGGAGCGCGCCGACAAACGCATAATGAACCTGTTCGGCTGAAACCACGTTATCCTGGTAAGTTAACTCACGAGTCGCACAAGCATCTTCAATCAGTGTCGTTTCGTAACCCAGATCGACGGCAGCACGCACAGTGGCGTCGATGCACATATGTGTCATCATGCCCACTACTACCAGCTTGGTAATGCCTTTTTCCTTTAATTGAATTTCCAATTTTGTGTGCAAAAAACTGTTTGCGAACTGTTTAACGATGATGCTTTCGTGTTCTAATGGCTGGACCGCTCCATGTATTTCAGCGCCTTCTGTATCTGGAAGAAAGAAGCCCATTGCGGGGTTGCTTGCGATATGCTGAACATGAAAAATGTTTTCTTTGTGATTTTTTCTAAACCATTCAAGAACTTTGGCCGCGTTGGCAGCTGCGCCTTCAGGATTGCTCAACTCCATTTTTCCATTTGGAAAATAGTCCTTTTGAATATCGACAATGATTAAAGCTGTGCTCATTTTTCCACCTCATTTATATTTTTTCCTACACCTTAAATGATAGACAATTTCTACCCTATTATCGATAGGCTGATGAATCACTTTTGCATGATATCATTTCACCATGAAAGGAATCGACTATGGAACTCAACAATATTGATTTTCAAATCCTTCGCTTGCTGTCTGAAAACTCACGTATTCAGTGGAAAGACTTAGGTGAAAAAATTCACATGACGGGACAGGCAGTAGGGAATCGCATCAAAAAACTAGAAGACAGCGGTGTCATCAAAGCTTATTCCCTTATCATTGATGAAATGAAATTAGGGTTTTCTTATACCGCATTCGTCATAATTTATATGAAAACAGCCAATCACGAGAAGTTCATTAATTTTCTTGACGAGCGACAAGAAGTGATTGAAGCTCATCGGGTGTCGGGAGAAGGCTGCTACCATTTAAAAATAAAAGTCGCTTCCCAAGAACAATTAAATCTTTCTTTGAATGCGATTCTCGATTATGGAAACTATACCTTATACCTCTCCATAAAAGAAATCAAGCAGCGTAGCTCATTGATTAATGGCATTTAACTCAATGAAAATTGTTCAGAGGATGAATGCTTACAAATCCACCCCTCATTCACTTTAACTGGCTTTTCTTGCAAGGTACATTTTAAAGTTAGCATTCTAGAAATATGAAATTACTGTCTTCTCAAAGGACACTATCAATAAAGGCTGACATTCTTGGACAAACAAGAATGTCAGCCTTTTTCCTTTTCAGCAACTCTCCAAATTTTGTGTTGTATCAATGCTTGCTGAAATTGATGGAAAGCTTGATGAGTTGGTATTGATTTTTTTATTTCTCTTTATTGAATTCTCCCCATTGGCACATTTCTTGAATAATCGGCCAAAGTGTTTTCCCTTTTTCTGTGAGGCTGTATTCAACCTTTGGTGGAATTTGTGGATATTCCTCGCGGTGAATCAACCCATCGCTTTCCATTTCTTTCAATGTGGAGCTAAGGGTCCTGTAAGTGATTTTGCCGATCATACGCTGAAGTTCGTTATATCGCACGGCATTGTTGTTCGATAAATAGTAAATAACTAGTAGTTTCCATTTTCCATTGATGATGGAAAGTGTGTAGCCAAAGAAGGTTTCCTGGTTATCAGCCACATTGATTTTAGATGTTTTCATATTTACACTATCCTTTCTGATAGTATATGCGGAAAAAGTGCATACTTGTTTATGGATTTGTACTGACTATATAATACATTTAACTTCGAGTAAAGAGTTGCAGCCGTTCAGACGTGAAATTTCAGGGAGTCTCCATTTTGCAATTTCTTTAACATTCATCGGCGTCAAAAAAGAAGTTGAATCAAAGTTCTATTTGAGGAGGATCAGAAAAAATGAGTTGACACATCACGATGAAGAATTAAAAAACTGATGCCATTTTAGTCGGCCGTGCTTTAACTTAGTGGCTTATATAGTAACTTCTGCAATGAAGGAAGAAAGGTGGGCATACGTCGTCCAGTCACTGATTTCGGATAATAAAAATCTTATGTTCACAAATCTTCACTTTAGACAAGGTTTTACCGCCAAAGGAACTGAAAAAGTGTTGCCATGATGACAGAAGAGTCCACTCGGGTCATTAGGTTGTCGATCTTAATGAAAAAAATAAAAAAAAAACTATTAAGTTTTAGAAAAGAGGATTAATCAATTATGAAGAAATTCAAAAAAACAACTATGCTGACAATGCTTTTGGCGAGTAGCATATTAGCTGCTTGCGGAACCCCACAGAACACCCAGCCAGCAGAAGAGCAGAGCGCTTCTCCACAACAAGAGCAGGATATGGTTATCCAACAAATACGAAATGCGACAGTAACGGTCGAATACGGTGGCCAAAAGTTTTTGATTGATCCGATGTTTTCCAAAAAAGGCGAATTTGATCCTTTCCTTCCTGCCGAAAGAGATGATCGAAATCCAATCGTTGAATTACCTATGTCCGTTGATGAGATTCTTGAGGGTGTAGATGCAGTTATCGTAACTCATACACATGAGGATCACTTTGACCAAGCAGCAAAAGAACAGCTGCCTAAAGACATGAAGATGATTATGCAAGATGAACAGGATGCAGAAATGGCCAAAGAATCAGGATTCACGAATATTGAAGTCATTGAGGAAGAAGTAGGTATAGACTTTAATGGAGTTGAACTTACTGAAGTGGATGGTCGTCACGGACATGGAGAAACGGCAAAGCTCATGGGGAATGTGATGGGGATTGTCTTCCAACACACGGATGAAAAAACAGTGTATTTAGCTGGTGATACCGTCTGGTACGAAGAAGTGCAACAGATTATCGATACCTACAAACCAGAAGTTATACTGCTGAACGGTGGCGAAAATCAGTTTGTTGAAGATGGCCCTGTTGGCCCGCTTATTATGGGGAAAGAAGACGTATACGAAGTATACAAAGCTGCACCGGAAGCTGACATTATTGTGAGCCATATGGAAGCAGTGAACCACTGGGGATTGTCCAGAGAAGAATTGAAGAACTTTATCAACGATAAAGGGATGGAGTCTAATGTAGTCGTGCCGGATGACGGAGAAGCTTACTCCTATTAAGGTGAAAAGCGAAGGGATGAAACCTTTTCGGCTGTAAGGAGAAGGCATCCAATCGACACAGTACCGAAGCGGACAATAAATTTTAGAGGTGAAATGATGAAGAAATTTGATGTATCTGTTTTATCTGTTGCTCCATTAAGGAAAGGTGAAACCATGAAACAAGGGATTGATTCTGCGGTATCGTTAGCAAAAGCGGTCGATAAAATGGGTTATAGACGGATTTGGTTTGCGGAACACCATAACCACGATGCCTATGCCAGTGCGGCTACCGTATCAATCGTACAACATATATTAGGGAATACAGAAAACATTCGGGTAGGCTCCGGCGGGATTATGCTGCCGAACCATTCCCCGTTAGTCGTAGCAGAGCAATTCGGGACGCTGGAAACCTTGTACCCGAACCGTGTGGATCTGGCAATGGGCCGAGCGCCGGGGACGGATCAAAAAACTGCCGACGTGATCCGCCGTTCCAATCACAATGGCGTGTTTTTCTTTGAACGGGAAGTCCGGGATATTTTGCGTTATATGGGAGATGAGGAAGCCCAAGGAGAGGTGCGAGCCTATCCAGGCATCGGGACGAATGTACCTGTTTTTGTGTTAGGCTCTTCAACAGGCTCAGCTAAAATCGCTGCGAGTCTGGGTCTGCCTTATGCATTTGGTGCTCAATTTTCACCTGAGTCGATGGAGGAAGCACTCGCGATTTACCGGGAAAATTTCCAGCCGTCTGCTTATTTACAAGAACCTTACGTGATTGCTGCCATTAATGTCATTGCAGCAGAGTCCATGGAAGAGGCAGCGTTGATTTCCGCCAGCCATCTGCAGGTGTATATCGATATCTATACAAACAATTTAAGCCAGCTTATCCCGCCAACCCCCGACTTTCTTGATTCGTTGTCACAATTTGAATTAGAGATTCTCCATCGTCGACTTGGGTATACAATCATGGGGGATGCAGAAACGATCCGGCGGGAAGTAATCAACTTCCAAGAAACATATCAAGCAGATGAAATCATTGCCATATCCAATATCTATGACCCTAAAAAGGAAATTCGTTCCTATGAAATTTTCAAACAGGTGAGCGATGCCTTAATTGAACAATAGGTAAAACAGTCTACCGGAAAACAAAATCTTTTAAAACGGAAAAAAAGAGGAAGAGTACTGAATTAACAGTGCTTTTTCTCTTTCGTTTGTATAAATATAGTTGTGTAAATAGCCTGATTTCTAATTTTTAATTTGAGAACATAAAACACCTTCTACCTATACATAAATTTTCATTCAACAATTAGTTAATGCATGAGGAATTTATCGATAGTTTTTTTAAAAAAATTTTAAAATCAGTGGCTCTATATTAAGGGGGATAGTTTTTCTTGAATTCTGCGAAAAGTAGAACTTAAAATTGATGCAACTCATTTCTTAAGGTGACATTTGAATCTCTTTGCAAATCAGTCTGTCAAAATACCAGAAAAAGGTGCCATTGAGAAACTACTAAAAGTAAATATAAAATAAAGCCTACCAAAATATATTAGAAAAATATCCTCGCTATCAACGACAGTTAAAAACTGATTTTTATTTGATCATCAATTCGCGCTGAAACCGATAATTGAAGAAAATGCTCAAATATAGATAAAGCTTGTTGAGTAAGAGCTGTGTTTTTTCGATGAGTAAGCTTATAACAAACAAAGTCTGGTGGAGGATCTGTAAGTTGAAATACAGAGAAATTTCCTGTTGTTAACGCCTGATTGGCAATCCATTGTGGTACGACTGCCCATTGATTTGGATTCTTAAGGAGTTTCATAAACAAGTGCGTGCTGTCTAGTTTGATCCTTGTGCTTGAGAGAGATCCCCACCAATGATCATGCCAACCTTGGAACTCATGTCCCCAAGGCATGTATAGCTCGTGCTCTGGATTAAGTTCTGAAGGATGAATCTTTTTGAGATTCGACTCGGAATTGCCTTTAATACAAAGACCGACCATGGGATTTGTAAAAACTTCGGTAACGATGACGTTCGGGTGGATTCGATCCCGAACAACAAAACCGACGTCAATTTGGCGGCTTTCAATTTTTTCATAAATCTCTGCTGAATGAAGCGTTTGAATTGAGAGGTCAAATGGGGTCTGGTAATTGATGAGCGATTCATAAACTGGCGGCAGAACAAAAGTGTTAATGCTGTCTACAGAACCTACAACTAGACCTAGTTTAGGGCCTTGTGATTGCAGGGTTTTGGTGCTCTGCTGAATAAAACTCCATTGTTCGGCCAATTTATAGAATTCTTCACCCGATGGAGTCAAACTGATTTGCTTAATTCCTTTTCCTCGCTCAATCAATTTAATGCCCAGTTCTTTCTCCAATACCTTCAATCTTTGGCTTACAGTCGTTTGAGCGATGTGTAATTCTTTGGCGGCTTTTGTCAGACTTTGGGACTGCACAACTACTAGAAATGTTTCCATTGCAAGTGGGTTCATTTTTTTAAATCCTCCAAATAGCATTATTTGTGTTATTTAATAGCCATATTATTCATTTTACTTACCACATATTAATATATAGACTACAGTTATGCAAGCGCTATCATAACCAGAGATGGAAGGAGAGATAATATATTCATTTTATCATCGTCTTGAACGTATTTTTATAGTTAAACAATTTTTGAAGTAGAAGTTATAAGTCGCTACTTTAATTTTTTACAAACAGAATTTATTGAATATTAAAAAGAGGTGAAAGCATGATTGTCTATTTGAGTGAACATATCCATCCATCAGCTGTTGAAAAATTAAAAAGTTATGCCAAAGTAGTCGATACCTTCGAAGAAATCGAGAAAATTGATGCCATTATTCTGCGGAATATTGATGTGACGAAAGAGATGATCCAAAAAGCGAAAAAACTTAAGGTGATCGGGAAGCATGGCGTCGGCTGCAATACCATCGATTTGGAAGCAGCGAAAGAAAACACTGTGAAGGTGCTGAATACCCCAACCGCTAATGCGGATTCTGTAGCGGAAATGATTACAGGCCTCTTTATTATGATGAGCCGCCGTGTTTATGAGGCAAACTTAAAAAGTCGTAGAGGGGAATTTGAATCAGTAGCACCCAGTGATTTTCTAGGAACTGAATTGAGCGGAAAAGTACTGGGTTTAATTGGTGTTGGAAACATCGGTCAAAGAGTTGCATCGATTCTTCGTAATGGATTTAATGTAGAGGTTATTTGTTACGATCCTTTTCTTTCGCAGGAGAGAGCAGAAGAACTCGAACTGAAAAAAGTAGAAACACTCAAAGAGCTGTTAAGAAATTCGGATTTGGTTAATATAAGTGTTCCTTTAACGAAGGATACCAAGAATCTTGTATCAGGAAATGTATTTGATTATTTCAAGCCAAATGCGATTTTAGTCAATGCAGCCAGAGGCGGAATCGTAAATGAAGAGGATCTATACCATGCGCTAGTAAATAAGAAACTGCAAGGCGCTGCATGCGATGCTTTCGTAGAAGAGCCTCCGACAAGTGAAAACAAACTTCTTTCGTTGGAAAACTTCAGCGCAACCCCACATATCGGTGGGAATACGGAGGAAGCTTTATTCAGAGCCGGTATGCAAGTTGTCGATAATGTGATAAACATCTTAGAAGGAAAGCCTGCTAAAGGGCTGGTTATAGGATAAAGGCTGGATCTTCAAAAAGAGGGGGGAATAATTATGGTAGAGGAAATTTTATACGATCTGATGTATTTGTTTGTATTCTTATTTGTCGGGTTTCTAATTCGTGAAGTGATAAAACCATTGCAGAAACTTTTTATTCCTGCATCTGTTATTGGCGGTCTCGTGGCATTGATTTTAGGGCAGCAGCTTTTGGGCTGGGTTACTTTGCCGGAAACATTTGCTGATATGCCTGGACCGATGATTAATATCGTTTTGACATGTATGATCTTGGGCACGACGATTTCCAGAACTAAGTTAAAAACCTATGCATCTGTAACTAATATGGTCTCCTTTACATATTTCGCACAACTTGTTGTAGGGGTAACGGTAGGTATCCTTTTATCAAAAGTGTGGACAAGCTTACCGGAGCACTGGGGGATTATGTCTGTATTTAGTTTCTGGGGAGGTCATGGTGCGGCTTCTGCTGCAGGGGCCTTATTCGAGGAACTGGGCGTGGAAGGGAATTTAGGGATTGGTATTATTCTCGCCACACTGGGTTTAATCGTCGCCATTCTAGTCGGGATGGTCCTCGTAAACTGGGGAATCAGAAAGGGTTACGGACAAGAAGCGCAAAAAGAGTTGAACAATTCCTATTTCTTTGGCGGAACAATTCCGAAGGAAAAGCAGGTCTCTATTGCCGATGGCGTCGTATCTTCAAATGGCATCAACAGCATGGCACTGCAATTTGCATTGATCATGTTGAGCATTTATCTTGGTACGCAGATTTTTAGTGGTATTGCAGTAGTCATTCCAGCGGCATCTAGTATCCCGTCTTTATTGTATGGCATGGTGGGAGCAGCTATTATCTGGGGTTTTATGAGCTATACGAAACTCGACAAATACGCTGATAAAAAATCCATCAATACTTTTTCAGGGATTGCATTGGAAATCTGTATCTGTGCAGCAGTTGCAACGCTTAATCTAGGTCTTGTATCAACGCTATTCGTTCCGATCCTCATCTACACGGCCACCATCATTGTCCTGATGGTCATCATCTTTGTCGTCTTCGGCAAACGCTGGATCAAGAACGACTGGTTCGAGACAAACTTGATCATTTTTGGACAAGGCATCGGAAGCACGCCTACCGGCTTCACATTGGCTAGAAGTGTTGACCCCGACCAAAAAACAACAGCATGGGAAGCGTTTGGCGTTGGCATAGGCGTGTTTGTCGTAATAAGCAGCACATTGGTCGCAATCTTGCCTTTAATCGCCATGAAGTCGGACATGATTCTCATTGGAATTGGCTTGCTCGTTGCACTTATTAATATTTTCCTCGGTGAGACATTGATAAAGAAAAAGAAACAAACTATTTAAAAAGAAAATGAACAATGGAGGGGCCTATGGAAAATCTATACTTATTGGACTGTACGTTAAGAGACGGCGCAAACGTAGTCGGAAATGGATTTGATGCAGAACTGACAAAATTGATTATTGAAGGGCTCATTGCCAGCAATGTAAAGGAAATTGAATTTGGCAACGCGAAAGGACTGGGGGCTTATCAATCTGCAGGGGCGGTTGCTCCTTTGAATGATGAGGAGTACATGGACTTAGTACAGCCATACCTTTCGGAAGGGAATCTAGGGATGTTCGTGTTAGCGAACAATCTCAATGAAGAGAATGTTTCCCTTGCGTCAAAAAAAAGCTTAAATTTCCTAAGAGTCGGAACAGATGCAGGGGATGGGGAAAGTGCCAGAGCTGGAATAGAATTGATTAAAAAGCATAAGTTGAAATGCAGGTTTTCCTTGATGAAAGCCTACCTATCGACTGCAGAAGAATTAGCTGAAGAAGCTGCGCTGCTGGAATCCTTCGGGGTAGATGAGATCACAATCATGGATTCTGCTGGGACCATGACACCTGAACAAGTGGAAGCTTATGTGAGCAAGATGGTGGAAAAAGTGAACATTCCTGTTGGCTTCCATGGCCATAACAACTTGGGCTTATCTTCGGCAAATGCAATAGTTGCAGTTGAAGCAGGTGCAACCAGCATCGATTGCGGGCTGATGGGCATGGCAAGGAGCGCAGGCAACTGCACAACGGAAATGATTGCGGCTATCTTCCAAAGAGACGGTAAACTGGAGAGCGTTGATTTGTTTAATCTGCTTAACTTTATTGATCAACAATTGGAGCCGGCTATGAAAAATCATAATTATCACAATGCTGTTTCTCCATTGAACTTGATCTATGGCTTATCGGGTTGCCATTCCAGTTTTGAGAAACGGTATAAACAAATCGCGGAAGAGAAGAATGTTGACTTGTACCGGCTGATAATCGAAACCTCGAAAGTGGACCGCAAAGCGCCGACAGAAAGTTTGATGGAGAGAATTGGTGAAACACTGAAATCTCCAAACCACTTAGAATAAGGTAGGTATTCTTTTTTCCTTCCGACCTTTACTTGTCCTGTTAAAGGTCGCTTTCGTGCGGTGAAATAAAAATAAATGGACTGATCAGTGAAATCTGATCAGTCCACTTATTTTCAATAAAGTAGTTCGTGGCTTCTTTTACTTAAGGTTGTAGTGTAGCAAATTCCTTCTATAACCGGTCACTTAGTGTTTCTTGTGAGTTCCGTTTAGAAGAACATGCCAAAAATATTCGCATTAACCTGATCCCACCATGGGACGATTGCGACAGAATTATTGTATTCCATTTCAGATACCGAATTGAAAGCTGCATCCGCTGAAGTAAGTCACAAAGTTCAAATCGCCCTTGTCATCGAGCAGCTAGGAAATTTCATGGTTCATGAAATGACTGTTCGTCCAACGATTCAAGATCTTTAAGGGATAAAGGCAGTCCAGTAGAACGATTGCTTCATTATATGTTGTTGGCTAGACGGTTTATCTTGCTGAATTGATTTTAAAAAATAGAAAAGCTGAAAGTTAACTAATCCTAAGATGGCATGAAAAAGTAATAATTAATCACTTTACAAATGAGGGATTATCGGTAGGGAAGAGACTTCATTGAAAGTCTCTTCCTTTTTTGTTCATGTAAGTGCACCTTTGAGAACGCTTTGTTTGCCAAATCAGCTAGCTATCTTTTTGTTGTATATGTATATTTGAAGAAACAATTAATAGTTTTCCAATATTCAAACGAAGGGGTCATTAAATGACTTGGTTAAAAACAAAAGAGACGACAGAATGATTGCAGAGATACGGCATGCTATTGACGGTGGCAATTATGAAAGAGATATTTATTTGCAATTTATTGAATTCCAGCAACGAGGAGTCTGTTTGACTCTTGTATGTTCCATTTACACAGACGAAGATGACAAAGAAAAGGTAGTGGATCAATGGCTAATCGAGTGCCTTGACTGGGAAGAATATCGAATTGAGTCTTTCGTTTCTTACGAACAAGACGAGTTTGAGGTTACAGAAGAACATCCTTTCCTGTGGAATTATCAAAAATCGTTGATTGAGCTTTATTTTAGAGGGGAAGCCAAGCATGTAAAAGCACTCATTGGAGCTTTATATTTAAAGCACCACAGCCTTACTAAAAATTTAATTCCCTTTGATCAATATTTAAACACGAAGAGCGGAACTGGTGACTTGGAATGGTTGCTTGGCAACACTCAAGGGTTGTTCTCAACAGGACCGGAGATTTTAACCAAAGCCTATCAGGAATTATTGTCGGAATATGGTTTTTCGACTTCATTACTGCAACAAAAAGGAACTCCGACCAGTAAGGGTTTCCATCTTCTACGCTTAGGTCCATCCTATGTTATCGCAAAAGAGTTTAAAACTGTTCGTCTTGATGTCGAAAGTTAGTTTCGATAAAAAAGGTGGTTATCCATATTCTCAGGGGGTATCTTATTACTAAAGTTATTGACTACAAATTTTGAGTGCAATAAATTATCACATTATGTAGCTGAGATTTCTGATTGTAGCTTTAATAATAGGGCAGGACTTTGACTGTAACTTAAGTGCAGTTAAGTTACAGTCAACGTGAAATGGAGATGAAGAGGAACATGAAGAATAGGGGATTAAAAATGATTTGGATCATACCTAATGTCTTACTCTACCTCTTAGCCATCGGTATACTATGGTTCATTGTCATGAATGCACAAGCACTCCAAGAAATTAGTAGCTTAGGGATTTGGATACTTATTTTGAGCCTTCTTTTCCTAGTAAACTTTTTCGGTTCTTATCGAATAGTAAGCTGGATAAGACAAGGGAAAATGTAAATGTTTCTTTTATTGTATAAAGGAATTTGAATGTAACTCAATACTAAGTAAATTTTATTCAGCACAAAGGAAATACTGATTTTTTATAAAGGAAAAAGGACCTTTTTAAAGGTCCTTTCACTAAAATATAGTTTTAATTTATTAATCCATTAGCTGTTTTACAACGGCCATTTCTTTGCCAAACCGATCTCCATGGTCCTCAAATCCCAAACTGGCATATAAATTATGGGCATTCAAGTTGTCTGGATGATAGCCGACCACAATTTTCGTGGCATTCAGTGATTTGGCCATCTCAGCAATCATCAATTTAGTTGCAGCTTTGCCGATTCCTTTACCTTGGAAGGCTTTGTCCACCATTATTCGGTATACCCAATAGCCGTCAAGTTCCTCTGGGACAGAGTTATACATCAAAAAGCCAACCATTTTATCGCCTGTATAGATGGCATGAGGTTTTAAACTAGTTTCAAACTTTGACTGAGCGATCGATACGGCATTTGGTTCCATGTATTGCGTTTGTTCTTCTGATACCTCTAGTTCACAGCAGTCATACCAGTTCTCTGTGTTTAATTCGACGATTTTCACATGTTCTGTATTCATCATTTTCCCCTTTCGAATTTCGGGGAACGCGAAATAGAAACGTTAATTAGGCGTTATCCCCTTGTACTCATTGATGGTAACGGTGATGTTGTTTGTCATAATGAACGCCTCCTCAAATAGCCTATGGCCGATTTAATGAAATTTCTGGCCCTTTTGACTATAGCATTTCTCGTTGACCTTTCCTAAGCATTTAAGGAACAATATACCCAAAAAACTAACTATGAATGCAACTTACTAGCAAAAGAGGTACATTCAGAAGCTTGATACTATAGGATTATTAGAAAAAGATTGTCTAATTCTCTCCATATAATAAGGTGCATTAACACACTGGTTTTAGAGATTCCGGAAAAAAGTTCTTACAAAAAATCAATTTACCTCTCAGGAGTTTATCAGAAGTACTTGATTTCGGTAATTGGAATAGGAACGAGGGAAATCCTAAAATGAAATTAAACCCAAATGGCAGCCGCTTTTTCATAAGCGGCTGCCATTTGGATTCGGTTTCTCATACAATTAGATAAATGATCCAAAAAATGATGGGTGTTTTGTCAGGCCAAAGCTTCCCTGTAATCATAGTTATTTTTCGTATAAACATATCCTTCTAAAATCAATCTAGCTGTGCGCACCACTTTTATATTGCTGATATGGCCGGCAATTAAGTCAACTTTAGTTTCAATGATCCCTGATGGGTGTCCTAAGCGCAACACAGTATTTTCGACTTGGATTACGTCATTTAAAATGGTATCTGTTAAAAAAGCTCCCGCGGTTGTGCAGATAGCACCCGTGATTGCCAATGCCTGATGGGGTTTTTGCATGGACATCATTCGAATTCGACAATCCATTTCATCTATTTTCCGCTCAACACCATTAACATCCAAATAGGTTTCTGGAGGAGCGATAATCGTAAGTTTAGGCACTGCGGGCGATTTCACCGTAGCTTCTTCTTTAGTTGAAAATAAGCACATTTCAGCTGCTGCTGAACGAATTTCTTCTAACTCCCTTAGTTTTTCCACAGTAAACTCATGCGGCAATTCCGAACCAGTCAATCCTACATCTTCTGCTTTCACAAAAACCAGAGGGTTGGCGACGTCAATAATGGAAACTTCAAGCAGGCCGTTTCTTGTTTCAATGCGGTCAATCGGGTTTTCAGTCGGGAACAGCTTTCCAGTGACTGCGCCTTGCGCATCTGTAAAGGATAAATAGATAGGAGAACCGGTCCCTGGAACACCGGGGATTTCGCATTTCCCTTCTGTTTTCACCCGTCCATCTTCCACTTCGACTTCAGCGATGATGACTTTCTGTGTATTGGTATTAAAGATTCTGACGGCTGTCATAGGCGCAGATGCTGCAACCAATCCTTGCTCGATGGCATATGGACCAACCGCGGAAGAAATGTTCCCGCAATTCCCCTTAAAATCGACCAACTGATTTTCAATACTGACTTGTGCAAAGGTATACTCCACATCGATTTCCTTCATCTTCGACTTTTTGATGATTGCTGCTTTACTCGTCAGGGAGTTTCCTCCACCGAGCCCATCAATTTGCCGCTGGTCAGGGCTTCCCATAATATCCAATAAAAAGCTATCCCAGAGCACACGGTCCTCAGGCATTTCTTCGTAATTGATAAAAACTCCTTTACTGGTTCCACCGCGCATCACGGCAATCGGTACTCTCATCGGATGAACCACCTTTCTGAAAATTCTATTGCTTCTAAAAATAGAATATGGTAATTTGGTTCATAAGTGAAATAGATATTTTGATCAATAACTTATCAAAGAAACTTATAACCTAACTGGAGTGATTGAAATGGACGAAAAAGATTGGGAAGCCATGCAAATACTATATGAAGAAAAAAATATTAGCCGGTCTTCGGAACGCTTATACATTTCACAGCCGGCTTTAACGTACCGTTTAAAAAATCTGGAGAAAGAAGTTGGAACAAAACTTTTTTTCAAAACGAAAAAAGGGATTGAATTGACCTCAGAAGGGATTTATCTAGCTCAATACGCGGAAGAAATGATTACAAAGCTTCAAAATACAAAAGATTATCTTCAAAATATGCAGCAGGAAATCCGCGGCACAATCCGTTTAGGCGTTTCAAGTAATTTTGCTCAATACAAATTGCCTCCGTTGCTGAAGGAATTTTTGACCACTTATCCAAACGTCCAGTTCAGTGTAAACACGGGATGGAGTTCAGACGTAATGGGACTTCTCAATTCCTCAGGCGTTCATCTGGGAATTCTGCGCGGCGATTACAATTGGACGGGATCGAAGACTTTGCTGCAGACGGAACAATTATTTTTGATTTCTAAAAAAGAAGTAAATCTGGAGGAAGTGCCCGAACTGCCCTTTATCAATTACAAAACAGACAGTTCGTTAAAAGACATCATCAGCAAATGGTGGAATAACCGTTATATCGAACCGCCGATGATTACAATGGAGACGGACAGGCAGGAAACCTGTAAAGAAATGGTGAAAAACGATCTCGGAATCGCTATTTTGCCTGAAATTTGTCTTCGCCCTTCAGACGAACTCTACAAATATCCATTGTTTTATGAGAATGGAGAACCGGTAACTCGAGATACTTGGCTAATGTACAACCAGGAGTTTTTAAAATTATCGACGGTGCGAACATTCATCGACTTTCTTGATGCCCACCCCTCCTTTTAAGATAGACAGATTAGATAGACAATTGGTTATAAGTTTTTTTGTTCATTTCTAATAAAATTTATCTATTTTACTTATTTTATTAGATAGAATATTCTTATAACTAATTCAATTTGTTAAGTAATCGGGAATCTTAGCAGATTTATATTATTTGTAAGCGAATACATTCAAAGGGGGAATTCTTATTCTTACATTTTTAGGGGTGTCGATGGTTGTTGCATTTACGTATCTGATCATGGCAAAAAAGATGTCGCCGGTGGCGGCGTTGGTAGTGGTTCCAATTTTCTTTGCTTTGATCGGAGGGTTTTGGTCGGGGCTAGGGGATATGATGATGGAGGGATTGAAGCAGGTTGCTCCTTCCGCGGCATTGCTGTTATTCGCGATTTTGTTCTTTGGAATTTTGATCGATGCCGGTTTGTTTGATCCGTTGATCAATAAAGTCTTGAAAGTTGTCAAAGGGGATCCGGTAAAAATTGCACTAGGTACAGCCGTCATTGCGATGATTGCGTCTTTGGATGGCGACGGAACGACTACTCATATGATCACCATTTCAGCTATGCTGGCGCTTTATCTGCGTTTAAAGATGAATCCGTTAGTTTTAGCGACAATCTCTATTTTATCTGTAAGTATCGTCAGCGGCATGACGCCATGGGGCGGACCTGCAACACGTGCCATTGCATCGCTTGGGCTGGATGCCAACGAATTCTTTATTCCGATACTGCCGACGATGCTGGCAGGGATGCTCAGTATTTTGGGGGTGGCCTATCTGATGGGCAAAAAAGAACGGGCCCGGCTTGGCATCATCACAGTGGAAAAGATTCCAGCAGCCTCAGAAAGCATGCTTCAGGTAGCCGCTACTCAGGCTGTGGAAAACGACTTGAAACGGCCGAAACTGATCTGGCTCAACTTGATCTTGGCCGTGGCCATTATGACGATTTTGGTGATGGGCTTATTGCCGGCACCAATCAGTTTCCTAATCGGTTTTGTCTTGGCAGCTACCCTCAACTATCCTAATTTAGCTCTTCAAAAAGAACGGATTTTGGCTCATGCCGGAAATGCTATTACCGTAGTCGTTCTTGTTTTTGCAGCCGGTATATTCTCAGGCATCTTTTCCGGAACTCAGATGGTCGACGCCATCTCCAATTCGTTGATTTCCATTATTCCGGCTTCAGTCGGTTCGTTTTATCCCTTAGTAGTGGCGATTACCAGCATGCCATTTACGTTTGCGCTTTCAAACGATGCCTACTATTTCGGCGTCTTGCCGATTTTGGCAGAGGCGGGAGCCGCTTATGGGGTCAGTCCATTGGAAATTGCCCGAGCATCTGTTTTGGGCCAGCCGATTCACTTCCTGAGCCCGCTAGTCGCTTCCACGCTTCTGGTTGCCGGCATGGTGCAAAAGGACATCGGCGAACTGCAGAAGTTTGCATTTAAATGGGCCTTTATTTGCTGTATCACCATCATTGCGGTGGCATTTATTACAGGAGCGATTTAAACCAAAAAGGGGTTCCGCCATTCACGGCGGAATCCCTTTTTTATTTTTCTTTGTCGCTGTCTAGAATAATCTGCGTAATCAGCTTGGCCAGTGTCATGACCGTATGCAGTCGGGTGTCATTCAGGAACTGGGAACTGGGAAACGGATCGAGGTAATTGACGATGCCTTGGAAGTGATAGTCGCCTACTGCCGGAAGCATTTTTTCAAGGGCTTTTCCAGGAACTAAAGGGCCCTCGTTAAATAGCACATCGCCTACTTGTTCTTTTTTCCCCAGACTGGCGTCAATGCTGATCAGCAACGGATTGTCAATTTTCTTATAGATGTCTTTTAAGACGATTTTTAAATTAAATGCATGAACCGGTTCTTCCAAGGTGCCGTACACAGGGTGGGAAATTCTACTCTCCATCATCATGCTGCCGATTAATGGACCGAGTGAATCCCCGATATAACGGTCCGATCCGATGCACAAGAAAACCACTTCGCGCTGTTGCTGCTTCGCTTCCACAAAGATTTTCTTCAGCTTTGCAATCAGTAAGGTCATCTCTTCGTTTCCAGTCTGTCCATTGAAATGTAAGGGTGCCTTGACCGGCACTTGTAAATGTGAATTTTTATATTTCCGAAAAGTATGCATGAATTCATACCACCTTCGATTGTATTTGTAATGGTGAGCATGCCCTTATTATAGCTTTAGAACCACTCCGATTGGTAGGAAAGAGCTTCTATTTCCAGAAGCTCTTAAAATGTAGATTAATGATAAGAAAAAACTATTTAAAATGTAATTTTAGATAAAATTATCTTATGATAAATTATAGATTTTTTCGATTTTATTTTCTGATAATTTAGTTCTATCATGAAAGCAAGAAGAATTATAAGGAGGAATAACAATGACAGAGAAAACGAATGAGTACGATGTAGTGGTGGTAGGAGCGGGGAATGCAGCGCTTTGCGCAGCAATTTCCGCCCATGAATCAGGGGCGAATGTGCTGGTGTTGGAAAAAGGGCCGCAAGAAAAAAGAGGGGGCAACTCTTTTTTCACGGACGGTGCAATCCGTTTTGCGTATAACGGACTGGATTCAATAAAGAAAATTGTCGCTATTACAGATGAAGAGGCGGAAAAGATTGAAATGCCGAATTACAGTGAGGAAGATTATTATAACGATATCATGCGTGTGACTGGAAACCGGAGTGAACCCAGCTTGGCACATCAACTTGTCTCAAAATCGTATGAAACAATTGCCTGGATGAAAGACAACGACATCACGTTTGAATTGATTTATGACAATCAGTCGTTCGAGAAGAACGGCAAGCGGCATTTCTGGGGAGGGCTGCCGGTAAAAACGGCGGATAAAGGTGTTGGTCTGATCAAGCAATTGAACGAACGCGTCAGTAAACTGGGCATCGACGTCTGGTACGAATCGGCGGCAATTGGATTGAAAAAAGAAGCGGACCAGATTACGGGAATCGTCATCAACCAAAAAGGTAAAGAGTTTACTATAAACACGAACAGTGTGGTCCTGGCTTGCGGCGGCTTTGAAGCGAACAAGAAAATGCGGATGGAATACCTGGGGGAAGAATGGGAAGCAGCCATTGTCAGAGGAACGGAATTCAATACGGGCGACGGGCTTTCCATGGCAGTGGAAGCCGGTGCAGCCACTTTCGGCCAGTGGTCAGGCTGCCACTCAATCGGCACGGATTACAACGCCCCAAGAGTCGGCGATTTCACAAAACCGGGAGATATCTTCAAAAAACACTCCTATCCGCTGGGAATCATGCTGAATAAGGACGGCAAGCGCTTTGTCGACGAGGGCGCGGATTTAAGAAATTACACGTATGCTAAATATGGCCGTGAAATACTGAAGCAGCCCGGACAGATGGCCATCCAGATATTCGATGCTCAAGTCAAGCCGCTGCTCCGGAAAGAATATGATTTGGAAGAGGCATCGGAATACAAAGCGGATACGCTTGAAGAACTGATTGCGCAATTGCCGGTCGACCAGAACCAGTTTTTAGAGACGATCCAAGAATACAACGCGGCTGTTCAAAAAGGCGAATACAGTCCGAACGAGAAAGACGGAAAACGGACAAAAGATATCACGCCTCCGAAATCGAATTGGGCATTAAAAATCGAAAAAGGTCCGTTCTATGCGTATCCGGTCACTTGCGGCGTCACCTTCTCGTTTGGGGGACTGCATGTGAATCCGAATGGAGAAGTATTGAGGAAAGACGGGCAAGCGATAGAAGGGCTGTTTGCAGCAGGTGAAATGATCGGCGGCATTTTCTATGACAACTACCCTGGCGGATCGGGATTGATGTCCGGTGCCGTCTTTGGGAAAATTGCAGGTACAGCAGCAGCATCCCGTTCAAAGCAGGCAAAGGTGAATGTATAAAGTAGAGGCAACTCGAAACCCCCTGGCTATAAATTAGCCAGGGGGTTTGTATGTCCTGAGAGATCATTTTACATAGATGAGCCATGGCTAATCCGAATCTGTTTCACGAGGAGCGGATGAACGGGTCAAAAAGTCGATGAAGTTCTCGACCGCCGGATACAGGACGTCCGTTTCTTTGTAGATCAGCCAGGTTGGTCGGTCGAGGGGCTGCCCATTTTGATCCAGTAAGGTCACCTTGTGGAGGTCGGCCATATCTGTCACGGCCAGTTCGGGTACAATGGCGTATCCCAGCCCTCTGGAGACAAGCTTCGTACACGTTTCGATATTATCAATTTCCATATTGATGGCAGGAGGCTGCGAATAATTGCTGTACCACCAGCTGTCCATTATCTGTTGGAGCTTGGGATCAGTATTGAAAACGATGCGCGGCTCTTTGGGCAGGCTCGGCAAATCAATGGGGTCTTTGGAAATGATGCACAAATTTTCCCGGTTCAACAAAACTTTATTGCTCTGCCAATAGATATCGCCGCGCACAATCCCCAGGGCAATATTGTCCTGTTCTATCTCTTTCAGCACTTCATAGCTCCAGCCGGTAAACACCTTGAACTGGATGTTGCTGTATTTCTCGGAAAATTCCTTTAGCACATCAGGCAGGATGAAGCGGGCATAATTACTGGAAACACCCAAGCGGATCATTACAGCAGACTCTTCGGTTGTGTTAAGCAAATGGTCTTTTGTCTGTTGGAGCTTTACAAGCATTTCTTTTGCATACTTTACAATGTATTCTCCTTGAGGAGTGAATTTGATGCCCTTTTTGTCACGCCATATGAGCCGAACACCCACTTCTTCTTCCAATTGATTTAAACGGTAAGTAATGGCCGGCTGAGAGGTAAAAAGTTTATTCGCCGCTTTGGTTATATTTTTTTCTTCATATATCGTTGTAATAATACGCCAGTCTTTTTCATCCATATTCATCACCCCTTATAAGAAGTATACTCTAATTGATGAAATCAAATTCTAGAATTGACTATTTCCAGCGGCTCCATTTGACTTACTGCAGGGAGTAAAGAAATCTCAATTTACTGCAGGGGAGACAACTTGTTACAGCGAGGGATTTCGCTATCGTCGCTTTGTATATGTTCGCAAAATTCATATTTTATCGGACATATAAAATGGGGGAGAAGAGGGAATACCAGCAATTTTCACTCCTATTCTTTTTGGAAAAGGATCGGAGTGAACTGTAAGATTGGGCTGCACGGGAATTTTTATACGGTTTCTCTCTGGAGACTATTGCAGGAATTACTCGTTGTTTGGTAATTCCTGTAACTTTTTGATCAAAACATCAATCGCGGATCCATAAACTACCGCCAGAAGAAAGTGGAGAGGCAGGAGAAAGGAAGGCGAGTTCATTGTTTCCGGCAACATGGATCGGATATGTCCGAATACAGGATCTATTACTGTAAAAACAAGTGACTTCGCTGGCTGCGCAAATAATTCGAACAGAATTAACAAAAAACTGAAAAAAGGCAGCCAAAACGCGAATTTGGTAAATAGCTTCATGCTCAACCTCCTCTAATTTCTCGTTTAGTGGATATATCGATAGAGGATATCTGAGAAGAGAGGCAACCGCATGGATTTAGAGTAGAGAGGGAGGTGGGAGCAAGTCAATGAAAGTGTACTTTTACGAATGGGTAACATAAGAAATGATTGGTTTTTTAAAGCAAAGTTGAATGAATTGGCCTATGTTCAACCAAAAATTGTTTAGAGTGAAAGAAATAAGTGCAGTAAAGTAAAAGTAGAAGTAGGGGAGGGAATTTTTGATTAAAGCTCTTACCTTCTGTCATAAGTTAATCGAGCAATCGGAAAACAAAAACCGAATGCGCGAAAACGCAAACAGTTTTTAATCGTCCATTTATTAAATTGAATTAATGTACGAGTCTAGTTTTTTTTGTATCTCTAAATAGTTGGTTGTAAATAAAATATAAGTATTTTCCTTTGTGAGGATAACGACTCGATCAGTTGTGCCATATGGCATTCCAATTCTTATTGCCTTTTTTTCTTTTCCAGCATAAGTGTCATCCGTGGCAACTGCTAAAATATCAGCTAGTGGAATTGTGATCTTTGTTAATAGCCATCTAATCACAATCTCAGAATTAACTTTTTTTACAAATACCTCAAACAAAATATCCCTCCTTCTCATCAATTAACTTATTTTAACATATTTTGATAACTTAAACTATTTATAATATTCAATAGTTTTCATTTACACACATCCGCTGATCCTTTATTTAATAGCGTTACCAGCACTTCAATTAATCGATGGTAAAATATAGAAGAAGAGGAAGGATGTGAGATGAATGTCTTGTCGAGAGTTTTATGTGCGGCTACGGGAATCCATATCGCTCATTTTGTGGCTTTTGCTGCCTTCGGCTATATGAAGATAAGGACACTTGAGTGGAAAGCGGTACGGGCCAATGCAGATATTCTGTTAAATGAAAAGGTTTTCGGCAAGGCACCTTCGCCTGTTCTGTACGCTGAAACATTTATCGGGATAGCGCTCGCATGCCAGGTTCTTCTAGGCAACTATAAATTGTTTAACGGCAAAGGAGGCAGTTTATGAAAAAAATCCTTCTTTTTGTACTGGTTTGTCTGTTTCTCTTAAGTTTAGGAGCTGCAGCTTCCTATTTACATGAAAACTACCATAAGACACCTGAAAGTGCCTTGGAAGAACTAAGACAGCAGACAGATGGCCATGTCCTGAGTTTGCCGATGAATGATTTAGTACTTCTCATTGATGGAAATGGAGATGTGGCAATTGCTTTTATGGAAGTGGAGCGCCTATTCAACTTATATAAAGACTTTGAAGTCATTCCCACTCCTTTGAATATCTATAGCTCGGACTTAGAGAATGAAATTCCTTATGCAATAGGCCCTTGGTATTTAGAAGTTACATTCGGACTGATCAAAAATGAGAAAGTTGCATATACAGCACATGGCAGCACTGTCCGAAAAGACAATGTGTCTCCTGTATATGGAGTTGAAGACGTTTTATCGGACGCTGATCTAACAGAGGTGAAGGTATGGTTCATCACTTCAAGATCCACTTCTCAAGTAGATGTGGAAAACAACGTTTTATTTCTGAATGAAAAAAAGGAACCTATCGAGATGGATAACAAAGAATTTTCAGCAGAAAATGAATAAGATAGAATCGTTGGTTCTGGGTGATCAGGTGCCTCTTCCTATTCAAAAGAACAGTTACATCCAGTTTGAAAGGTTGGAAGTGAAGATTATGGAGCGCTTCAAAACTTTTTTTTGAAAATACGCTTGGTATTTATCAAGGTGTTTATTGTTGGGTAAATTTAGCATAAGTTACTACTTAAAATGAATTAGTAAAACTACGATGAATTTAAAGTTCGCACTAATTGAAAACTGAAAGTTCAACTTATTTAAAGGGAGATTTGGGTATAATGATTTAGAGGAGGAGGTTGGCGGTGAAAAACTCATTGTTGATAGGAATCGTTCTAGTTTTGAGTGCTTGTTCAATGGAAGAGAGTACAAAAGAGACAAATAAAGCAACAGCAATCCTTGAATCTGAAGTTTTAACTGACAATCAAACTAAACAAATTGAATTGGTTGAAGCTAAAGAGAACACTAGGTTACTCGAGTGGAGCTCAGACGCTATGGATCGCGGAAATCACGATTATAACACCATTATCCACAGTAGTTTAGTAGTTGAAATGGAGTATCAAGAAGTTAACCGCGGAGATGTGGTGTATTACAAAACACCTGAATCTGCTATTAATAAAAATCCGCAATTACCTGAACACTATATTGCCAGAGTAGTAGGTTTACCAGGTGAAACTGTGGAAATACGTGAGGGTCAGGTTTATGTGGACGACAAAAAACTAGAGACGTTTTATGGTGTTGCAACAGATAGAGGGCTCGGTAAAGAAGACTTTTTTGAAATGGCAGAGCAAAATATTGAAGAAGGAACTTTGACAACAGATGAAGAAGTTTCTAAAACAGAATTCATAACTTGGATGAATCTGGATGCCAAAGAAGAGTATTTCAATACTTCGATGGAAGCTGTAAAAGTATCAAATGAAGCTGTTTTTGTCTTAGTAGATCAATGGTGGAGAGGAACAGATAGTAAGGACTTCGGAGAATTATCTCTGGAAGCAATTGAAGGTAAGGTTCTAGGATATTCAAAAAAGTAGGTTAATAAAGTATAAATGAGTGCTGTCATCTGGAGGTGCTATTTTTTTCACTCCAACTAACTTCTTGGTATATTAACTCTGCTAATTACTTTAGCTTATTCTAAGTTAATGGCAGCTAATTAGACAAACGGGGCTTTAAGTGAATTAGTCCAATCCTGCATGAAAAGGAGAGTGATTTTCATGAAAGCTGTTTTAAATTGGCAAGGCGGGATGGCGTTTAGTGGCATGACAGAATCCGGCCATATGGTATTGTTGGATGCCGGCTCTGAAAGTGGCGGTTCAAATCAAGGGGCACGGCCTCCAGAAGTGCTTTTGCACGCCGCAGCTGTTTGTACCGGAATGGACATCGTCTATGTATTAAATAAAATGCGACTGGTAATCGATGAATTCTTTATAGATATTGAAGGGAATCGTGCATCAGAACACCCGAAGCGTTTTACTGATATAGCCATCACTTATCATATTAAAGGCGCGTTGCCAGAAGACAAGGTCGTGCGGGCAATAATGTTATCAAGCGAAACGTATTGCACTGTGGTTCATTCGCTCAATGCTTCTATTGAATACAAGTATGTTTTGAATGGAGCAGCTAGTAAGGCTGTGAGTTGAATTATTCAGCTGCACCTGGGTATTGAGAAAATGAATGAAATAAATTTATAACACATAAGGCAGCCATATTGTGGCTGTCTTTTTAAAAACGGCTTATTTACAGCAAATAATAATAGGTTATAAAAACCCTTTGAAGTCAGGTAGTGAACCTGCGGGCATTCACCAAGCTTTTCATCCCGATCGATGTGCAAGTGAACGGACTGCGCGGCAACCTGGATTTTGATTACGGCGGCACGACAATGAACGGTTGCGATGGTTGCTTGCGGACAACTACTTCTTGGGAACCACCGAATGATGTCAAAGGCGACGTTGCCCGTATGCTGTTTTACATGGCAGTCCGTTATGAGCCAGGCGATGCGGTGGACTTGGAACTGAACGACCTTGTGAATAATGGTTCAACGCCTTACCACGGCAAGATTTCCGTTTTGCTGGAGTGGCATGCACAAGATCCTGTCAGCACTTGGGAACAGCAGCGCAACGAAAAAATCGAAAACATCCAAGGCAATCGCAACCCGTTTATCGACCATCCAGAATGGGCAGAATCGATTTGGTAAGTAGTGGTTGGTATTTTGTTGGCGTCTAGGTACCATGCAAACGAAAGGCAAAAACTTCATACCTTTCCTGTGTGAAAGAAAAGAACAGAAGCTAGAGGGAGTGAAGAGGCTAATAATAGCGCATCTTCTCTCCTTTTTTGTCAATTAACTTAGTTAACATAGTAAGTTAACTTAAACACTCGATTCCCTTATTCGACTGCACTTTTCTCTTCAGTACCATGGATCTGGGCATGCCCGCCTTTTTCGGACTGACCGGACACAAGCAGATTATGGTAGCGAATCCAAAATGATGACTATTCAAGCGAGCGTGATGATGCAGTTTAGTGAATCAAAACAGGAGCGGAGAAATTTTTCCCGCTCCTGTTTTTTAATCTGGTTGTGATGCACCTTCAACCCTATAGAAAGTGATCCGCACGTTCATAATAGTTCCTTGATGGGGAACAAGTTTTTTTTAGCAGAGAACTTGTATGATAGGACAGAAAGAAGTAGTCAAAAGAGAAAAATTCTTTACAGCATCCAAAAGAACAAGAAAAGATGACAGACTTAATTTCCTAATACTTCATTGCAAGTGATGGCATGAATGATGTGCAATAAGAAATTAGTGAAAAACTAAAACAGAATGGAGCAATTATGATGACCATTAATAAGATGATAGATCTTCAAACTTATGACGAGAAAAAAATGGCGAAGCAAATAGTTATAGAAGAAGAAAAAAGCAAAGTAATTGTATTCAACTTTCTGCCAGGGCAAGTAATGCCTAAACATGGCCATCCCCATAAGAATGCTTATGTGGTTGTGGTCGAAGGAGAGGGCACCTGTCACTTGGATAATATCGATTCTGCTGTCCAACAAGGAGATATCATTCACTGCAATCCTCAACAAAAAATCAGCATAGAAAATAATGGATCCACTTCAATGACTGTCTATGTGGTTCATGCAGACGAATAACGCAAGAATAAGGAGGTAAACTGGAAAAGTCCAAGCCGGCACATCATCGGCTGGACTTTTTTAATGTTTTTCTTTCAGACATTTTTTACGTGGTACTATTGGTGAAAATTGCCAGGTTGCTCTTCTGATGAGTCGTATTAAAAAAGAAAGATATCATGGTAGGGTGGATATACCGAACTCATCTGAAAGACGAAAACATAGAAAGAAAATATTTCATAGTTAATGAAAAATTTTTAAAAGATCAGTGGAATTAAAGAAACAGCGCCAGGCTTCAAAGAAGCTGACGCTGTTTATATTACATGGACAATCAGCTCTTAAGCTCTACTCTTTCGCTGTGTCATTAACAGATAGATGAAATAAGGTGCTCCGACCGCCGCCGTCCAGACACCAGCAGGAACTTCCATCGGTGCAAAAGCCACACGTCCGATCAAGTCGGCGATAAGCACTAATAGAGCACCGACTCCGGCTGAGAACAGCACCATTGTTTGGAATTGCGGGCCGACGATTCTTCTTGCAATATGCGGAGCCAGAAGTCCCACAAATCCAACCCCCCCGGCAAATGCTACAGCCACTCCTGTCAAACCTGTGCTGATCAGCAGTAATATGAACCGGTTCCTTTGTACGTGGGAGCCTACCCCCATTGCAATATCATCTCCAAGTTCCAAGATGTTCATTTGTCTTCGCAAAAGAAGGGAAACTACAATCAACAAAAGAGTCCAGGGCATCAATACATAAATTTGGGGCCAATTTGCTCCGTAGATGCTCCCGGTCGTCCAGATAGTCGCTTGGCTGGCTCTATAAATCGGGCCCATCAGCATCCATAGGGTGGTTCCAGCCTGCATAAAAGCGGAAATGGCAATACCAATCAGCAATAGCCGGAACGGAGCCAATCCATTTTTCCACGAAAGGAAAAAGACCAGAAATGCGGTAAGGGTTGCTCCTAAGAAAGCCGATAAAGGCAACCATTGAATGCTTACCGTCAGAGAATTGTTGTCATCAGAAAACAAACTCAAAAAAAGGACTACTGAAAATGAGGCTCCGGCCGTAATGCCGATAATGTCAGGCGATGCCAGTGAATTTTTTGTGATACCTTGCAAAATCGCTCCGGAAACCGCGAGTGATATCCCGACAAATAGGCCCATCATAATACGCGGAAGCCGGAAGTCGACTACAATCGTTCGGTTAAATTCGTCTCCGAATCCAAATAGCGCCATGATGACTTTCATTGGAGACAAAACGAACTCGCCTGAGCCGGCAGAAAAAATCATTACGATAAAGACTGCCAAAAAAACAAGGATTGTGGCAGAGACAGGCTGGCGTGTAAAATCAATTTTTCTATAAAATTTCATATCTTAAATTCCCATCTTTCTGCGTGCTACATAAATGAAGAACGGAACTCCGATAAGGGCGGTCATCACACCGACAGGCAACTCCTGCGGCATTAAGACGTAACGGCTTCCAATATCTGCAAGCAGCAAAAGGATTGCGCCGCCCATCGCGGAAAATGGAAGAATCCAACGATGGTCAAGCCCAACTAAAGAACGGATGAGATGGGGAATGACAATTCCAACAAAACCGATTGGACCAGCAACTGAGACTGCAGCACCAGCCAAGACGATCGCGCATACACTGAAGAAAAATTTAGTCCATAGTGTCTTTTGGCCGAGTCCCGTTGCGATGTCATCTCCAATGCTTAACACATTCAATTCTTTGGCGCGGATAAACGCCAAAACTAACGCAATGATTATGTATGGAAGAGCAGTGGTCAGTAAATTCAACGGCCGATTAGCAACAGAGCCCGCCAACCAGAACAATACTTGATCAAGTGCATTTTCATTTACCACGAGGAGCCCTTGTGTGAAGGACGCAAAGAGAGCGGAAATGGCAGCTCCGGCTAACACTAATTTGATGGGTGTCAGACCTTCCCTTCCAGTTGAACTTATAACAAATACCAGTAAAAAAGAAAAAGCGGCACCGGCAAAGCTCAGCCACATATAGGTCTGTAAACTTTGGACGGAAAAGAACACTACTCCTGCCACAACAAAGAAACTGGCACCTGAATTTACACCGAGAATGCTGGGGGAGGATAGAGGGTTCCGGGTGATGGATTGCATAATCGCACCTGAAACACCTAAGCACGCCCCTACAAATGCAGCAATCAACGCACGGGGAAACCGAACGTCCCGAATGATTATATGTTCGTTAGAACTGGTGGGTTGAAAAAAAGCCAGGTAAGCATCTTTCCATTCTGTATCGGTATAACCGTATACCATGCTGGAACACATGAGCAGCAAAATAAAGAAAATGCCCAGAGAAAAGCCTACAGAACGGGAAGAATTAGTATGTAGCATAAATAAAACCTCTGAATTTTTATTTTTCAAACTTTATTGACAAACAAAATCCTATCATATAAGCTACACGTTGTAAATGATTTTCATTCTCAATTAAGAAGGGTAGGCACATAGGTTATGAAGAAATTAGGAGTACTTACAGCTGTATGTTTGTTGATTTTCTTGGGGGCATGCGGCAAGACAGAAAGCACTAAAGAAGCCGAAGCAAAAGAAACGGTCGACAAAGAAAGCTATACAGTCAGCCATGCGATGGGGGAAACGACCATTGAAGGAGAGCCCAAGCGTGTCGTTGTTTTGACGAATGAAGGAATAGAGGCCGTTTTGGCAATGGGCATTACACCCGTTGGAGCTGTAGAAGCTTTTACAGGGGATAAATGGTATGCCCATCTCGCTGATCAACTGAAAGACACAGAATCTGTAGGTAAGGAAAGCGAACCTTCTCTAGAAGCGATTGCTGCTTTGAAACCGGACCTGATCATCGGAAATAAAATGAGACAGGAAAAAGTCTACGAGCAATTGAGTCAAATTGCACCAACTGTATTTGCTGAAACCTTGCGTGGGGATTGGCAGGAAAACTTCAAGCTGTATTCAAAAGCAATCAATAAAGAGGAAGTCGGAAATGAGAAGCTTGCAGCTTATAATCAACGGATCGAAGATATGAAGACTTCTTTGGGGGATCAAACAGAACAAGAGGTATCAATGGTCCGCTTTATGGCAGGAGATGTCCGTATCTATCATAAGGACTCTTTCTCGGGCGTCATTCTTGAACAACTCGGCTTTGCACGGCCGGCCGAACAGGATGTAGCTGATTTTGCAGAAAAAGGGGTGACGAAAGAACGGATTCCTGCAATGGATGGAGATATCTTGTTCTATTTCACTTATGACACAGGGGACAATGAAGCTACAAAATTAGAAGATGAATGGATTAATGACCCGTTATTCCAGAATCTGGAGGTTGCAAAAGCAAACAAAGTCTTCAAAGTCGACGATGTTATCTGGAACACTGCCGGAGGTTATTTAGCCGCCGATCTAATGCTCGATGATTTAGAAACTTATTTTAAATGAAAATAATAAAGAACCCATTTTTGAACGGTTAATCCGTCAAAATGGGTTCTTTTCATGATGACCTGGAGTAGGAGAAATTTACTTTCAGCAGAAGCTATATTGCTTTGTAGCTTCTGCTGCATGGTTGATGCTTTAAAGTGGAAAGGTTTATCTTTAAAGTTCGAAAAGAATCGGGTAAGATCCTCACAGATGATAAAATGCGAGTAATGGAGATTTGACTGACCCAGATTCAGATTGGGTTATCGTATCTGAATCTTTAGTTGTTAGTTAAAGAATTCAAATGAGGATAGTGTAAATACAGAGTGGAAGGTGAAATTTATGAAGCAAAGCAAAAAGATTACAATCAAACCTTTGGAAGAAGAATTTACAGGAGTTGTGAATAAAGCAAACGATACTTTTCCAGTTATTGGAAAAATTCTCCCCAGTTTTTTTAAAGGAGCATGGTCATACGAAGAACAGTTATATGAGAACAAGTCGGAAACGAGTTTTCCGGATGATCAGCTTAACTGGACAGAGTATATCGACAGCGAGAACAAAGTAGTGTTTTTAGCGTTCCACGCAGAGGAATGCATTGGGCAAATTCGCTTGGTGAAAGACTGGAACGGTTTTGCCTATATTGAAAATATCGCTGTCCGGGAGAGGTTTCGGAAAAGCGGGATCGGGCACTTGCTGTTGGAATCTGCAGAAAGATGGGCGCAGGACAAATCGTTGATAGGCCTCTCCCTTGAAGCACAGAATGACAATGTGATTGCCTGCCGTTTTTATGAGAAAGAAGGGTTTGTGCTGGGCGGTGCTGATACCTTAAAGCAGCATGCAAATCCAAATATCGACATTACGTTGTACTGGTACAAAGTCTTTAGAGCTTGAAGATACGATAGCGAGGCAGGAACTACGAGTTTGACAAGATTAGATAACGTTATAGGTAGAAACAGAGGATATAACATATATTGAGGGAAGAGAGAACGCTTGTATTTGAGCATCCTTTCTTCCTTTTAATTTAACTGAATTTCAATTTTGGAAACTTTTGTAAATCTAGACCGTTATTATAGAATATACAAATTTTCCGTCTCTGAAATTAATTTTAAAGGAAGGCAAGACCAAACCTTCTTGTATTTTTTTGAGAAATGTTCATCTTAAATAAAAAGAGAAAGGAGGCGCAATTATGTGGTTCATATTAGGCCTTATTGCAATAGCTGCAACTTGTATAAATCTTTATCTGTATGCAACAGGTAGAGATTATAAATTAGCGATGGCAATGGGGTTATCGTTTACAGCTTTAACAGTTGTTGCGGATTACAGTATGGTGTCCGATTGGGTCAATGCGGAAGATTGGTCTGCTTTGTTGGATGTAGTGCCTACGATGGCAGTAGTGTTATGGGTGTTGACGGTATTATCAATTTTATTGAATATGACACCTATACTCTTAGAGCTGAAAAATAAAAAATAAAGATTAAAGTCTCTAGTATCAATTAAGAGGCTTTTCATTGAAAGTGGTATTCCCTACTTCATAAGTTACTTGAATACTCAAAGGATCATAGTCTGGTTCCATGTTGAATATTATTGTACCTTCACTGATGACCTCATCGTCTGCGATGGCTGCATTTAATTTGAGTTGAGCAAGCAAGGGTTCGATTTCATCAAAGGCACCATCACCATTCATCTTCAAAGTCGGTAAAGCCGAAAACTTCTCCACGAACAATTAAGATTACATAGTAAAACAGGTAGTTACAAAATCCAGGACACCTGCTGTTGCCCTTGTTTATCTCTATAGAGAAGGGGAATTACGGTAGTAAGAATGTATAGAAATAACAAGCGGCGGGAGGTTTTAATATGGAAGAAGTAGTGATTTTAGGAACAGGACCAGCGGGTTTAACAGCCGCTGTTTATTTGGCAAGAGCGAATATGAATCCACTGGTTATTGAAGGAGCAGAACCCGGAGGACAGTTGATGTTAACGACGGAAGTAGAAAACTTCCCGGGTTTTCCTACAGGCATCATGGGACCCGAGTTGATGGATAATATGAGAAAACAAGCGGAACAATTTGGGGCACGGTTTAAAAGAGGTTGGGTTACGGATGTAGATCTGAGTGAAAAACCTTATCAGCTGTCTGTGCAAGGTGAGGGGAATATCGAAACTCATGCACTCATTATTTCTACAGGAGCGACAGCCAAAATGCTTGGGATTCCTGGGGAGCAGGAAAACGTAGGCAGAGGCGTCAGCACATGTGCGACCTGCGATGGATTTTTCTTCCGCAATAAAAAAATCGTCGTTGTGGGCGGAGGGGATTCAGCCATGGAAGAAGCTAGTTTTTTGACTAAATTCGCTTCTGAAGTAGTTATTGTCCATCGCCGCAGTGAACTTCGCGCATCAAAGATCATGCAGGATCGCGCGCGGGAAAATGAAAAAATTTCATGGGCACTCAACAAAACGCCTCTAGAGGTAGTTACAGCTGATGGAAAAGTTGGAGGATTGAAAGTGAAAGACAATACAACAGTGGAAGAAGAAGTGATTGAAGCAGACGGAATTTTCGTGGCAATCGGTCATTTGCCAAACACTTCGTTTCTTAAAGGGCAAATTGAAACGGATGAAATCGGCTATATCAAAGTGAAGCCTGGTACTACAGAAACGAATATTCCCGGAGTTATGGCCTGCGGGGATGTGCAGGACAAAAAATATCGTCAGGCAATCACCGCTGCAGGCACAGGCTGTATGGCGGCATTAGACACGGAACGTCACTTGGAAGGCCAAGAAATCATGGATTGGAGCCAGACTTTACCCTGAGCTACAGTTATCTATAACAGTAACAATTTGAAGGGGCAGTCTGTGCAGCCTCTTTTTTTATGTTTTGCGATCCAATGCTTCGCAATAAAACTCTTTAAGATCTCGTGAAAAATCTTGTAAAAACCAAGAATCCATCCCTGTCTAAAATAGAAAGTTAGTTAAACTTACTGAACATTGATTAGAGGTATAGTATCGAAATAAAAAGTCTTAAACTATGTTTTTTTTTGCTGTTAGTATCTCTAGCGATAAGAAAAAAGTTTACACTATTCCCATTCAGAATGTATAAAATCAGAGGAATGCAGCTTGACTACATAGAAAGGGGATAACCTTATAAAGAAGCCAAAAATAATAGTGGATTTCACCAAAACCGGGGAGTCGTACGATATCATTTTCGACACGGCAGGAAAGACATCCTTTTCAAAATGCAAAAGCTTCCTCAAGGAAAATGGTATTTACCTGTCTACAGTAGCCGGATTGCCGCAATTTGCTTGGATGATGACAACTTCTGTAAGAGGCGGCAAGAAACTAATAGGTGGCTTAGCGCCGATGCGCAAGGACGATTTACTTTTCCTGAAAGAGTTGATTGAGGCAGGAAGGATTAAATCTGTGATAGACAGAAGTTATCCTTTGGCTCAGGTTGCTGCGGCTCATAGCTATGTGGAAACAGGGCATAAAAAGGGAAGCGTAGTGATAACAGTGATACAGCCTATTTAATTTTAAATGCTAATGCAAGTCAATAAAAGCAGTGGACCTATCAGCTCAGGTAAAAGAGGTAGAAGCTAGTTGGCGCTGCTCTTCCTCTTTTGTCTGTATATATGTATTTTTACTAATGGTTTTATTTTCGAAAATTCAAATATAAAATCTATTTTATGGGAATTTTTAGTACAATGGAAATAGATTGTAAGAAGACAACGGCTGAAGTAGTTCAACAGGAAACCAAATTGAGTAATTTAAAGAAACTTCAAATTTTCAAGAAAACAGCTTAAAAAAGGTAGAGGTGACTTGATGATACGCGGACATAAAGAAATTAAAGTGGTCATTGGCGCCGATAATTACAACAACAATCCCGGATGGATCCACACCCAAGAAGAAGAACTTAGTTTACTAGATGAAACAACTTGGAAAAACCAATTTAAAAAGGGCTCTATATCAGCTATTTTGGCTGAACATGTTTGGGAACACCTTACATATCAAGAAGGGCTTGAAGCTGCAAGGCTTTGCCATCAATACCTGAAACCTCGGGGGCATATTCGATGCGCGGTTCCCGATGGATACTTTCCCGACGAAGCATATCAAAACATAGTTAAAATCGGTGGACCTGGCCCAAAAGATCATCCAGCCGCTAGCCATAAAATCGTTTACAACTACAATACTTTAGCGTCCATATTTGAAATTGCCGGCTATGAAGTGAAATTTCTTGAGTATTGTGATGAAGCCGGCCATTTTCAATTCAGTGAATGGCAGGAAGAGGATGGAGTTATCTTTCGTTCGAAAAAATGGGATCCTCGAAATCAAGGAGATAAGCTCATCTTTCCATCACTCATAATTGATGCGATTAAACGGTAATTCACTGATTGTGATGTATTGAAAGTTAAATTTCATTCGATTTTTACACCATTGGAGGAATGGGTACATGGATTACATTAAAAAATTGAGATCTCTGGTTGGCAATGAAAAAGTGATTATGGTAATCGCCGGTGCTTTTGTATTTGATGGAGAAAACCGACTTCTTTTACAGCAACGCTCTGATACTGGTGAATGGGGTCTGCCTGGTGGGTTTATGGAGATGGGGGAACGCGTTCAAGAGACAGCGAACAGAGAAGTCTACGAAGAAACCGGTCTGAGGATGCAAGAGCTTGAGTTATTTGGCATTTATTCTGGTTCGGATTATGATAAGACATTTTCGAATGGAGATCAAGTATCCATGGTCCAGGTTTTATTCAATTGCCGTCAATATGAAGGGCAACTAGTTGAACAGAACGACGAATCGTTGAATAACAAATTTTACGATCTAACCGAGTTGCCTGAAAATCTTTTTCCGGATCATCGGACTTTCTTTGAGGATTTAATGTCTGGACAGCAACTCCCAATTCTAAAATAGACAGTAGCTTAATTTGCGCTGTTCTTCCTCTTTTATCCGTGAAAATGAGGAGAATGTCGGGATTTCGGATCACTTTTCTTCATTTATCCACTTTAATGATAATAACGGCTGTTTGTTCAGGTTCATTCCATTGAATCATATGGGATGAACCTGCTATGGCTTTTATCGAAATATCCTCAATACGGTTTCGCAGCTGACCGATGCCTTTCACTAAGAGATGGTTAAGTTAAGAGTGAGGAGAAAAAGTATGGAAATTGATAGTCAAGAATTTAATGTCAAAGGCAGGTCCTATATAGTCAGATCTGCAGTACAGTCAGACGCGCAAAGCTTGTCAGAAATAAGGTTGCAGATAGATGGGGAAACTCAAAATTTGGACAGAGAAAAAGGCGAAGCTTTTATGGATGTAACTGATTTTGAGCAACTGATTAAAGCAGACACGATGAATAAGAAGAATCTTTTTTTAGTTGCTGTAGTTGATAACAATATTGCCGGTTTTTCGAGATGTGAGGGAAGTACATTAAATCGGTTTTCCCATAAAGTAGAATTTGGGGTGGGTGTATTAAAAGGATATTGGGGATATGGGATCGGAAGAAATCTTTTAAAGGAATCTGTTGCTTGGTGTGGTGCCAATGAAGTAAGGAAAATAACATTAAATGTTCTTGAATCAAATGAAAAGGCGATTTCCCTTTATAAAGATTTTGGTTTTGAAATTGAAGGCATTTTAAAGAACGACAAACTATTTGCTGATGGGAAATTCGGCAATACTGTTGTGATGGGAAGATTCAAGTGATTGTTCAGTCGAAATTAACCTAATTTATATATCAGAGAACTATCAAAAGAGAAGAAGCTTGACCGTAAGTTTTTGCTTTTATAGGAGGGAAAATGATGAATAGCAAGATTCATATCCTGGGAGCTGCGGGATCAGGAACATCGACACTCGGCAACTCGTTAGCAAAAGCCCTGCCGCATACTCACCTTGATACAGATGACTATTTTTGGACAACCAAATACATAGAACAAAGGCCAGTCCTTGAAAGAAAGGAAATGCTCAAGAAGGATTTGTCGCGAGATGATGAATGGATTCTGTCAGGAGCTGTAGCCGGCTGGGGCGATTGCTTCATGCCCTGCTTTGACCTGGTTGTTTTCTTATGGATCCCGTCGGAAATCAGACTTGCGAGATTACAGCAGAGAGAAGTGGAACGGTACGGAAAGGATGCACTGGCTGGTGGCACCAGATACGAAGAATCGCAAGCTTTTCTGGAGTGGGCATCCCTGTATGACCATGCAGGAATGGAAGTCAGGAGCAAAGCCTTGCATGAACAATGGATAGCCGAATTGTCTTGCCCGGTACTAAGAATCGAGGGCGACTATTCAGTCGAAGAGCGTGTTGCAGCGGTAATAAATTACTTGAATAGTAATAATCCGTGTTAATGCTGGAACAGGAATTAGCATTAAAATTTAAAAAGATGCTTTCGCATGGCATTCAAATCAGCTGACAACAAGTTTGAAAGGAGGAGAATAATGGATCAGTTTATTCACGAACTGGCAAACAGGATAAAAGTGCAGGACAAAAAACTCATTATAGGGGTATCTGGCCATGGCGCCGCTGGGAAAACCACGTTTACAAACAGGCTCATCAATCTTCTGGACAAAAGTAAAATCAATTACATAAATACAGACCCCTATATTATAGATAGTAGTGTACGTAATCACGCGACCATCGATTATACATACCAAAAAGAAAATCATCGGTATAAAATAACAGCTTGCCACCCTTCCGCACATCATTTACCTTCTTTGGAAAGAGACATTCGGATGGTTAGAGAAGGTTTAGATTTCTGCACGATAGATACGCATTATATGAAAAGCGAGTTGATTTCATCCCGAAAAAACATAACTGTTGTAGAAGGAATGAGCGTCGCTTTTGTTGATCCAGCCTTATTTGATTTGACGGTTTATTTTTATACCGATGGAGAAACGGAGTTAAAGAGAAGATCCATTCGCGATATTGAGGAAAGAGGAAGAACGATAAGTGACCTTAGACGGTCTCATGAAGAACGGCGCATCCAGTATGAAGTTTTTATGCATCCCTATAGCCAAAACTTCGATGTTATTTTTAAAATGGTCGATCAACAGGTGATCCTGGAGAAAGGCGATTTTAGTAGTGCATAAAACATGAATACCTTTAAAAAGGCTTTTGAATTGGGAGGGGGATTATGTTGTTGTTTCAAAATGGACACTTAAAGGTTCGTAATTTAGAGGAAAAGGACAATTACCTGTTAACGAGATGGCTTTCAAACCCGTCAGTTCTGGAATTTTATGAAGGAAGAGATAATCCGTTTGATTTAGAAAAAGTTACTAAAGTTTTTTATAATTCCAATGATCAGAAATTCAAATGCATAGTAGAGTTTGACGATAACGAAATAGGATATGTTCAATTTTATCAATTAGATGATGAAACAAAAACGAAATATGGGTATGGTGATGAGAATATTTATGGTGCAGACCAGTTTATAGGCAAGAATGAATATTGGAATAGAGGCATTGGAACACTACTTGTTACATCACTTGTTAGTTTTCTAATTGAAAATAAAAAAGCAGACCGGGTAGTTATGGACCCTCAGATCAGAAATGCGAGGGCTATAAAATGCTATCAAAAATGTGGATTCAAAAAAGTGCGAATCCTTCCTAAGAATGAGTTGCATGAAGGAATTTATCAGGACTGTTGGTTGATCGAATATCAAAAAAGATGTAAAGCATCAACGAAAGGGACTGTCGGAATTTCGAAGGTCAAAAAGGAAGGCGGGGTATGAATTGAGAAAATCCTTAAAAGTTATTCTTGTGATTTTAGGCGTCATTTTTCTAGGCATAGCAGTGCTGGTCATATCATTTAACCTAAGTATGAAACCGGATTCTGATAGAGAAGAAAAGATACGGCAAGAAGCAGACCGATACCTGCAAGCAAACTTCAATGATGATTTTGAAATCTACGCTACACTATATGACAATATGGGGAATTTCGAATTCGAGTACGCAGCTAAGGTACGAGAAATCCGAAGCAATACAGAATTTCTGGTGTATCCGGATGCTGAGACAGAACAGATGGTGGATACGTATGTTTCTGACCGATGGTCTAATGAACTTGAAGAGGAAATGCGTCCCTACATCCGCCGAGCTTTTGGAGAATCGGCTGTAGTTTATGTATTTATTGATGATGAGATAGGAGCTACCTTAAATGTCGATCCGCTCAATGTCGGAAGTTCTAAAGATTACAACCTCGAGCCCATCGTCCGACTGGATATACCAAGGGAAAGAATAGTGGATGACGAGGAACATTTCACTGAATTCATTTCTTATTTAAAAGATGAAGGCATTTTGCAAAACGGTCAGCTTATCGTGTCCTATGTCGCTGAAACAGGTGAAATCCTGGAAGATGAAGAGTGGAGCCGAGAGATTTAACCAGTCATTTCCGCTATATTCCATCATTCTTTACCTGCAAAAAGATGGAAAAGCTTTAGGCAAACACTTTGCCTAAAGCTTTTTTGTTGATTCATCGAAGAATAGCTGCCTCAATTATTTTACGTCAAATCAATTTGTTTGCGGATTACGCGTGTTTGTTTGCACAATAACGCTCGTTGTTTGCGCCATAAACCCATTTGTTTGCGGAATAGGCAAGGTTGTTTGCGGTAGAGCACTTTTTGTTTGCAGTAAGCTCAAAATTTTCCATGAATGATGAAAAAAGCTTCAGGCGATCACTCTACCTGAAGCTTTTTTCGATAAATTAATAAAGAAAAGGTTATGAATTTGCAAGAGTAACCTTTATAGTGAAGCATAGAAAGAAGCTTGTTTGTACAGAACGACTCTTTAGTTCGGGTTGTTACAGCGTCAATCATTGTTTCTTTCGCAATTATTTCGAACTGCCCCAGTTTTTGGTTATACCTAGTCATCGGAGAAGAAGTAACAGCATAGTAATTGGAGGCAAAAGAATGAATAAAGAATACCACTCATTTGGCTGGTACGCGTCTAAAGTAGCGCCGCACCTGCCCAAACCAGCGTTTAAACCGGTACCTGGGCGTCTACTCGGCGGACTCGCTTATCTGATCATCACCATCGCTGGAATGTTGACGATTGGGCTATATGATTTACCGTTTCTTGCAAACATCGCCATTTCGTTTGTCATTGGTACAAGTTTTGCTGCCATGGGATTCCTAGGACATGAAATCTTACACGGAACGATAGTGAAAAAAGCCGGTTTGCGTAATTTATTAGAGGCTGTTTTCTTTTTCCCCCTGCTTACCGGACCCAGATTATGGCGCAAATGGCATAACATGACCCATCATGTTCATACGCAAAATGAAGAGAAAGATCCGGATACCTGGATGACAAAAGACGAATTGGACCGAAAGCCTGCGCTGAAACTTATCTATCGATTGCCCTTTTCAGTACGTGCATTTCTGGAATTTTTCTCGTTGTGCTTCCTATTCACACTCCACTCCACGAGAATGTTCTTCAATTACGTTAAAGAGTTTCAGCCTGAAAAACGGGCAGCTGTCTGGATCCAGTTTTTAATTCCTTGGATTGTTTGGACAGGCTTGATCTTCTTTGTAGGTATAAGCAATTGGGTATTCATCTTCTTGATTCCGCATTTAATTGCGAATGCCATCGTGATGGGGTATATCTCGACGAATCATCGGTTGAATCCACACGTTCCCGTTAATGATCCATTGGCAAACACCTTATCCGTGACGGTTCCTAAATGGATCGACGTGTTGCATTTTAATTTTTCCTATCATACAGAGCATCACATCTTTCCAAGCATGAGCTCGAAGTATTATCCGTTAGTGAAAGAAAAAATAAAGGATAACTGGCCAGGTCTTTATCACGAGATGCCGATGTCGAGTGCTTTAAAAGCGCTATGGAAGACACCAAGAGTTTATTACAATGGAAAAGAATTGATTGATCCTCAGGCAGAACTCGTCTATGGCTCACTCGGAAATGGCCTGGATCCTGAAGCAATTAAGCCGCGACCGGTGAATAGCAGGACTGTCAAAGAGGGAGTAACACAAACCTGAAGTTCTATAGAGCAGGCATGTCGCTATAGGGTATAAAGTAGACATAGAAAGACCCGTAACCTCTTTAGCTAAGGTTATGGGTCTTTCGAATTTTAAATGACATAAAATTCAATGCGTGCCATTCATCTGTGAAAATTTTCTTTCGAAAACACCCTTTTTTCAGTTTAATGAGCTACACAATGATGGTATAAACATATTAAAGACCTGAACGTCAACAAGCAGTTACATCTACAAAAAATGCCACAGGTTTAAACAGGTACCACCTATATGAATTCCCCGCAGCCAAGGGGGAGTAGCTGGAGGAACACCTCTTTCACAATCGTCAGGACATGATGATGCGTCATCATCGGTTGTGATGGCAGATACGAATGCTCAGCGAGACCTTTGCCTAAGTAGTTAGGTATGGGTCTTTTTTGTTTGATTTCAAGAAGGAGGAGAACGGCGATGGATGTGTTAGTGCTGCAGTATGCATGGATTCTTTTGGTGCTGGTGGGCCTTGAAGGCTTGCTTGCTGCTGACAATGCGGTCGTGATGGCGGTCATGGTCAAGCATTTGCCGAAACCGCAGCAGAAAAAAGCCTTGTTCTATGGCTTGTCGGTAGCGTTTCTGTTCCGCTTTCTGGCTCTTTTCGCGATTACTTTCCTGGTCAACATTTGGCAGATTCAGGCGCTCGGTGCGCTTTACCTGATCTTCATCGCGGCCAAGCACCTCCACGACCAGCGGAAACATCACGTCGCACTGGAAAGTGGGCAACGTGGACATTCCGGTTTCTGGACCACTGTATTGAAAATTGAAGTCGCGGACATTGCATTTGCGGTGGACTCGATGCTTGCGGCGGTCGCACTGGCCATGACGCTGCCGCATTGGGGAGCGTTCTCCATTGGCGGCATCAACGGCGGGCAATTTTCCGTCATGATTGCCGGGGGATTGATCGGTGTGGTGATTATGCGCTTTGCGGCCCATAAATTTGTCCGGTTGTTGGAGCGGTATCCGACGCTTGAAACTGCCGCCTTCATTGTGGTCGGTTGGGTCGGTGTGAAACTGGGCGTGTTGACCCTGTCCCACGAAAAGATCGGCTTGCTGCCGCATGATTTCCCGCATTCACTGCCGTGGACGGTGGTTTTCTGGACGGTCATGATTGGCATAGTGGCTGTCGGTGCATGGACGGGGAAAAAGCACAATGATGCTGCGCATTAATTGAGTTTTCTAATGTATCGGTGCCGCAAAAGGCGCCGCATGGTAAACTGGTGACAACAAATCTGACCTTCCGAAAGGAGAAACCGGCATGAAAGGGATGGGACTTCTCACCGCTCTTCACCTGACGCACCGCGCACGGAAACTAAACCGGAAACAGCTGGAAGCGCTTCAGCAAAAGCGCCTTGCGCGCCTCGTGCAACACGCCAGACGCAGCCCGTATTTCAAGACGAAACTTTCGCACGTCAACGGGCCGCTCAGCTTGGCCGATTTGCCCCTCACCCAGAAGAAGGAATTGATGGCGAACTTTGATGACTGGCTCACCGACCGCTCCCTGTCGAAACAAGACGTGGAGCGGTTTATGGAAAACCCGGACAACATCGGGCGGAAACTGAACGGACGTTACCTGGTCAATACCACGTCCGGTTCCACCGGGCACCCAGCAATCGTCCTGTATGACAACGCCACGATGAACGTCGTGTCAGCGATTGCGGTACTGCGCGCTGTGGCCAAACGCGAAGATTTAAAGGCGTTTCTCAGAAGCGGCAAAAGCACAGCGGGTCTGTTCGTGGATGGCGGCTTTTACCTCGGCAACGGGACGGTGCGTTATAACCTGCGGCGCATGCCGTGGAAGAAAAACCAGATCATTATCGATGTGCGGCAAGATACCGACAAAATCGTCAACCAGCTGAACGCTTTTCAGCCAGCGCTCCTTGGTGGCTACCCTACGGCGCTTGAACTGCTTTTGCCTTATAAGCGGAGCGGGAAGCTCTCCATTTCACCGGTGTTGATCATGGCGGGCGGTGAACACATGAGCGGCGACTTGCGGACAGAGCTCAAAGAGGTGTTCGGCTGCATGGTCCAGTCGACTTATGCCTGCACAGAAGCGGGAACGATCGCTTGTGAATGCCGGGAAGGGCGTTATCACCTCAATGAAGACTGGCTGATCGTCGAAGCGGTGGATAGGGACTTCCGTCCAGTGGCTGACGGCGTTCAAGCCGAGCAGTTGCTGATCACCAATTTGTTCAACTACACGCAGCCGTTTATCCGCTATGCAGTGACTGACCGTGCGATCATCCACAGCAATCCTTGTCCCTGCGGCAAACCAAGCCGGTGGATCGAACTCGAAGGGCGCACAGATGAAATCCTGAGTTTTTCAGGAGGCCGCAAAGTCGCGCCGCTTGCCGTGCAGTCTGTGATTGCCGACATCGAAACGATCGACCGTTTTCAGCTGATCCAGCGCAGGGAAGATACGCTTGAACTCCGGCTGCAGGCACAAAAACCGGACCAGGCGTTTAAGGAGGCGGAACAAAAGCTGCAGGCGTTCTTTCAGAAGCAAGGCATCCACGCGGATATCGTACTGTCCGGGAAAGCGCCTCAAGCTCATCCGGGCAGCGGGAAATTCAAGCATATCTACGCTTATCCGGCGCAGCCGCCTGAAAAAACCGAGTAAATGGAATGTCTGGAGAATGTGTGCCTGCTGAAAAGGGGGAGGGTGTCCATGAAAAAATTCGTTGGGTCATTACTAGGCGGTCTGTTGGCCGGCTTGCCTTTGGCATTTTGGTGGATTGGTTATGAAAGCATCATCTATAGCCAGTTGAATTTGGCCGGTGTCGATGAAGTCATGGTTCGGGAGATGGATTTTGACTTCGTGTTCTATGCTTCTTTACTGGTTGTCGGGATCACGGCAGTCATCTACTCTATCTGGAGCTGGGTCGATAACAAACGGGAAGAACGGTTTTACCGGGACTATAAAAAGGATTCCAACTAAGAAGAGAGCTTTATTGCTGCGTGCTGCGGCAATGGGCTCTTTTTTATTGCCACAACGTTTAACTCCCAGCGGCTGGAGGTATGAGCAAGAGATAAGGGCTTATGCCTAACCTTTTGAAAGTGAGGGATGTCCATGTTTGACAGGACAGCGGGAAGTTATGTGGTGGAATTACTGAAGGAATGGAAAGTGGACCATATCTACGGAATGCCGGGCGACTCCATCAATGAATTCATGGAAGAGTTGCGAAAAGATGACGTGATCCGCTTTATCCAAATACGTCACGAAGAAACCGGAGCACTGGCAGCGTCCGCCTATTCGAAATTGACCGGTAAGATCGGCGTCTGTTTGTCGATTGCGGGTCCTGGAGCGGTGCATCTGCAAAATGGCCTGTATGATGCACAAAAAGATAAAACACCCGTCTTGGCGATCGTCGGGCAGGTCAGCAGCGAGCTGGTCGGCACCGACAGCTTCCAGGAGCTGAAGATGGAGTCGCTGTTTGAGGAAGTGGCCGTCTACAACCGCCGCGTTCAAACGGCAGAACAGCTGCCGGACATGCTGAATCAGGCAATCCGGACGGCTTATGCCGAAAAAGGGCCGGCAGTGCTGATCGTCTCGGATGATCTGTTCGGCACCAAAATCAAGCGCGATAAAGTGCTGACTTCACCTGCCTATGCCGCACCGAATGTCCGGGCGCATGAAGAAGACCTGCAAGACGCGTTGAAGTTGCTGCAGGCCGCGAAAAAACCAGTCATTTTGGCTGGTAAAGGCGCAACCGGCGGCACGTCGGAAGTGCTGGCGTTTGCAGAAAAGCTGAAAGCGCCCGTGATCGCCTCATTCCCGGCGAAAGGCATCATTCCGGACGACCATCCACATAATTTGGGCCAATTGGGACAGCTCGGCACCGATCCAGCTGAACAAGCCATGAAAGAAGCGGATCTGTTGATACTGGCGGGCACCGCATTTCCGTACCGGGAGTATTTGCCTGATGACGCACCGGCCATTCAAATTGATGTCGATCCAAAAGTCATCGGCAAGTATTACCCGGTGCTGGTCGGACTGGTCGGGGAACTTGCACCGGCTGCCGCCTGGCTGACCGCCCATTTAGGGGAGAAAGAAGACGCTTTCCTCTTGAAGTATCAGGAAAAACGTGCACAATGGCATGAAACCCTGCAAAAGGATATGGCGCAGGAAACGGACCAGCTGCAGCCGCAGCAGGTCATTGCGGAAGTGCAGTCCATTCTGGAACGCGATGCGGTGGTGTCACTCGATGTCGGCAGTGTAACGCTGTGGGCGGCGCGCTACCTGCAATTGACCCAGCAGCAGCTCGTCGTGTCGGCATGGCTTGCGACCATGGGCTGCGGGTTGCCGGGTGCGATTGCCGGAAAACTGGCCTACCCGGACAAGCAAGTCGTGTCACTGCTCGGCGATGGCGGATTCTCGATGGGCATGCAGGACTTCGTCACGGCGGTCAAATACGACTTGCCGATGATCCTGGTCATCTTCAACAACCAGAAAATCCAACTCATTGAACACGAACAGGAAGAAATGGGCAATCAGGCGACGCAGACCAATCTGGCGAATATCGACTTCGCAGCGTTTGCCCATGCCTGCGGCGGAGAAGGCTATACCGTGAAGACACGAATTGAGCTGCGGGATGCGCTGGCAAAAGCCAAGACGAGCGGGAAACCGGTGGTCATTGACGCTTTTGTCGAAGACAGTGCACCGCCTTCTTAATGAAGGAGGCGGGTTTCATCAGGGAGAAGGAGGAATTCGTCTCAACTGACTTTAAATTTGAATAAAACAGAACAACGCAAAAAGCGGCCGGTTTTTTCTACCGGCCGCTTTTTAGGTTATTCATTGATTGAATAGAGTGAAGAGATTATGCAGTTCCGCTGGCAGGGGACGGCCGAAATAATAGCCTTGGCCTTCATCGCAATTTTCCCCGTGCAGGAAAGCCAATTGGGTTTGTTCTTCAATGCCTTCCGCTACGACGGTCATGTTCAATTGATGCGCCAGGGAGATGATGGTGGCGGTGATGGCTTTGCCGTTCAAATTTTTGCTGATGTCTTCGACAAAACTGCGGTCGATTTTCACCCGGTCAAACGAAAACTGACGCAAATAACTGAGGGACGTGTAGCCGGTGCCGAAATCATCAATGGACATGGAGACGCCGAGCTCTTTCAAGCTGTTCAAGCTGCATTTGAGCAAATCCGTGTCCACCAGTAAAATGCTTTCGGTCACTTCTAGTTCCAGCCACTCCGCACTCAGTCCGGTTTCTTCCAGGATGGCTTTTACTGTCTGGACGAAATTCGGCTGCTGTAGCTGGATTGTGGATATGTTGACGCAGATTTTAATGGGCGGGTAGCCTTGGTCCTGCCAGGCTTTGTTCTGTGTGCAGGCAGTGTGGAGCACCCAGCGGCCGATGGAGACGATTTGTCCCGTTTCTTCGGTTACCGGGATAAAGATATCCGGCGGCACCAAGCCCAGTTCCGGGTGGTTCCAGCGGATCAATGCTTCCATCGCACTCAGCTTGCCGCTCTTCAACTGGATGATGGGCTGGTAGTGCAGCACCATTTCCTGTTTTGTGAGGGCCGATTTCAACTCGCGTTCGATGGTTAGCCGGTATGCGGATTGTTGATCCAGTTCTTCGGAGTAGACCGTGTACTGATTGGTCTTGTGTTTTTTGGTGTAGTACATCGCGGCATCCGCTTTTTTGATCAGGGCATTGGAGGTTTCTTCCGGTCCGATGCTGAACGCGATGCCGACGCTTGCCGAGATGGCGACGGCATGGCCGAGTGCTTCAAATGGCTTCGCCAGTGATTCATGGAGCTGTTCCGCCAATCGGAAAACCTCCTGTTGGTTGAGGTTCGGCAGCAGGACTGCAAATTCATCACCCGCAAACCTTCCCACAGTGTCGCACCCATTGACACTGTCCAACAGCCGTTGTGCGATTCCTTTTAAAAATTCATCGCCGAACTGGTGGCCGAACGAATCATTGATGAATTTAAAGCGATCCAAATTCAGCGACAGCACGGCAGGTCGGCGTTTTTCGCCAGAAGTGCTTTCAATCGCCTGATTGACCCGGTCTTCGAACAATTTGCGGTTTGGCAGACGGGTCAACGGATCGAAAAAAGCTAATTCTTCCATCACGTTTTTATAGTAGAGTTCATCGGTGATGTCTTTGGCGATGCCGTACGCGCCGATGATGGTGCCGTTTGCCTTCATCGGAAAATTGGTCACCAGCAGATTCCGCTTTTTCCCGTCTTTCCGGATGATGGCGACGTCATAGGTTTCTGTAATACCGCTCAGGGCGTTACGGAAATGAAGGAGGGCAGTGGGCAGATCTTCTGAAACGATCATCGGGCTGAACGTCAACTGAAGGATCTCTGAGATTGAATAGCCAGACAACGTTTCACATGCCGGATTAGCTGTCTTAAAATTCCCTTCCAGATCGAAAGTGAAGACTGCATCTGGATTGTGGACGAATAGGGAGTTCAGCCGATCTTCGTTTTCTTTTACCAGGAGATTGGCTGTGACTTCTGCGGTGATGTCAATAACGGTCCCGCACAAAACAGTCTCATTTTGCCATTGCTTTTTAGTCGAATGTACTTCAACATGGCGCAATTGTCCATCACTTCTATAAACCCTGACGCGGTAACGTGCATAGGTGTCCAAATTATCGCTATTCAGCATCCGTGCCTGGATAATCGCCAGATCTTCCGGATGGATTAAAGTATTGGGCGTGATGCTGCCATTCAACAGATCTTCTTCGCTATAGCCGATCAATTCACAGAAATGCTGATTGACGTAGGAATAAGACCAGTCTTTTACTATATACATGCTGATAGGTGCTTGGTGGACCATTCCATCAAAGAGGTCTTTATACAGCACATCGCTGGATAAAAACATTTTTTCAATACCGGAGGATTTCCTATTGTTTTTATCGTATTCCATAAGTTGAACCTCCATTGATTTGAACAAGTACTGATTTACGGCAAGTGAAACCTGACAGCTAACTTTCTGCGTTCTGTGCAATAATATGACGCTTGTTATGTATGATAACGTATCCTTCAAACAACTTCCATTTATTTTTTAATTTAACAAATAAAATATGTACAGTTTGACTTTAACTCTCTTTCGTAGAGGCGATTCGGTAAAGCCTCGGCGTGGTGCCAACCGATTTCTTGAAGGCTGCCTGGAACTGGGTAGCACTTTTGTAGCCGACACGAAAGCTGATGGATGCGACAGCAGTTTCAGTCGTGGCAAGCAGTTGTTTTGCTGTCTCCATCCGGCAGGAGATGAGGTATTGGAGCGGACTCATGCCGGTATGCTGTTTGAAGAGGCGCGAAAGCTGGTATTTGTTCAGGGCGAACTTTGCGGCAAGGTCGTCAAGCAACAGGGAGCGGTAATGGTGTTCTTCCATATAATGCTTGACCAGTCGGATCGTTTTTTCAACCTCACGGGAGTCCAGGGAGTTTTGCGTGTTTGCGGAGCGGTCTAACAGTGCTCTAATCAATCCGACCAAGTGATGGGTGATCCTGGAGTCTGGATGCGGCTGTTCGTTTTCCTGCTCGAGCCGGGCAAACAGCGGGATTATTCCGGCAAGGTCGTCTACCTGGATCACCTGCGGCACATCCGTCACGAGATCAGGTTTTAAATGAGGCGAAGCAAACGACAGCCGGTATCCGCTTTGCTTTGGTGCAGCAGGATAGTCGAGTTCGTGCCAGAAACCCGAAGGCACGAACAAAGCCGTACCGGAAGGGAGGGAATAGGAGTGCGTACCGATCTTACAGTGGACACGGCCTTCTGTCACCAGCAGCAATTCCGCTGTATCAGGATGGCGGTGGAGCGGCTGATAGCGGGGCTCACCATGCGGAATTGAAAAATGCTGGATGGAATGGAATAGGAACGTTTCTGAGATGGGATTAATCGTTTCAGTCAAAAGGATCGCTCATTTCTGCTTTTCTTCTATTTTAACAAGAATTAATAAGAAATTCTGTATAATACCGGTAAATTCTGATAAAAAAGAGCGAATAAATACAAGAATCGATAAGAGCTGATCTCTGCAGGACCGCACAGAGATCAGGGAACGAGATCATTTATGTTTCTGCCGGATTCCTGCATCTAGTTGGCTGCAGTAATCCTCCCGGAGCATAGCCATCAGAATTTCATCGGAATAGGCATTGTTCAAATAGAGGGACTGCCTTAAGGTTCCTTCTTTTTTAAATCCGGCTTTTTCATACGCTTTTATGCCGCGGACGTTATGCGAGTACACTTCCAATTCCAGACGGTTTAGCTCGAGCTCCTCGAATGCGAAAGCCAGGGCAAGTTGCGTTGCTTTAGTGCCGTAGCCTTTGTTCCAGGTCTCTCGGCTGTGCAGCGCTATTCTAAAGCCGGCTTTGTGATTGTCAGGGTCAATGTCCTGGATGGCCAGATCTCCGATGATTTCTTGGCTTGCCGTTGCGCAAATCGCAAAGTCATGGCGGCTTGGATCTTGGCTGAACCGTTGATGGCTTTCACGGATGCTGTCGAGTGTGACAGGAGTGCGCGTACCTGTCATATATAAGGTTTCTTCATCTTGGCAAGAGCAGTAAATACTTTCCATGTCCTCGTCCTTGATCGCTCTTAAGTAGACTGTGGCGTTGTTTTTCATCATCAATTCTCCTTAACTTCTAGTAGTGGCTATTACATACGTTGGAAACAAGAAATGGTTTCAAAGCAGAAGAGTAAGTATGGAAGAAGCGTAAACAGCAAATTCAGAAGAGGATTTGGCCATTATTTTACCGGAAATAGAAGACTATCGGTATGAATATTCCGAAAATTAAGCTAAACTCTAAGTAAATAATGGAGCAAAGGAGGGAATCGGACAGTGATATGCCAAGAAACACTCGAATCCAAGCATAGAAAGAAGGTGAAACGCCGTGAAAGAGCTATGGATCAATTTACCCGTCAAAGATCTGCGTAAATCCAGTGAGTTTTTCAGCAATATCGGCATGGAGATCATGGATCAGGGACAAGAAAACAACCAAATGATCGGAATGGTCGTGGGTGATCACCAAGTTCACGTTATGCTGGTTTTGGAGGAGCGGTTTAAACGATTTTCACTCAATGATTTGGCAGATACCAATCAGTCGACAGAAGTATTGTTTTCAATCTCAGTAGGTACCAGAGAAGAACTTGATGAGACGATCGGCAAAGTGAAACAAGCAGGTGGATTTGTATTTGCCGAACCGTCGGAACAAGATGGTTTATACGGTGCAGGATTTGCGGATCTGGACGGACACCGGTGGAATTTGCTGGTGATGTAGTGAAACGGATTTTGTGTCAGGAACCAACCGTAAATGCAGATCATGATCAATGCGAGTTGTGTTTACGGGATTGCGATTGAATTTGTAAAACAATACTTGCTGAAGAATTTTCTAACGACAGTAAAATTCTTCAGCAAGCAGATTCTATAAGTTTAGAGTAAGGTTTAGACAAACCGCACGAAAAATTGTACGTAAACGGAAAACTTGAAAATGAATCGAAATCGCTAAAAATAACGGAAAAATCGGTTTCGTCTCACTGTCTTAAGCATACTTATTAAATGAGACACTACTTCCGATAATTTATATTATGTCTACTTAAATTAAATTTTAACAAAAGAGACCTTTTGCTGTCGGCTCTCCTTCTATCTTTACTATCTGCACGTTCATTACACGTCGCTAGTTAAGCTTGCTTGCCTGGCATCGTTCATCAGCTGCTTTAAAAACATCTTTATCGTTAGCAAACGCTCATTCAATCCGTCAGCAACTGTACAGGGCTATTCACTATTAATCTCTAGAACTTGCTGCAATAAATGCTTTTGCCCTTCAGGATTTTCATCCATAACAAATTCTGACTCGTCCTTCACAGAATAACCAATCGTTCCTTCTCCAAAATACGTCTCACTCTTATATCACGTACGCTACATTGAATAATAGATTCTGCTTATAACGCTCCAAGTTATTGGAAACGTACAAAAAAACACCCAGCTGACCGCTGAGTGTTTAAAATTATAGGTTCGAACCTTGGTATGCAGGTTTGGTCACCGTATCTTCTTTTTGGTCTAAACGATAACTCACGAATGCCAAACCGGATGCAATCAACGCACACAGTCCGCCGACCCACGACAAGTGGATCAAACTGCCGTTTGCGACGACGTATCCGCCAAGTGTCGCTCCCAGTGCGATGCCGATATTCACGGCTACTGGTGTGAGTGATGAAGCGAAATCTTTCGCAGCCGGAAAATACACTGCGGCCAGATTCATTAAGTACAATTGAATCGTTGCATTCATAACGTAGATCATGACCGCCATCAGCATGATGCTGATCAGCCCGGCTACGGTCGATTGCATTGTGAAGAAAAGCGACCCTAAGATAATGGCCTGTGCGATAAATACAAAGCGCAGCTTGCTGATGCCGTTATGGCTGGCAATTTTTCCTGCCAATACATTGCTGAGGATGGAAAACGCACCATAGCCCAAAAGAATGATGCTGATGTATTTTGTCTGGATTCCCAGACCTTCCTCCAAAATTGGAGTGATATACGTATAAACCGTATAGGTCCCGGCAATGGCGAACGTCGGAATAAAGAACGCCAGCACCATCCGCGGGTTGGTCAATAATTTCAATTGCTCTTTGGCGGATGCTTTCTCGACCGGCAAATGTTTCGGAATGATGAATATGCTGATAATCAAACTGATGACACCCAAGAGCGCTGTGAACCAGAACGTAAGCTGCCAGTTGCCGAGTTGTCCGATGAACGTCCCTAAAGGCACGCCTAGCACATTAGCGATGGTGAAGCCGGCGAAAATAAGGGCGATGATCGCCCCTTTTTTGGCTTCCGGCATGGTGTCACTCGCAATACTCATTGATAAAGCGATCAACACTCCGCTGACAACAGCTGTTAAAACGCGTGATAAAATTAAAAGCTCATAAGATCCCGACAATGCACTGATGACGTTGCCGATGATGAAGATGGAAATGAATAAGAGCATCAAGGGATATTTCGGGAAACGGCTGACGTAAGCCGTCAATAGAGGTGTACCAATTGCATAAGCGATGGCGAATCCTGAAATCAACGAACCTGCTGTAGCCAGTGTGATATTCAAATCGCTTGAAACCTCTGTCAACAACCCGACGATGACAAACTCGCTGGTTCCCATCACAAAGGTCAACAAAGTTAAGGTGAATGCTAATATTTTCTGTTTTGTCGTTAATAGATCTTCACGTACATGTGCGGCCATAAAACGGTTCACTCCAATTTTTGTTTTTATTTATAGTGCGTATTCCCCTACTCTTCTTTCACAAAAGTTTGGAGTTTAAAATATAGATATATCTAGAAAAATCGATATATGAAAAGGGCAGAGATTTGCCTCCAATTCGGAATTAAATCTCCTGTTTCACAAACTCAGCGATTTTAGCCAAGGTCTCTTCGTTCCGTCTGTAATATGTCCACTGTCCATACCTGACTGCTTCCAGTAATCCTGCCTTTTGCATAAGCGACAGATAATGCGAAACCGTGGATTGGGATAAGTTTACTTTATCTTGGATATCCCCGACGCAAACCCCACCTTCAATGCTTACCTCCTTCGGCAAATGCGCCTGTTGTTTCGGGAAGTTCTTTTCAGGTTCTTTCAGCCATTTCAATATATCCAGACGGGTCTTATTCGACAGCGCTTTAAATACATCTAGTTCATTTAAATTATCCATGGGCGTATTGTATATCGGATTTGTTCGATATGTCAATCAATGAGTACTGGGAACACCATCCTCCTATAAGTATAAAAAAACAGCCACAAATTTAAGCGGCTGTTTCTCATTAACTCTATCTAGTTATTTTCTCAAGCGTGCCAGAGTCATCTACTTTTCTTCATCGTTTACCAGCGCTTGGCGCAGTCCATCTTCAAAGCCATCCAAGTACTCGATCTTCCCGATTTTTCCTTTTTCTGGAGTGATTGCTTCCCCTTCAAAATTGAATTGACTGGATTCACCGTCTTCATCAGTATATTCTACTTGGAAAGTAAGGTCGTATAGCGTTGCTTCACTTTCATTTTGAACAATTTCAATAGCAGAAGGAGTTAAGTTATAATCGTGATCAAATCCAGAATACATAAAGGCGGATGTATTTTTAAAGGTCTCATAGCCGTTCTCTGTAAAATAGGATGCATAAGTTTCTTCCATGTAGTTCATGAGGTCCTGGTACTCAGCTGATTCCAGAAAGGCTTCATGATCATCAACGTATTTTTCTGAAACCTGAGCTTCCTCCATTGCATCCCATAATTCGTTGTACTTCTCATCTGGTCCATTGAATTCCTTTTCAATAACAGCCCGGATCGCTTGTTCATTTTTATCAACGGATTCTTTGGCTTCAGCCCCACTGCCCTCTGATGTTTCATTGGCTGAACACCCTGCAATCAATAAACTGGCGAAGATTAAAAACATAAGAGTAACAGTTTTTTTCATCGATGCATGTTCGTTGTCATTAACAAAATACATAAAATCCCCTCCTTCTATATAAGTAAAAGGTGTTAACTGTTTTCTACTGATTTATACGAATAAAACGGCAAACGGTTTCAATTCCCTTACAGTTAATTTGCATTTTTTTACTGCTAAAGAGACTTTTTCTTCTTGTCTATCAAAACCTCTAAAAGATAGAAGTTAACCGGACGCTGATCCACGTATAGGAAAGCCCACTAATTCACCTGCGAATTACGGCGCAAACCCATAATAGAAGAATACGTGCAGGTAAAACCCGATAGTGGAAGAAATCAGGGTGAAAACAATAAATATCCCTATCATCACCCACCGACTGATTTTCCCGACTTCCAGTTTCTCTACCCCTTTATAAGTATGAACCCACAAAGCGGCAAGGAGCGGCACCACCATCAAGAAATAAAACAGGATGATGCCGTTTCCGAAAATGTTCACGTATTCGCGCGAAAAACTCTCATCTGTCCGAAAGCGGTTATTGGTCCATGCGAATAAGATCAGAAAAAGAAATTGAATGATGACTGCGTAAATAAATAGAGGAATACGGAATCTGCCCAGATTGCCGAACTTCCAGAAGGCAAAGCAATAAATGACAGCGAGGGCTATTCCGATGTACAAATTTGTTGGATAAAGAATATCATCCCTCCTAATCAGATTAACAGTTCATACTTGAATGGTAACAATGATATCCAGTAATTACCAGATGGCATGAATTTTAATTCGTTTGTTAGCTTTTCAAGAGAATCCTACACAAGTTGGATTTGAATGCTCCAGGAATCCCACTAAAGAAAAGAGACCAATCACGATGATTGGCCCTGCTTAATTTACCCGATATAGGTAATGGCATCGATAATTGCTTTACAATCTTCAATGAGATCCCGATCAGCTTCATCTGTTAACCGTGCTGCTCGAGCAAGTGGATCAATCGCTTTTATTTTTTCACACAGCACATACCCTGTTGTTGCATGGTTTTTAGTTCTCCCATTGACGGGGACATGGGTTGGATATCTTTTATTTGTGTTTGTAATTGGCAAGACCCAAATCAAACCAGTCTCTTTATGTACAGTTTTTTCTGATACGACTATGGCAGGGCGATAACCTTGCTGTTCATGTCCTTTTGCCGGGGACATATCGACTTTTATAATGTCACCAGCTTTAAAATATTGTGTCATTTTCACTCCTCCATATGAATAATGCCTGTACTTTCCGGTTGAGGAATTAAGTACAGGCAAAAAGTCTTTAAAGTAGTAAATAATCTACCATTCTTCTTTTCCAACTGGCTCTGCTTCATCCCAAAAAGCTTCAGGCTCGGGTTTCGTACCATCGTAACCAGCGAATAATTTTTGGAAAGGAGTCAATTTGTTTTTTCGAACCAGCGAAATTCGATTAGGTTCAATCTCCACATCCAGTAAAGCATCATCTACTTCATCAAATCCGGCTTCCTCCAAGATATCTTTAGTAAGGCGTACCGCTTTACTGTTACCCCAGCTCTGAAGCTTTACCTCTTTGCGGCTCATACTCTGCTTGACTTGTGGCATATTGTTTCAGCTCCTCATCATGCTCGTTTTATATCTAGTATATACTTCGTATCTACATCTAGCAAGTAGCAGAGACTTTTCGGCCAATCAAAACGGTGACTACCAGATAAAGAAAATTATTCTTGAAAAGAGAAAATCTTAACTGGTGCTTCGCTTCATATCGCGTATCGCCTGAATGGACAGACGAACCAACAGGATGACACACAGGAACAATCCAGTATAGGCGGCTGTGTTCAGGTAGACCGCGTATTGGGTATTGATGAACTGTGCAATGGCTAATAGAGCGGCGGATATCATTCCGAAGGTGATACCCGACAACAACAGCACAAAGCGTGAAAAAAGTTGAAGGACAAAATTGGCATTGTGCTTGTCTGAGAAAACATCATGATGAAGGATGATTTTTCCGCCTTCGATTCGCTGGATCAATTGATCGGCGCGTTTCGGCAACTTCATCATTTCCGGTATCAGCAACGCCAATTCCTCTTCGATTTTTTGCTTGGTCTCACGCGGTTCAGTAAACGGCTTCTTCAGTACAGCAGTCTTGTATTTTTTCGCAAAGACTTTGGCTTCTGTGAACATATCGAACTTCGGATCGATGGTATGGAGCGTACTGTCGAGACTGATCAAGGACCGCAGCGCCATGCCCACGGATGGATAGAACGCCAACCCGAATTCGCGGACGATATCGAACATGGAATGGATAAGCTCATCAGTCGGAATCTTGTCCACATAGGAAATTTTCAGCAGCAATTGCCCGATCGCCTGTTCGAGCTTTTGGCGTTCAATTTGGCTATTGTCTTCCACTAATGCATTGATGGCATCAAAAATGACTTCTGCGTCATTTTGCTGGACGCCGATGATAAAGAGGTTCAAACCGTCTTGTTGAGGAGCGGCCAGCCGTCCGACGGCGCCAAAGTCCAAGAGAATCGGTTTGCCGTCCTGTTCATCGATGAAGATATTGCCGGGATGCGGATCGGCATGAAATATACCGGAAAACAGCATTTGTTCGAAAAATGAAAACAAAATGGTGCGGCCGAATTCCTTCTGGTCAATATTGAATTGGTCAAAGACTTGCTGGCCGCGGGAAATGCTTTTCCCTTTGAAATATTGCATGACGATTAAATTATCATTGCTGTATTCCCGGTAGACATGTGGAATCTTGACTGGATAATCGCTTTTTTTGAGTGCATTGGCAACTTGGATGGTGTTGCGGGTTTCAATGCCGAAGTTGATTTCTTCACGCAAGCCGTTCGCAAAACCGATGGCCAGTTCACGGAAGCCGATGTTCTCCGCCCATTTGGATTTGCTGGCGACCCAATCGGCAAATTCGACCAGAATGTCCAAATCATTGCGCATGATGCCTTTGACTTCCGGCCGCAGTAATTTTACTACAACATCTTCTTGCGTCTTCCTTAAGACAGCCCGGTGCACTTGCCCGATGGAGCCTGCAGCAAGTGGGTCCATCTGGAATTCCGAAAAGACGTCTTCAACACTCGCGGACAAAGAATTCTTTAAAATCGTTTTGACCTGATCACTGGTCAAGGGTTTAACATCCTGTTGCAGCGTTTCCAGTTCCTCTATGAAAACCGGTGAAAACAGCTCGGTGCGCGTAGACAGCACCTGTCCGAACTTGATGAAGATCCCGCCGCTTTGCTCCAGCGTATCACGGAACGCGATGGCGAAATCCCGGTTGCTTTCCCGATGGCGCGCATAGCGGATGGTTCGGGAAAATCCGTTACGGACGGCGATCTCCAACACCTGGCTCAGGCGTTTCTGGCGGCGCCACCGATGTCTCAGCCTTTGGATGATGAATTTCTGTCCGGTGATGCGCTCTCCCCGTTCCCCCAGTTCAATGGGATCGAACAGCTCGAAAAACAGATAGAACAGCATCGAGATCAGCAGCATGCTGCCAATCCAAATGATGGCACTGGCATCAGTGACCGCAAAAGTGATGTTTTCACTTAAAACATCCGTATAGCGTAAATAGGAATACCAATAGACAAATGTCGTCAAGCTGACCCCCAGCAGGACAGACAGGATCCGTTTGGTGAAGTTGATCTGTGAACCCATTAAACGGCCACTCACATAGTAGATAAAAAAGGCCACCACCAGTAGTCCCATTAACATAATGAAATAGATCATGAAGGGCATTCTCCTTTCATCACCAATCCTTGACAGCAATAGGTGGACTTTATTTCTTCAGTATATCAAATCTTTGGGCGGATAGACCTGAATCGCTCAGAAAATCGACTACAAAGAAATTTTGCCGGTCACAGTTTTGAACCCAGTGGCGCCGGTATTCTTTGGATGAGCTCCAGCAAACCAGTGGGATATAAAGTCGTTACATCGAGTGCCAGCTCATCCAGAGTGACCCATTTCGCTTTGGTCGTTTTGCCACCTTCGGTCACGGCAAATTCTTCTTGCTGATAGAGGTCGTCTTCTTCAAATTCAACTTCGTAGACGAGGGTGATTTCATGAAAAACCTGATTTTTAAGCGTAAAGATGTTCTCCACCACATCCAGGTAGCGCACAATGTGGATGCTAGCACCGATTTCTTCTTCAAACTCCCTTTTTAAACTTACAGCGGACGGTTCCCCGAGCTCGATGGTGCCACCCAGTGGCCGGTAAAATGGACCGTCTCCTGCCGAATGGGGTGTGAATTGCTGTTCCAGGAGAATCGCATCTCCTTTTCTGAGGATTCCTAAGGTGGTCGCCCGTGGACTAAGGTGGCGGTTCTTTTTCTTCTCATAATCAGAGACTACAGAAGAGACAATATGGATGGTGTCCCATTCCCTTTTCGAAAACGCGATGATGGGATACGTTTTTTGAAAAAGCTGTTGATTGATGTCGCTTGGAGCCAGTCCTTGTTCATAAAGATTGATGATGGTTTGCTGTAGGGCTTCCAAATGATGCAGCTTCTGCTCAAGCAAAGCGCGTCCATTCTCCAGAAAGCCTGCATGGCTGCAAAATACCGACTCGAACGGCAGCGCCAATAGTTTGCGTAATGACGCTGCAAGGAGCGCGACCGATTCAGTTTTCATCATGACACGCGTTTTCGGTGAGACAAATAAGTCGCCCGTGAAAAGTCGGCCCGATTCCTCATGAAACAAAGCGACATGGTCGTCTGCGTGCCCTGGTGTATGGATCACTTGCCAGTCGAGTGTGCGGGAGCGGACGCGCGCTCCAAGGGGTTGTGCGTCAAATGCGCTTCGATTGCCCCAAGTGATTTTCCGGTACTCCGGGTACTCCCCGTTTTCTTTTGTAATTTCCAATCCCAATGGATGAATAAAGAATGGAATCTCCTGATTTTGTTGTAGCCAAGCCGCATTGCCGGTATGATCCTCGTGATGATGTGTCAGCACGACCCGGTCGAACGTGTGCTCATTGAAAAAACCGATCAATTCCTCCTGCAGCTTTTCGGCACCGGTATCGATCAGCATGCCGTCAACCAGATAGATGAAAACTTTGCTGCGGGTTTCTTCAAGTATCCCTTCAATGCACAGCACCTGTTCTTTTTCATAAACCTTAATCATGTTCTTATCCCCCTCTGGCTCCCTATCCGTTTCTTTCATGATACAAATATGGCTGTCTTCTGTCACGCGAAGCTTTAAACTGGTAAAGGGATAAAGCTTCGCGTTTCTTTTCATACTGATTTTTCTTTTCTTGTGGACGGTTTTTGTTTTTAATGATATGTCCTTATGTAGTTTGTTACATATCTAATAAAAAAGAGCATTTTCCCTACTCTCGGACCTGTTCAACCAGAAATTCATTGATTTGTCTCCGGTTTTTAAAAACCCATGTTTTATCAGGCATCAGTTCAAGTTTTTCAAGAAATACCGGCTTCATCGTTTCTTCAAAATAACGGTTCCATGTGAACATTTTCAGCAGCATCGATAAACTGGGCTTGTAATTGGACCGCTCCGCCCCCACCCGCTGTTTCAAGTAACGGACTACACACCGGTAAGTCCTTTGGTGATAAGGAATGTCCAAGAAAATCACGATATCTGCAGTTTGGATCGCTTTATCCGTCCAACCGATGTGGACGCCTTCTATGATCCAATCCTTTTGTGCAATAGCTGAAAGCAACTGCGCATCTCTGACAGGTTCGGCATTGCGGACGTCTCCGCCCTCCTGCCGCTGCCAGACGAAATTATCCGTTTCAAAATGCTGAACGCGTAAAGCATGTGACAACTGACGCGCCAGGGTGGATTTGCCGCTCCCCACTGAGCCGATGATGTAAAGTTTCATGACTCCGCCGCCTCGGCCACCCGCGCCATCAAATCTTCCACTTCCTGCCGGCTGCTGTTACTCGGATCCAGCTTCAATAAGGTTCTTCCAACCAGGTTGACACCTGCATTGGAGCCGCTGTAGACAAACAAAGTCTGATCACTGCTTTTTTGGGTCAAGGAAAAACACAGCGAGATGCGGAACAGCCCAGCTGCTACAAAACTGATATCTTTGCGTTTGTACGCCGGCAAATCTTCATAAGCGGTAATTTCCATGACATAGCTGACCAACCGATTGCCCATCCGGTTCTGCTGTGCATACTTGGATCCCACCCGGTTCGGCGGCCCTTCGAGCAATTGATGTTTTTCCAGCTGCGGCATAATCGTCTGCAGTTGCTCGTCTGAAAACAAGCTCCACACCTTATCGATTGGCGCATTGATCACCCGTTGTTCATTCCACTGGATCATCTCCCCCGCTCCCCTCTATAGCTTCAGTGCTTCATCCCTTACCCGCTCCATGAACGTGGTGACGGTCTGCTGGCGTTTTTTCTTGCTGCCCGACAGCAGCATCGCTTTGCCCATCAAGCCTTTGCCTTTATTGGTGCCTTCATAGATGAACTTTGTGCGATTTTCCCCTTCCCTCACCAGCGTAAACGAATAAAACACTGTGAAGCTTTGCCCCATCTCAAACTGTGTCTGTTTGAGTTTTTTATCCGGACTGTCCGCATAGCCTACGGTCTCGATGATGTAGGTCTGCAGCTGAGTGCCTTCGTGATAGCTTTGTGCGTGTTTGGCGCCAAGCTGGTCATTATCGTTTTCCAGCAGGATATGCTCCTCGACTTTCGGCATCAGCTTTTTGATGTTGTCGTCCCGGAACAAACTCCAGACTTTTTCGATATCGGCATCAATCATCATTTCTTCTTTCCATTTCACCATGGGTGTTCCTCCTTCGGTCTAACTTGCTCTCAGTCATTATCCCATTCCTGCCCCAAAGATTCACGTCCGGTTGCTTCCGTTTCAGGGGACTATGGCATACCTGTTCGAGTTCTCCGGATTTCCGCTCACTTGAAATAATCGCCAGCACCTTTATAATGGGAAAAGGAACGGAGTGATTCGGTGAAGACCGCGACCATATTGATTTTATTCATAATTGCGATGCAATTGATAATTGCTGCAAATGCCCTGCTGTTCAGTGGAGCGCTGGGCGATCTCGTTTTCTGGTTCAATTCATCTCTATTCATGGGGGCATTGGCTGTTTATGTTTACCGCATGGACAAAGACAAAGCAGCGGCCGGGAAAAAATAAAAAGCAGCAAAGACGTTTTGCGTCTTGCTGCTTTTTATTTTTCGATTGCCTATCGTTTGCTGACTGTTTTTTCGAGATGGCTGATCTGATTGTAGTTTCGGATGATCCAGTTGTCTTCATGAAAATGGATGTGGCTGAGGCAGGCATTCAGTAAGCGGGTTTTCCCGGAACCGATTTCACCGTCCGACAGCTCTCCAAGTATGGCGTTGATGACACCGCCATGGGAAACCAGCAGCACGCGCTGTTCTTTGTAACGGTCGTTGATGATCTTCAACCCCTGTGCCAGGCGTTCAGCGAATAGCTCATTGTCTTCCTGATTCGGATAATGCCTGTCCGGAAAAGTAAGTGCCCGCTCCTCATAGGTTAAGCCCTCTGCATCACCGAAATGCTTCTCCGCAAACTCTTCCATTTCAATCAGCGGCAAATCCAATGTTTCATTGATGATTTCAGCAGTACGACGGGCGCGCTGCAATGGGCTCGTGACGATCAGATCCCAGTTGGAGTCGGATAAATACGCCCCGCATTGAGCTGCCTGCTGGACACCTGCCTCGTTCAACGGAATGTCGGTTTTTCCTTGAATTTTTCCTCGTGCATTCCAATCGGTCTCTCCGTGACGTACCAAGCATACGATGGTCATATTTATTCACCCCTTTAGTCAATCGTGTATTTCTTCATTTTACCATAAAGTCACCTGAGGCTCATCTATAAAACCTCTACTTTAGCAGCTACTCGGTCAGTAGCTCAACACCTCTAGCAAATTGCCGTCGGGATCTCGGAGATAGACCGAATCCATTTTCCCAAGAGCCCCGGTCCTTTTGACAGGCCCTTCTTCAATCTCGACACCAAGTTTAGCCAAATGGGCTGTGATTTCCTTGACTGAGCTTTCTGTAATAAAACAAAGATCCCCGCTTCCTGCTGTCGGCGTTGCCGCTTTCGGTTCGAACTCTTTGCCTGTTTCATGAAGGTTGATTTTTTGATTGCCAAATTTCAGCGCAGTCCGCCCTTCCCCAAAACGAATCACTTCCATACCCAGTACCTGTTCATAAAATCTGCAGCTTTCTTCGATGGATGACACCGTCAAGACCAAATGATCCAAATGCGTGATTTTCATCCAGACACGTCCTTCATAAGTAGTTTTCCTAATGTATACCCTCTTTTTAACGTAAAAGCTTGTTTTGAACTGATTTTGTATTAGCCTTATGTAGATAATTACATTTATAAACCTAAACCCCATTTTGCCATCAAAAAAAGCCCCTATGGCTATCAGGGGCTGCCACACATCGGTTATTCCTTTAATTCGACGACAAAGGTGGTCATTTCTTTGATCTTGCCTTCATCTTCATCGTCCAATACATAAAAATCGCAATAGGCATAAATTTTCGGGACATCCCCTGTGCCTTTTCGGATCATCTTTCCTTTGAGCGCCGCTTCTCTGCCATTGGTCAAGGACAGCTCGGTGGTGTATTCCATGTCCGTATAGCCATCATCCACGCCGAATGCCACATCGAGAAATGCCTGCTTGCCTTTGATCGGTTCTGACCCCACTATGGTCCAAACGATGTCTTCCGCAATGCTCTCTTCTATGAATTGGCGGTCTCCCTGAAAGAAAGCCCCATTGAATTGCCGGAAAAAATCCGTGTTTCTTGCCGTTTTCATCGCCAGCCGCTCCTTCCGGTCCTTTTTTCCTTTCTTTGTATTTCTTCCGTTTAACGGTCTGCAGAACTCCCGCTTGAAACAACGGAAGATCCGCTGGTAATTCCCCTTTTCTTGGATAACCATTAGATAATAGCAACTGCCGGCCAACTTGCATACTTGCTGTGAGACTTTTCACCTCTTCCCGATCAATTTCCCCAGTGCACCGGTTCCGGACTCTTCAATTGCATCGTAGTATTCAATACCCCATTCCGTTTGAAAACATACGCGAAAACCGCTGCCGCTAAGATTTATTTTGCATTAAATGACTCAAAAAAACCGCTCCAGGTTACGCCCTGAAGCGGTTGTTGATTATGCGGCAACGGGAACCCGTTTTTTCAATGAGCCAGCGACAAGTGCGGTAACGACCGCTCCTGCCAGAATGGCCACCACGTACATCAGAATGCTGGCAACCCCTCCATCGACGAGGCCGATGACGAACACGCCGCCGTGAGGAGCGCGCAATCCGATGTCAAACAGCATGACCATGGCACCGGTGACCGCCGCTCCAGCTACTGAAGCCGGAATGACGCGGGCAGGGTCGGCTGCAGCGAACGGGATGACGCCTTCGGTGATAAAGCAGGCACCCAGCACATAAGCGGTCTTGCCGGCTTCACGTTCCGGTCTGGTGAATTTGTTTTTGAAAAGTGTCGTAGCAATCGCCATGCCCAGCGGCGGAACCATTCCGGCCGCCATGACGGTCGCCATGAAATTGAAATTCTGCGCATCCAGCATCGCAATGCCGAATGTATAGGCCGCTTTGTTGATCGGGCCGCCCATATCGATAGCCATCATGCCGCCGAGCAGCAAACCGACCAGCACCAGATTCGTGCCGCCTAAACTTTCAAGGAAAGCGGAAATGGTCGTATAGACTTTCGTCAGCTGTGGATTGACGAGCATCATGATGATGCCGGTGATGGCAATCGCAAAGACCGGATAGAACAGTACCGGTTTCAAGCCTTCCAGTGCATCGGGCAAATCCGCAAACGCTCTTTTGACCAAAAGCGTCACATAACCGGCCAGGAATCCGGCGATCAATCCGCCGAGGAATCCCGAACCGCCGCTTGCTTCTTCTACACCGGTGACAGTAATGGCAATCAATCCGCCGATCATACCCGGCGCAAACCCGGGACGGTCGGCAATGCTCATGGCGATAAAGCCGGCCAGTACCGGAACCATCAAGAAGAAGGCGTTGCCGCCGCCGATGGTGCTCAGCATGGCCGCAAATTCATTGTATTCAGGACTGTCAGGGTTGGAGGCGTTGATGCCCCAGAAGAACGAGATAGCGATCAAAATCCCGCCGCCGACAACAAACGGCAGCATATTCGAGACCCCGTTCATCAAATGCTTATAAAACCCGCCTTTGGTTTCCCCGGCGTCCGCTTCATCTTTCGACTTGTCATGCTTATAGGTCGGGGCATCTCCGTTTACGGCACGGTTCAACAGATTGTCCGTTTCATAGATGGCTTTGCCGACTGCGGTCTGGATGACCGGTTTGCCGTCGAAACGGCCCATATCCACTTTCGTGTCGGCTGCAACGATGATGGCATCCGCTCCCGCAATGTCTTCATCGGTCAAGCGGTTTTTCACGCCGCTCGAGCCGTTGGTCTCCACTTTCAAGGCGATGCCCAGCTCTTTTGCGCGTTCGTTCAATTTTTCAGCGGCCATATACGTGTGCGCGATCCCAGTCGGACACGCCGTGACGGCCAGGATTTTCTTTTGCGTGCTGTCGACGGGGATGTTTTCAGCTGCCTCTTCCGGTTCTTCCAGGGAAGCTTCTTTATCGGTCACCACCTGCAAGACTTCCTGTTTGGATTGCGCAGCGAGAATATTCGTGCGGAACTGATTGTCCATCAGGTAAGTTGCGAGGCGTGACAGCGCCTCCAAATGATCGTCATTGGCGCCTTCAGTAGCGGCGATCATAAAGAACAGATTGGCCGGCTGGCCGTCGAGCGATTCAAAATCAAGTCCATCAGGCGCACGACCGAAAGCGATGGCTGGAGATTTCACCGCCGCCGACTTGGCGTGCGGGATGGCGATGCCGTCTCCGATGCCGGTGGTGCTTTGGCTTTCGCGTTCGAGTATGGCTGCAGTGAACGCACGTCTATCGGCCAATTTGCCTGCGCGCTCCAATTGGCCGGCAAGTTCTTCCAGTACTTCTTGTTTTGTCGCAGCAGTAAGGTTTAAGATGATGGTTTCTTCTGTCAACAGCTGAGTGATTTTCATGTGGTCACACCCTTTTCTTCGAATGGATAAATCTTTACTTGGTCAAGCAGCCTTTCTACGTCTTCCCTGCGGCATAAATCCGACCGGAAAGCGGTCGCACTCCCACTGGCTACTCCGTAGCGGAAAGCGAGCTCCGCGTTCTGATCGGTGGCGTAGGACGCAATGAACCCCGACACCAGTGAATCGCCGGAACCAACGGTGTTGACCACGGTTCCTTGAGGTGCTTTGGCGATTAAAGCCTGGTCTTTTGTGACAAGCAGCGCACCGCTCCCGCCCATGGAAACGACAACATGTTCCGTGCCGCGCTCCACCAGTTTTTTTGCGTAGCGGAATGCTTCCGGCACTGTGGTAATTTCCACACCGAACAGTTCACCCAGCTCTTGTTGATTGGGTTTTGCCAGAAACACCGGGGCGGTAATCAGGCTTTCCAGCGCAGGCCCTGAAGTATCCAATACAAAACGGACCTTATTGGCTTGGCAGATTTCCGCGAGTTCCAGAAAATAATCGGCGGCGATAGAGCCCGGCAGGCTCCCTGCCAGCACGAACCAATCGCCTTCAGCAATATTTTGTACTTTTTCCGTCAGGGCATCCAGTTGGGCGGCATTCAGATTAGGCCCTGGACCATTCAGCTCGGTTTCTTGAGCCGATTTGATTTTGACGTTAATCCGGGTGATTTCCCCCGTTTTGATAAAATCGGTGTCAACGCCTTCGTTTTTCAAAAACTCCTCTATATAATGTCCCGTAAAGCCTCCGGCATAACCGAGTGCCCGATTAGAGACACCAAGCCGCTTCAAAACCCGGGAGACATTGATGCCTTTTCCGCCGGGATAGTAATAGACTTCGTCGGAGCGGTTCAGTTTCCCGCTTTCAAATTCGGGTACATAAACTGTGTAATCGATGGAAGGCGTGATTGTGCAGGTGTATATCATGGTGCCACAACCTTTACTATTGTCTTTTTTTGGAGCCCAGCATTGGCTTCTTTGGAAATTTCATCTACAATTAAAGTGGCGCGATCCAAATCCATGATTTTGGCAAAACTGATTTTATTGGCTTTGGAATGATCAGCGAGCGCAAACGTCTTTCGCGATAAGGAGCTGGCCATCTGTTTGACAGCTGCTTCCTCTGGGTCCGGTGTGGTGTAGCCGTATTCCGGATGGAAGCCGTTGATGCCGAGAAAACAGATGTCGAAGCGGTAGTTCCGCAAAGCAGAGATGGTATGGGAGCCGACAAAAGCTCCGGTCCGGGGCTTCATCAAGCCCCCGGTCAAATAGGTCGTGATGCCTTGTTCATTAAGGGCTTCAACAAGCGTCAATCCGTTGGTGACGACCACCAGATCTTTGTCTTTCAAAAACGGAATCAATTGGAAGGTCGTGGTGCCCGCATCCAGGAAAATACTATCTCCCTGTTGGATCAGTGAAGAAGCGAATTCTGCAATCCTGATTTTTTCTTCCAGAAACTGTGTGGATTTGTCCGATATGCTAGGTTCCATCAGATTTTGTCCCGGCAAAATGGCACCGCCGAAAACGCGTTCCAATTTCCGGGAATGTTCAAGATCGGTCAAATCCCTTCGGATGGTCGATTCTGATGCGCCGGTGGTTTCCACCAGCTCCTGTATTTTGACTGTCTGCTTTTCATCCAACAATCGTAGAATATAGGCATGACGTTCGTTGGTCAGCAAGTTCTCACCTTCTTTTTAATAGAGTAAAAGTTCTGTTAAATAGATAATACTTGAAATCGCTTCCACAATCAATCATAATCGTTCATAAGCAATCAAAAAACGCCATTTTAAAATTTACATTCACTCAAAACCCGTCACAATCGGTCAGTGGATACATAAATGGCTGCACCTACAAAAGGAGGAAATCAATCATGGTCGAAAAACAATTTACAATTACAGATGAAGCAGGTATGCACGCACGTCCGGCATCCGCATTAGTTGGAGCGGTGTCAAAATTCAAATCGGATATCACAATCGAACACAAAGGCAAAAAAGTGAACTTGAAATCCATCTTGGGCGTTATGTCCCTGGGTGTTCCAAGCGGTTCAGTCGTCACGATCGCAGCTGATGGCGAAGACGAAAACGAAGCCATCGAAAAAGCGGCCGACGTCATGAAAGCAGAAGGGATCTCAAACCAATGACACAAACAATGTCCGGAATAGCAGCATCAAATGGCATCGCCATCGCTAAAGCTTTCCGCTTGGAAAATCCGGAATTGAATGTTGACAAACGGACGATTTCGGATACCGACAGTGAATTGGAGCGATTAACTTCCGCCTTGGAGCAATCGATCACCGAACTGGAAGCCATCCAAAAGAAAACCGCAGAACAGATCAGCGAAAAGGAAGCGGCGATTTTCGGCGCTCACCTGCTGGTCCTGAGCGACCCTGAACTGGTCGGACCGATTACCGAGCGCATCACCGCGGACAAAGTCAATGCGGAGTTCGCCTTGCAGGAAACGACGGATATGTTCATTTCCATGTTCGAAGCAATGGACAATGACTATATGAAAGAACGCGCCGCGGATATCCGTGACGTCAGAAAACGGGTTCTTGCCCACTTGTTAGGCGTCACGATCCAAAGCCCGAGCATGATTTCAGACGAAGTCATCATCATCGCGGAAGATTTGACCCCATCCGATACCGTTCAATTGAACGCCGAGTTCGTCAAAGGCTTCATCACCGATATCGGCGGACGCACTTCCCATTCGGCGATCCTGGCGCGGACGCTGGAAATCCCCGCCGTGGTCGGCGCGAAAAAGGCGATGGCCGACATAAAGAACGGCATGACAGTCATCGTCGATGGCTTGGATGGGACGATTCTGATCGACCCGGAAGACAGCGTCATCGAAGAATACAAAAACAAGCAAACGGCCTATGACCAGCAAAAAGCGGAATGGGCCGTATTGAAGAACGAAGCCACCGTAACTGCGGATGGCCAAGCCGTTGAACTCGGTGCCAATATCGGAACGCCGAAAGACATTGCCGGCGTCGTCGATAACGGCGGCGAAGCGATCGGCTTGTACCGCACGGAGTTCCTTTATATGGGACGCGACCAGTTCCCGACAGAAGACGAGCAGGTTGAAGCCTACGCCGCTGTCTTAAAAGGCATGCAAGGCAAACCAACCGTAGTCCGCACTTTGGACATCGGCGGCGACAAAGAGCTGTCCTACCTGGACTTGCCGAAAGAACTGAACCCATTCCTTGGCCTGCGCGCAATCCGCCTGTGCCTGGAAATGCCGGATATGTTCCGGACGCAGCTGCGTGCCCTGCTTCGGGCCAGCGTCCACGGGAACTTGAAAATCATGTTCCCGATGATTGCGACAGTCGATGAATTCCGCGCTGCGAAAGCATTGCTGCTGGAAGAGAAAGCGAAACTGCAGTCTGAAGGCGTGGAAATCAGCGAATCGATTGAAGTCGGCATCATGGTCGAGATTCCATCGACCGCTGTCATGGCGGATACTTTCGCCAAAGAAGTGGATTTCTTCTCGATCGGCACCAATGACCTGATCCAGTACACGATGGCCGCTGACCGCATGAATGAAAGTGTGTCGTATTTGTATCAGCCATTCAACCCGGCGATTTTGCGTCTGGTGAAAATGGTTATTGACGCTTCTCACCGCGAAGGAAAATGGACCGGCATGTGCGGGGAAATGGCCGGGGACGAAATTGCGATCCCGATCCTTCTCGGACTGGGTCTGGATGAATTCTCGATGAGCGCTTCATCGATTCTGAAAGCCCGTTCACAGATCAGCAAACTTTCCAAAGCGGAAATGGCCCAGCATACAGACCAGATCCTGGCGCTCAGTACTTCCCAGGAAGTTGAAGATTATGTTAAGAAACTTTCCGCAAAATAAAAAACGAGCCAAGGGATCTTTTCCCTGGCTCGTTTTCTTTTGCTTAAAAAGGGTTGGTTGCCCACTGGCTTGATGTTGGAATAAAGATCCGCGGATGCAATTTCAACTGCGCGACCATATATTCCGCCAGGTCCTCCGGCTGCATGAACTTTTCTTTTTCCTGAGCTGTTTCGCCTTCCTTGTGCGTCAAATCCGTTACCACACGGCTCGGCGTCAAAGCAAAAACGCGGATGTTCTGCTTGCGGACTTCTTGCGACAAAGCTTCCGTCATTCCCAGCACACCAAATTTCGAAGCACTATAGGCACTCGATCCAGCTGTTCCGCGCAGACCTGAACTTGAGGAAATATTAATGATGTCTCCCCTGTTTTTTTCGATCATCTGCGGCAGGACAGTTCTCGTGACGTAGTACATGCCCATCAAGTTGACGTCAATGACCCGTTTCCATTCCTCCGGCTCCAATTCCAAAAACGGGCCGTATTTGCCGATTCCGGCATTATTGATCAATATATCTGCAGTTCCAAGTTCTTTCGTCAATTTTTTCACGGCCGCTTCCACCTGCTCTAAGTCGGAAACATCCGCTACTGCATATGCTGCACGTCCACGAAGCGATTTGATTTCAGCAGTCAGCTTTGCTAAATCCGCTTCTGTACGCGCAATCAGCCCAACATTGACCCCTTCATTCGCCAAAGCCAGCGCCGTTGCGCGGCCGATGCCTTTTCCCGCTCCTGTGATAAAAGCCGTTTTTTCTGTCAATACTTGCATAATGTAAAACTCCACCTCTCACTAATCTGTCCCATTCATTTTGCATTCACGAAAAAACTTGCACGCTTTTTCTTTACCCCTAATAGGCCAGGGGATAAACAGCCCGAAAATAAAAAAAGGAATCTGAATATGTTGAATGAATATTCAACAAAAATACCGCATGTCATTCATTATTCAATATTCATTATTCATTAATATTTTAAATGTGTATTCAGTGGAAGGTTTTAAAGAAGGCGTCGAACGAACAGACTCGGCGCCTCTCCTATTCTCCCCATTCCGAAAAGATCGTAAATAATTTATTCATCCGTATCGTTTTCTTCTTTTTCTTGCTGGTCTGTCTGCTCTTCCGCTTCAAAATCAGGAAGCTGCTCTTCAGGAGTCCCCGTAAATTCTTCTTTTTCCTCTTCTTCAGTTCTCTTCTTATTATATTTATTCATGTTCTGGCTCCTCCTTATGATTGTGGTTACATTTAGAATACCCCTCTCCGGATTTCTTTAATCCAGATTTCTTATCTTTGGTTGACGCGAAGGATGGCACAAAAAAACCTGTGCATAAATGCACAGGTTTAAACTTGTTGCTGCTTTGACAAGGTATCGAGAATGCCCATGGAACTGACTTGCATATCCAGCCGGATATAGGGATAGACTTCGTGATCATCCGGTACGTTTTGAGTTCTTAAGTAAGCCTGAACCCGGTCAAACATACGATCGGCCAATTGATCCGGCGCCAGTTGTGCAGCCATTGCCGCTTTTCCTTCTTCCAGAAAAACCTGGAGCCATTCCTCGGATTGGCGCAGCGCTTGTTCTGGCTGGTCGGATTTGCTGAAATGGCCGTAATAGATGGCATCCAGCTTTGCGGCAGAAAACCGTTCAATGGCGTTTTGCATGGCTTCCGGATTGAATTGGTTGGGCGATGTCGAAGGCAGGTACAGTTCAATTCCTTCCCGAACCAATTGGTCATAGCGGATCCCCACTGTATCACCGGCGAAAACCCCGTTGCTTACGGGATCATAGATGCTGAAATGATGGTTGGCATGTCCTGGAGTGTTCCAGAATTCAAGCGTGCACGAAGGGCCGATTTCGAGACCATCGCCTTCTGACTTAATGAGCAGACGATCTTCCGGAATGGCAACGATCGGATCAAACAACTCATCGAACTGCTCGCCGTACACCATCCGTGCCCCCGCAATCAGGCGGCTCGGATCAGACAGATGCCGTGCGCCTTTCGGATGGACCACCACTTTGGCGTTCGGACAATCCTGCAGCAAAAGACCTGCTCCACCCGAATGGTCCAAATGGACATGGGTGACGATTATGTATTTGACGTCTTCCAGCGTAAAGCCTAAAGCAGCCAACCCTTTTTTAACATGTTTGACCGATGGGCTTGGCCCGGTGTCCACCAGTGTCAGTTCTTCTTCAGCGATGACGTAAGTGCCGGTCCGGTCCGGCAGCCCCAAGTCAAATCCGTCGATCAGGTGCATGCGTTCATTCAAGCGAATCGGTTGTTTGTCTTTCATTTTATCCATCCCCTTTGCATTGTTTAGTCTTTGTTCATTATAGGAATATTCTATCATCCAGTTCAGTTGCCCGCCTAACAAAAGGAACTTCTTTTCATAGCCGCTTTCAGGGAACGCCAAGCCATGAATTTCGAAAAGGAAAGATTGGCGCGAACCCTGTGCGGCTGTTTTGCTTTATTTTGCGTCCTTGCCAGTTTGGGTGAAGCCATCCTTTTTGGGAATGAAATCAAAAATCTCCTCCGTTTCGAATGTTTCGATTAGCCGGTTCAGCCATTCGAAGTAACCAAGTCCTGCATGAAGTTTGGCTAAGTCTTTTTCAGCCTTGCTTGTTGTTTCATCATCTAAGGACTCTTGATCCAGCAACTCAGTCAATTCAAGGATGGACTCATGAAAGGATACTGTTTTGCGGTCAATGATCTTCCGCCAATGGTAGCCATAATATTTGAGGAAACTTTCATAATTGTCATCTTCCACTTGATAGAGGTCTCTCCGTTGCGCTTTCTGTGACACCTTCTTCACCAGTCCCATCTCTTCCAATTCCCGGACGGCGATGCTCATACTGGCTTTACTCATATCCAAAAGTTCCATCATGTCGTTCAAGGTCATCGGTTTTTCGTAATAATACATGACGGACAGCAGACGCCTGACAGTCTGCTGCATCCCGATTAAGGTTTGGCTGTCTGTATTTTGCTCTATGATGCGATTTCTTGCTTCCTCGAATTTTTCCAAACGAATCACACCTTTTCTGGAATCTCAGCTAAATTACTTGCTGTTGAATACCGCCGATGCAAACAATTTCGCCGTCAGCAGCATCGATTTTTCATCAACATCGAACTTTGGATGGTGATGCGGAAAAACGGCATCGATTTCAGGGTTTCCTCCCCCCACCCAAAAAAATGAACCCGGCCGGGCATCTACATAATAAGCAAAATCTTCCCCACCCATATCTGGAGGTTTTACCATGACTTTATCTCTTCCGACCAGATCGATTGCCAGATTTTTAATGAATTCCGTCTCCTTCGGATGATTATACAAAGAAATATATCCTTTAGTATACGTTACTTCAATAACCGCTCCGTTTTTTTCAGCTGTTTTTTGCGCAATCATTTTCAGCGCATTTTCAGCTTGTATCCTCACTTGTTTATCGTAAGTGCGCACGGTCCCTTTGAGATAAGCTTTGTCCGGTATGACATTATAGGCGTCTCCACTGTTGAATGCACCGACAGTCACGAGAGCCGGTTGAAGTGGATCGATCCTGCGGCTGACGATATCCTGCAAATCAACAACGAGGTGGCTCCCGATCACCAGCGGATCGATGCACCAATGGGGCTCTGCGGCATGTCCTCCGCGTCCGTGGATCGTAATGTCGAACGTGTCAGAAGCCGCTTGTACGTATCCGTCATTGACTGCCACCTGACCCACCGGGTAATTGACTTCCACATGGGCTCCGTACACTTCATCCACTCCGTCCAGGCAGCCGTCTTCCACCATCGACTTTGCTCCGCCCGGCGCCAATTCTTCTGCATGCTGATGGAGGAATACCACATTTCCCGGAATTTCATCTTTTACGGAACTGAGTGCTTTAGCCGTTCCCAATAATGCTGCTGTATGGATATCATGTCCACACGCATGCATCACGCCCGGCACCTGGGAGCGATACGCCACTTCTTTTTCATCTGCAATGGGCAATGCATCGAAATCTGCACGCAGCGCAATAGTCTTTCCGGGTTTTCCGCCTTGAAGGTAGCCGACGACACCGTTGCCACCAACCCCAATCTTCACTTCCATTCCAAGTTTCTTCAAGTATTCTGCAATAAAAGCTGGTGTCCGTTTTTCCTGAAACGATAATTCCGGATGCATGTGCAAGTCCCTGCGTATTTCCACCATTTCAGGATAGATGGTTTCAAGCTGCTGGTAGATTTTCTGTAACATGGAGAAACTCCTTTCTTTGATCCATTCTGATAAATCTTAATAACCCCGCAATTGATATAGAGCAGCAGTCTTTTTAAAAACTCAAAAGAAAGGCGGATAGCCATCCGCCTTTAAAAGTTATTTATCAAGTGTGATTTCCGTAGTGTACAAACTGCCGGTCGGATGCGGATCAAACCCTTTGACATAATCCTGTGCCCCCAGAATTGGTGTCGGGTGAACCAATGGGATGATCGGTGGGTCTTCATGCATGATTTCCTGCGCTTCTCTATACAGCTCGTTGCGCTTCTCCTCATCTGTGATGGAACGCGCTTCTTCAAGCACTTGATTGAATTCTTCATTTGTGTAATGGGTGGAGTTCAAGCTGCCGATGTTATTTTCATGCCATAGGGAAAAAAGGAAATCATCCGCATCGCCATTTGTACCTGTCCATCCAAGAATGAAGGTGTCGGCTTCCCCAGCTCTTGCTTTTTCGAGGTAAGTGGCCCATTCAAAACTGACGATATTAGCGGTGACACCGATGTCCGCAAAATTAGACTGCAGGTATTCCGCGACTTTATTGGCGTCAGGCATATAAGGACGCGGGACGGGCATCGCCCACAGCTCCATTTCAAACCCGTCCGGATATCCTGCTTCGGCCAATAGCTCTCTTGCTTTTTCCGGGTCGTAGTCATAGGTCTCCACTTCATCATGATGTCCATCTATAACCGGTGGAATGGCATTTTTTGCTGGCTCCTCCATTCCGGCAAACAGCCCTTCGACCATCGCTTCCTTATCGACCGCATGGCTCAATGCCTGTCTGACTAGAGGATCATCGAAAGGTTCCCGTGTTACTGTAAATCCGAGATAGCCGATATTCAAAGCGGGACGTGTCAACAATCGGAGGTTCTCATCCTCTTCGATTTGCTGCGCGTTTTCCGGGTCTACTCCATCAATCATGTCGACTTCCCCGCTTATCAACGCATTCATCCGTGCGGAATTGTCCGGGATGGCGCGTATGATGACCTGGTCAAGCTTTGGATACCCCTCTAATCGATAGTCTTCGTATTTGCTCATCACCACCCGGTCATTCCGTATCCATTCATCGAAGACGAAAGGTCCGGTTCCGACCGGGTTGTTGCTGTAGTCTTCCCCGTGAAGCTCAATCGCTGCAGGGCTGGAAATCGCAAAGTTGGTCAGCGCCAATTCTTTCAGGAATGTTGGTTTGAGTGTATTCAACTTGAATTCAACTGTCGTTTCATCGAGTGCTTCCACCGATTCGATGATATGCGATTCATCATCAATGAATCCTCCAAAAACTGAACCATAGGTCGGAAATTGATCTCCTGAACCATTCATCCAGCGTTCGAAATTGACTACGACCGCTTCCGCGTTAAAATCTGTCCCATCGTGGAATTTTACACCCTCCTGCAACTGGAACGTGTACGTCAGTCCATCTTCTGACTCTTCCCATTCTTCCGCTAGCATCGGTTCAATGCCGGTTCCGCCCTCTTCAAAAGCCACCAGATTTTCGAGCATGCTCTGTGCCACATTCGTCGATTCGTTATCCGTCACTTCCGATGGGTCGAGTGATACGGAATCTCCCCCTCTGGCAAAGACGAACACGCCGCCCTCCTCCTCAGCTCCGTCTTCACTGCCACCGGTTTCTGCATTGTCATTGGAACATGCGCCCAATAAAAAGCCCGTCACCATAAGTACGATCAACGATAGGTGAATACGGTACTCCCTTCTCATTTGCTTCACTCCCTTTTCAAGATTGATTTTTTCCAATAGCCGCCTTCAACTTCCCTTCTTCGTTTCCAAAAAACAAAATTGAACGTTTAGGATTTTCTAAACGATCCTTGGCTACCAGTATAAAATAGAAATCTTTTGATGTAAACCAGTTATCTGATTTTTCTGATTTTTTATCGTGGGTTGAGCTTCCATTCCTCGCCACAGTGCCTCTCACCTTATGGAAAATGAAGATACTGCAAAAAAGAGCGGAAGGATAAATTGCTCCTTCCGCTCTTTTAATGCAACTTCTTCTATTTATAACCTTAAAGATTGGAAGTCCTTTGGGTAAAGTCGATTCCCGGATAATAGGCGTTTTTCACCAGCAAATTCGGGCCCAGGCATTTGACTGCTGGACAATGGCAGGATATGGACTGCGCCAAAGGACGGCTGAGCCAGTTATTAAGCATCGCCGGCAGCGAATCATTCTTGATATTGCCCATCGGTGGCGTGTCGCCGAAATCCGTGACGATCACTTCACCGGTGAAAATATTGACGTTGAGGCGGGAGCGCCCATCCGGGTCGTTTCGGACCGAGACGTTTTTGCTGCTGCGGATGCGTTTAAATAAAGCCTGTTCCTCAAAATCGTCACTGCATGGATAAAAGGGCAAGGTGCCGAAAAGCATCCAGGTGTTGTCATCCCGGCTGTCCAATAATTCATGGATGGCGTTTCTGGTTTCTGCCAGTGACAGCACCTCCAGATTGGAAGCGAAGTCACTTGGATACATTGGATGAATCTCGTGGCGAGCGCATTTCATTTCTTCAACAATTTGTTTATGGATAGTTGCCAGATGCGGCAAAGTCCTTTTGTTGAGCATCGTTTCTGCAGATACCATAACACCCGCTTCTGCTAATGCCCGGCTATTATCGATCATCCGCTGGAACTGCTCAGTGCGCCGTTCACGCGTTGGTTTTCGCTCCATCTTGGCAAAGCCGCCATCAATGAAATCATCCACTGTCCCCCAATTATGCGAGATATGCAGCACATCCAAAAAAGGCGCAATCAACATATATCGTTCAAGGGGTATGGTCAGATTCGAATTCATCTGCGTCTGTACACCGCGTTCGTGGGCGTATTTCAGTAAAGGCAGTACATACCGCTCCACAGACTTTTTTGAAAACATCGGCTCTCCACCGGTCAGGCTGATGGTCCGCAAATGCGGTATTTCATCCAGACGGGACAATAACAAGTCAACCGGCAAGGCATCAGGATCCTTTTGTTCCAGCATATAGCCTACCGCGCAATGTTCGCAGCGCATATTGCATAAATAAGTCGTGGTGAACTCAATGCTCGATAGGGTTGGCTTGCCGTGCTGCTCGATATCAAGGTAAGCCTCCCACGGGTCATTCAATGGGCTCATCGGCTTTGCAGGCTGTAATTCTAGTGTCATATCATCAATCTCCTAAGTATTTATTCCGATATTAAGTATGCGCCTGGAGCGGCATTTACGCAATGCGATAAAGATAAACTGCTTCAATTAAAAAAGTCTATTTTATTTTCTGGAAAAAGAGGTTTCAGACTATAAACAAAGTCCAGCCAAAATGAATAGTTTTGATGGACTGATTCTTCATTTTTAAAATAAAACGGCAGCAAGACGAAGTCAAAGCGATAAAGACGATATTCAGTGACAAGGTGATCAAGTTCGGAGTCACATAATACTTCTTCATGTTCAGATAAGTATTTAAAATAGAGATGGTCATCGCAAAGTAGATTCCAAAGATGCCGATGCGCGTGAAGAAGATGGCCAGCTCCAGAATGCGTCCGATAAAACCGCTGGCAAAAAGCCGTTCCCAGGGTTTCGGGAAGATTAAGCCGAATATTCCCACCCTTGTGGCAAAAATCAGCAGGAGTTTCAATAAATTAGTTGTATAGGCTAGACTTTTCCGCTCTCTTTCTTTCTCTTCGACGCGGCTGTAAATTGGAATTTATCTGAATTTCCGGTTTCTTCAATGAATTTTTTGCAATTCACGAAACTAATGAGTAACTTAGAAACTATAAGTAAATGAAATATATTTTTTCAGCGAACAGGAGGAATTACGCAATGGCCTCATCAACTGGAACACCGCCTTTTTGGACGGCGGAGCACGTAAAGGCGGCACTTCCCCAAAGAGGCGCAAACAGCCACAAAGGAAGCTATGGCACTGCTCTATTGATTGCCGGGACAGAAGAAATGCCAGGCGCTGCACTTCTCGCCGGACTTGGCGCTATGCGGAGCGGTGTCGGCAAGCTGGTCATCGCAACAGAGGCGGAAGCGATGGCGATGATTGTCCCACGTCTTCCCGAAGCCACCTATCTGCGGGATGGCTTGCGGCGGATCGCAGAAAAAAAAGAAACTATCGATGTCTACCGAGCAGCGGCAATCGGACCCGGTACTAACCCGGACACATTGACAGAAGATGCCGTGCGCGTCCTTCTTGAAAGTACGATTCCTGTGATTGCCGATGCCGGCGCTTTGAGCAGGCGTTCTTATCCCGTGCGTGAGGCTCCTGTCATTTTGACCCCTCACCCAGCTGAGTTTTCACGCATCACTGGCGTCGATGTCCGCGAACTGCAAGAAAACCGAGCTTATCACGCCGCTGAATGGGCTGGGAGATTAGGTGCCACGATTGTCCTGAAAGGCAAAAACACCATCACGGCTTTTCCGGATGGCGATACGTGGACCAACCCGACCGGCAACAGCGCCCTCGCTAAAGGAGGCACCGGAGACACTCTGACCGGCATGATGCTCGGCATGCTGTGCAGCCACAGCGACTGGAAACATGCAGTGCTGAACGCCGTTCATCTGCACGGAGCCTGCGCAGACGAATGGACTCGGAGCCGCTCTCCCCACACCCTGTTGGCGCATGAACTGACGGACTTGCTTCCTGAGGTCTGGGCAAAATTCGAAGAATCATAAAAAAACGGCTGGAAATGAATCTCCAGCCGTTTTCGATGGTTTTTTTCAGATTTCATGATCTTTCCTAATTTTCGCCAACAGCGCTTCACAGCCATCATTCACCAGTTCATACGTTTCTTCGAAATCCCCTGTGTAATAAGGGTCTGGTACATCCTTCAGATGGTCGGTCAAATCCAGGAAACGAAGTATTTTCGGATGGTCCGGCTGGCCGAGCATTGAGCGGATATCAGCTATATTGGTTTCGTCCATCCCGATGATATAATCGAACTCATCAAAATCACCTTTATTCAGCTGGCGCCCTATCATGCCATCAGCGGGGATCGCATTGTCCTTCAGGATTTTCAATGTTCCCGGATGCGGATTATTGCCGACATGCCAGTTTCCGGTGCCGGCTGAATCCACTTCTACTTTATGTGATAATCCCTGACGGTCCAGCTGCTCCCGCAAAACAGCCTCCGCCATCGGGGATCGGCAAATATTTCCGAGACAAACAAACAATACGCGTATCATGCCTATTCCACCTTTCCTGCCAGACTGGAAGGGCCGATTCCGAGCTCGGCAACCTTTCATTTTGGTCCTGCAATTATAGCATTGAACCTCTTGTTTCCGCATCCCGTGCAGCCGATTACGCTTGGAACGGATAGAGAATTATCCTTCAAAAAGGTTTAGAGGGAGCCCGTTGCGGAATACTAGTAAAAACACCGAAAGTGAGGAATCCGATATGACTGTGCAAATCGACACATTGCCATCAACCCAGTCGAAGGTCACTAACGCGACACCCGATCACATCAACCAAAAAATCGAACGGGAAACCGAAGCCCGCATCAACTCATTCAAGCGAAAAGATCCTGAGGCTATCAAACAACGCATATCTGAGCTGGAACAAGAATGGGATACCGAACGTGTCTTGGAAGTCAATATGGCTTCCCTTGCGCTGGCTTCTTCTATCATGGCCCTTACTGTCGACAAAAAATGGGCTTACTTCAGCGGTGCTGTCAGTGCATTCATGCTTCAGCATGCACTTCAGGGCTGGTGTCCACCGCTGTCGCTGATCCGCCGCATGGGCATCCGCACAATGAGCGAAATCAACCTTGAAAAACAGGCTTTGAAAGATTTGCTTGAGGATGAACATTATCCTATTTGAACCAGAAACCATAAAAACGGCTTGTCCCAAGTAGAAATGGGGCAAGCCGTTTTTATACCGCTATTCAGATTTTAAAATGCCGCTTACCGGTTGGTTTGTTGCGTACTAGTTTTTCTTTGTAAATTACCCACAGCAAATATACGATGCCGACGATACTCAATGAAAAAAAGGTGACCTGATAAGTATTCAAGCTGCTATGCATCATTATTTCTGCGTAGCGGAAACCATTCATCATAAAGATCAATACCGGCAACCATAACCAATTATTAGAAATTGACGCTTCCTCCCTTTTTAAGAGCGACCGGCTTTTTCTATGAAAGCTTCTAATCATCTCAATTTCTTATTTTAGCAAAAAAACAGGATAAATAAAGAGTTTTTTATTTTTGTTGGCTCAAAAAGGGTTTCAGCAAGTGAATGGCAAAGAAAAAAGCAGGCTGCTTGAGCCTGCTTTAGCGGTAAAGGGGAGTCATAGATTCCCGTGATGAAGTTTTCTTTATTCGACCGTTGCGACCGTCTGAACTTCCGCTTTCCGGTTTTTTCTGGCTTTGGTGTAGAACATCACAATGATGATGCCGGTAAGTACCAGACCGATGATGAAGGACAGGTTCAGATCCAGATTAAAACCGATTTTCTGGTTGAGTATATAGACGAATACCATATAGGTGATGAAAATCGCTGGAGCAAGTGACACCAGATAGTTCTTGCCTTGGATGTAGAGATACATGGTGGCTATCCATAAGGCAATGGCTGCCGTCGCCTGGTTGGCCCAGGAAAAATAACGCCACAGCAGATTGAAGTCAACCTGTGTCAGGACCGCTGAAATGATGAACAGCGGTATGGCGATGAGCAGACGTTTCATCAGCTTGGTTTGGTCGATCTTGATGTAATCCGCAATGATGGAACGCGCAGCGCGGAAGGCCGTATCGCCTGAAGTGATCGGCAATACGATGGCGCCAAGAACGGCAATCGTACCGCCTACAGCGCCAAGAAGCGTCATGGACACTTCGTTGACAACCGCTGAGGGCGTTCCGGAATTGATCAATCCGCTCAGTGTTTGCCCGTCAAAAATACTCATAGCGGCAGCTGCCCAGATCATGGCGATGATGGCTTCTGCAATCATCATGCCGTAAAAAATGTAGCGGCCCTGGGATTCTTTTTCAACTGTCCGGGAAATGATCGGCGACTGTGTAGCGTGAAATCCGGATAGCGCCCCGCACGTGATCGTAAAGAACAAGATTGGGAAGATCGGCAAATCGCCCGGATGCATGTTTGTGAAGTTCAGTTCCGGTATTTTGTACTCAGAGAATACCAATGCAATTCCGACACCCAAAGTACCGATCAATAGAACGGCACCAAAATAAGGATAGAAACGGCCGATGATTTTGTCGATCGGCAAGATTGTCGACAGGAAGTAATAGATGAAGATGAACACAATGATGATGCCGACCGCCAGCTTGCCATCCAACAAAATCGACAGCAGCGATGCCGGTGTCGTGACAAATACCGTTCCGACCAATAACAGCAGCAACAAAGCGAAAACGTTGACGATGTGCCGCGAAGCAGCCCCCAGGAATTTGCCGGCAAGCTCCGGAATATGCGCACCTTTGTTGCGGATGGATATCATACCGGTCAAGTAATCGTGTACGGCTCCGGCAAAGATCGAGCCGATGACGATCCACAGAAATGCCACGGGGCCGTATAACGCACCCATGATGGGACCGAAAATCGGCCCCGTACCGGCAATGTTCAATAATTGGATCAGCGCGTTCTTATGCTTGTTCATCGGAACAAAATCCACACCGTCCGCATTCGCGTAAGCCGGCGTCTTTCTCGCTTCGACCGGATCGAACAGTTTTTCGATAAATTTACCGTATGTAAAATATGCCACCACCAAAATGACGATGGAAATCAAAAATGTAAACATGGTGCACCCCTATTCTATGTTGTAAACGCTTTCTCGATATAACAAAAAATGTTCCTTCTTTTTTATACCTCCCCCTTTATATCTCCATATCAAGATTCTTCTTTCTGGAACTAGAAGTATATTTTATATTAGTATTTTAATTTAAAATAGTCAATCTTTTTTGGGAAATACAAGAAAACCATTTCCAACTACGTGTCCAGATAAATGATCCGCTCGTTTCAACTGAAAAAAACGCCTTCCGGCTTACGGAAGGCGTTTCAGGTTTATTTCAGGAATTCCAATATCCCTTCCATCAGTCCTTCTGCCAGGGGCAAATCAGGATTGCCGTAGCTTGCCAGATTTTCCGTTGGATCGGTAGAGGTATTTTTCAGCACATGATTCATGTTGTCGACGATCAGCAATTCAGCCTGATCATGCGCTTTCTCCAGCAGCTCTGCATCACCGATAGGCACCTGCAGGTCAGTGGTCCCGCCAACGACCAGGACCGGCATGTCGAGCTTTTTCAGTTCATCCCGGGGATCATACGCCATCCAGGAAATCAGGTAAGGTTGGACAGAAGGCCGGAAGATGCTGGCGAGTTCTGGACTGACCTGTTCGACCGTACGCCCTTTCTTCAACTCACTTATGGTGCCAAGCGCTTCATCCAGCAGATTTTGCGGCAATTGCTCCTTTAACTGCTCCATCAGGATCTCATCAGCTGGGCGCCCTGGCCCGGCCAATGAAACGAACGATGCTGCCTGCTGTTGCCCTGCCGCAATCATGCCGATCAAAGATCCTTCACTGTGTCCGATAACGCCTATAGAGGAGAACCTTTCCTGTGAGTGGGCGTAGCCGATCCATGCGGAAGCATCTTTGATATAATCTTCAAACCGCAGCTCTTCCTCTTTCGCCATCAGGCCGATATTGTCTCCGACTCCACGCTTGTCATAGCGGATTGTGGCGATTCCCTCTTCAGCGAGCGCTTCAGCGACCATCTTCAAACTATTGTTTTTTCCGACAGTAATCAGAGAGTTGCCGTTTTTATCGGTGGGTCCGGACCCTGACAGCAACAGCATGACGGGAAACGGCCCCTCGCCTTCAGGTGTCAGTATAAGGGCTGTCATGCCCCCTCCCTCCACTTCTATCTCTGCGCGTGTTCCTGCTTCTTCCTCAGCTGCAGCCGTTCTGGAAAGTTCAAACGGAAAAGATTGTCCTTGCTGTGTAAATGTGCCGGCAATGGTGTCTTGCGAAAGCTCCCCATCAAAGACCAGCAATTGATTTTGAATACTCATTTCAAAGTGAATATCCGGATCGATAAAGTCAAAGTTTGAAAGGGGGAAACCTTGAATCCCCTGTACAGGAATTGAAATCGCTCCAGTGGCCCCGTCAAACTCGACGGCGATCGGCAATGCCTGACCCGGCACTTGAATCGCCCCTTCCCAATTCCCAATGAGTTCATCCATCTGTACACGCTCCTCTTGGTCCTCTTGCTGGCTGCAGGCCTGTAAAATCAGAAAAAGGACTGCCCATACTGAATATAAAATGACCGATTTCTTCATCCTCTTCCCCTTTCTTCTATACATCAATTTATACTTCTATTATCCTCGCAGAGAGAACATCCTTCAATCTTTTCAGCAAAAGAAAAAAGTACAGGGTGAATACCCTGTACTTTCATCATTCATCAATTGCTTATTTTTTATTCGGCAGGATGGTGAATCCTGTTGTCGAAAGCGTATGGAGCAATAATTCATGCATCAACTTATAGCCTTCATCATTCGGATGAATGGAATCAAGCCAGATGGATGGGTTTTTCCCCATCGCATCAGTTTTGGAAACGATGACCCCTTTTTCGCCGATTGCTGTATTCCAAAGACGGAATAGCAGGTTGGTGAAGCCAAAATACTGCACATCCTTTTTCATGGAATTATACAGATTGTTCTGGACGATAATGACTTGGTCATTGGCCTGTCGAAGATATGCATATATTTGAAGCAGGTTTTGGCGGTAAGTCCGTTTCAGAATGGCGAACTGCCGAATTAATCCTTTTGCTCCGCCGTCTCGGAATCCGCGGAGCAAGTCATTTCCGCCGATATTCAACAGGACCAGGTCCGCCTGTTCGAGCGGTTTATGCCAGGAGCCTGTCCGCATTTTTTGGACGAGCCCGCTGCTGGTCAATCCATTGATGCCGAGATTGGTGATGCGGCTTGATGGGAAGGTTTCTTTCAAATAATTGGCGATGCCGCCTTTGGTGCCATAGCCGTAAGCCACAGAATCACCTAGTATGACGATATTTTCTATATCAAGTGGGGTTTTAATTTTTTTCGAAGCGAGAAAAGGTGCTCTTCCAAAAAGGGCACCGGATCGAATCTTAACCAATCTGCTGCACGTCCCTTCTTGCTGATTTTCTCTCTTATTTTAACATATTTCGGCACTCGACCTATTGAATAAGCCTCAGGCAACGTCGTTTTTTTTACATTTTGAACTGTAGGCATTATCATAAAAAACAAGGCTGTTTTTTCAATATTTCATTTAGTATATACATAAGGAGGAACTCCAATGGATATGGTTTACTTAATCGCAGGAATCGTGCTGATTGTCCTGTGCATCATCGATTTCACGTGGACCACGTTATGGATCGATGGTGGAGCGGGACCGGTTACAGACCGCTTGTCATCATTGGTCTGGAGAACGGTCAAAGCAATCGCGGGAGACCACTCGAAAGCATTGAGTTTAGCAGGTCCTTTTGTTTTGAGTGCCACGCTGGCCATGTGGATTTTCATGTTATGGAGCGGCTGGACACTCATTTTCGCCGGATTGGCGGATTCAATCTCGCCTTCCAGCGGAACCGACCCGATCTCCTGGTTCGACCGCGTCTATTTTGCCGGCTATTTGATCTTTACGCTGGGCAACGGTGATTTCAGTCCGAAAGAAGGAGTTTGGCAAATCGCTTCTGTTCTTGCTACCGGCACGGGCATGCTGTTCATCACCTTTGGCGTCACTTACTTAATCTCTATCTTGAGTGCAGTTACGATGAAGCGATCTTTCGCTTCCAGTATCCATGGTGTGGGTGAAACCGCTGAGGAACTGGTCGAAAGCGCATGGAATGGAGACGACTTCCACGATTTCGATTTATTGCTGGATACTTATTCGGAGCAATTGGGCTCTTTGACTACTCAGCATATTGCTTATCCTGTGTTGCATTATTATCATGCAGTGAGCAAAAAATCTGCCATGCCGACAGCCGTTGCGATTCTGGACGAAACGCTGAGCCTCATTAAATTCAGTATACCTGCCGAACACCACCCCAACAGGCTGCTTTTGAAAAATGCGCGCTCCAGCGTCCAGCAATATTTGGAAACGCTCAATAAATCCTTTTATCGTCCATCGGAACACAATCCATCTCTTCCTGATTTTGAGTTTCTTCGCCAGTCAGGAATTCCATTGATGCCGGAAAAAGATTATCTACAAGCTTATGAAGAGCTGCAGCAACGCCGCAGCAAATTATTGGGTGTTATTGAAGCAGATGAACGGGCATGGCCAACCCGGTAAAATGGGTATTCAAAAAAGGAGTGGTTTTGTTGATTAAAGACTGGCTGACCAATTCAAGACATACAGTGGTTTTTACCGGTGCCGGCATGTCGACGGAGAGCGGGCTTCCTGACTTCCGCTCGGCAAATCAGGGCTTATGGCAGCAAAAAGACCCCAGCCAGGTTGCCAGTGTCGAAGCGCTGAATAGGAATGTTGACGAGTTTATCGATTTCTACCGGAAGCGTGTGCTTGGTGTAAAGGAATACCGTCCGCACAACGGCCATCGCATTTTAGCGGAATGGGAAAGGCAAGGCCGGATCCAGTCGGTGATCACCCAGAACGTCGACGGCTTCCATCAACAGGCCGGCAGCAAAAATGTGGCAGAACTGCACGGCACGCTGCAGAAGGTCCATTGCCAATCGTGTGGAACCTCCTACAACAGCGAAGCGTTTCTCGACGGTTCATACCGCTGCAATTGCGGCGGCATTTTGCGCCCCTCCGTCGTGCTGTTCGGGGAAATGCTGCCGGAACAGCCATTCGAGTCGGCGTTTGACGAAGCAAGCCGTGCAGAATTATTCATCGTTCTCGGGTCTTCCTTGTCCGTGACACCAGCCAATCAGTTCCCGCTCATCGCCAAGGAACACGGTGCGAAACTGGTCATCGTCAATCAGGAAGCCACGCCGCTTGATGATTATGCCGACCTGGTGATCAATCATCGTCAAATCGGTGAGGTATTAATGGAATGGCATCAGGATTAACCATATCCAACTTAAGCAATAGAGATTGACTAGATGACAAAGCGGTTGGAACCTTAGGGTTTCAGCCGCTTATTTATTTTCAGGAAAATTTGTGTGCCTGTTCTCCGTCGCCTCATTCTTCAGGTCAGCAAGGCCATTTTTTGTTTTATTGCCAGCTTCATTGCTATAATTACCGTAATGACAGAAAGTTTGTTTAATAGAAAGGGGCAGTTCTGTGATTCATTCCATTCCACTCGATTCAAAGCACCTTCATTCTTCCTTTAACCGGGATTATAACCCGATTCTAACCGTCGATTCAGGCGATACCATCCAGTTGAAGACCATCGATATCCAATGGGGCTATTCGGCAGCCGAAACTGAAGCACGGACGATTTTCACGTCGCGTGAAAACGAAGAAAAGCTCGCACATCCAATCATTGGCCCGATTGCCGTTGCAGGTGCGAAACCCGGCATGGTGCTTGAAGTGCGCACCAATAAACTCATCCCAGGCTGGTACGGCCGCAATTGGGCAGGCGGTCTCCCGGCTTGGCAAAATGACAAGTTGGGCATCTCAGACAGCGGACGGCTGCAGGTGGATTGGAGGCTCGATGCCGCACGGATGACGGGCAGCTGTAAACTCGCCGGGCAGGAATTCAAAGTCGGTTTGTCCCCTTTTTTAGGGTTGATGGGCGTAGCGCCAAAGGAAGCGGGAACTTTTCCGACAAAACCACCTGCGTATTTCGGAGGCAATATCGACTGCAAGGAATTGGTGCCGGGAAGCAGCTTATTTCTGCCTATATCTGTGGAGGGTGCGTTGTTTTCACTGGGAGATGGCCACGCCCTTCAAGGTGATGGGGAAAGTTCCGGAACTGCAATTGAATGCCCGATGGATCTCGCGGATATCACGCTGATTCTCCATAAAGACAGGACATTATCGATGCCGCGTGCAAACACACCCGCCGGATGGATTACATTCGGATTCAATGAAGACCTGAACGAAGCTGCAGCTGTCGCTTTAGCTGAAATGATTTCGTTTATGCAACAGCTCTATAGCATTTCACGGACAGAAGCGACTGCCTTATCGAGTGTCGCAGTCGATCTGCATGTCACCCAAGTCGTCAATGGGGTCAAAGGCGTTCATGCAATTTTGCCTCATGGCGTTCTTCGCTGATTGTTCTTTCTGAAACTTTTTATGGAGATTCTCGTAAATAGAGAAAGAGGTGATGGAAATGCACAGAAAAAAACCGTTTATCTGTTTTTTGACGCTGCTGGTTCTCATGCTGTTTCCCTTGCAGGCATTAGCCGTCGAGTTCTCGATTGCTGAAGTTGTTATCGATGCACAGGTGAACACAGACGGCACCGTGGATGTGGTGGAACATCACACATATGAATTTGAAGATGACTTCAACGGCATCACACGGGAAATCGCTCCGAAAGAAGGAAGCTCGATCCAAAAGTTCAGCGGTTATGAAAACGGCCAGGAATTGGAAGTCGAACGGGAAGGCGATCTGTACAAGGTCTTCCGTGCAGGCGAAGATGAAACCGTAACCATCGAATTGCACTACGAAATCCAGGATGCTGTGGACAAATTCGAAGACGGCGCCGAATTCTACTGGCCGTTCTTCGATGACCGCAACGAAAGTGATTACGGACAAATGACCATTACGGTCACCCCTCCCGCTCCTTCCGAAGAAACGGATTTTGTCGGCTATGATGAAGCTTATGGGACGGGCAGCCTGCAGGACGATGGAGCGGTCCGCTTCGATATGGGTCGCGTGCCGGAAGGATCTAACGGAGATGTCCGTGTCATCTTTGACGCTCAGCTCTTCCCCGCCCTTCCCGAGCAGGATGGATCTATCCGCGGGGAATTGGCAGATGAAAAAGAACGTTTGGAAGATGAGGCCATCGCTTTTGCGGCAAGACGGGACACCGGCTCTCTCATCGGCAATGGACTGATTCCGGGGGCCGGGGCTTTGCTGCTTGCACTTGCCGCCTGGGGGTGGAACCGTGCGCGCAGAACCAAACAGCAAGCAAAACCAAGTACAAGCGCCTTCTTCGTGCCCAAACAGAAAATGAGTATTCCGGCGACCTTGTATTTCACCAAATCCTCCATCTTGACGCCTGCCGTAACAGCAGCCGCCTTAATGGAACTGGTGCGCAAAAAGAATGTAGAGCAATTGTCGGAAGAACACTTCCGGCTGATCGATCGCCATGCGGAACATGCGCATGAGGCGACATTGATCGACTTATTATTCGATAAAGTCGGGGATGGCGAAACTTTTGCAACCAAGGATCTTGAAACCTATACCAATAACGAACTGAACCACTCTTCCTATAACGAATCGATCACGGCCTGGCAGCAGGGCGTCGTCGAAGAAGTGAAGCAACATGACCTATACGGCAAGCACCCGTTGCTGCGCTGGACCGTGGGACTGATCGGGCTTGCCTTATTTGCAGCAAGCATCTTTTTCGGGGTAATGGATCTATTGCCGTTGATGTTCTTTTCTCTCTTCATTGGAATCGGTTTTGTCGCTTTTTGCTTCTACTCCCCGATTACCCGTGATGGCCACGAGATACGGGAAGAATGGAAACAACTGCGTACTGCCATGGAAAATCTGGATGCTTCAGACTGGGAAAACTTGACGCAGGATGAAAAAATGCGTGCCTATGCCTACGTTTTGGGAGCGGACGAAAAATCGGCCAATCCGAAAACGCAGAGCTTCACCAATGCCTACAGTGAATCTGCTTTTGCAGAGTTTGGCGTGTTCTACAATCCAGTCCTCTTGACGGGTATTTTCATCGCTGCGAATTCCAGCACCAGTGCTTCAGCCAGCGGGACAGGCTCTATGCCTGCAGGCGGTGGAGTCGGAGGCGGCGGTGGCGGTTCCGGAGCTTTTTAATTCAATTGATGAAACGGCTGTGATTTTTCTCAGCCGTTTTTGTTTTGTCCTGTGTTTCTTAGGGAAGTAGAAGGAAGACGCTATTTTATGCATATGGAGGAATATTTGATGATTACAACCCACTCAGCTTTATTGACGAAAGAAGATTTTTCAGTACGGACAGACTTGCCTGAATGGTTGCTGGCCGAATACAAAACCTTTCACGAAACCGTAACGGATAAGACTTTTCCATGTTATTTCGGGATGAGCGGCGAACTGAAGGGAGAATTGCGCTACGCTTATATCACCCAAGACGACTGGAGCAACTTGCCTGCCGCCGTTGAATCATTTTTGACGCTATTCAATGATCCGAAACACAAGCGGCATGGATTGTTTGTTTTTGTTGAACCATTCAAGGAAGAAGGTTCACTGGAAACCTACCGCCAGCAATTCTGGGACATTCTCCAATACCTGCATGATGAAGATGAAATGGAATGGCCGGAAGAAGCACCACGCGACCCGGACCATTATCTATGGGATTTCACTTTCCAGGGAGAGCCGATCTTCATCTTCGGCAATACACCGGCTTATAAACAACGGAAAACCCGGGACCTCGGCAACGCAATGGTTTTAGGATTCCAGCCCCGCCGCATCTTTGAAGGATTAAAAGGAACCGAAAAAGGCGGCGTCATGTCACGCGATAAAGTGCGGCAGCGTGTAGAGGCATGGGATCATTTGCCGACACACCCGGATATCAGCCATTTCGGAGACCCTGAACATAACGAATGGAAGCAATTTTTCATCGGCGACGACAGTGAACCGATACAGGGGAAGTGTCCCTTTACGCATAAAGAAATGAAATAATAAGCAACTCCATCCATTTATGCAGAACAGAATGAAAGAAATGAACCCGTATCTCGGACTTTGCCGTGGGTTTTTACTCACTGAAAAAAGCTGTACCGGCATCTTTGCCAGTACAGCTTTTTAATTATGGGTTAATCTCCGTTCCTTTCAGGGTAAGACTATAATGGATGCAGAAAATGAATCCTGCATTCCGTACAGTTTCATCACCTATCCGTGAACAGTAGTCTTGCGCTCATAAAGAAGAACTTCCCGGTTTACATGAAAGGCTTCATCTTGATCGAGCGTCAAGATATCAAAAAGTCTTTTCACGGCTTCCTGACCGAGATTAGCCAGGCTATCGGCTGAACCGACAGAAGTCAGTCCGAATGCTGAATGCTGACCGATTTCTGAATTTCCGATACCGATGATGCTGATGTCTTCCGGAATCCGATATCCGTCTTCCTGATAGAAATCCAACAGCTGGATGGCAATTTCATCGGTAGCCGCCACAATAGCCGTCGGTTTTTTCTTCAAACTCTGCAGATCCTGATAAACTGCATAGAGAGAAGATTTATCGGTATCGGTAATCACCAATCGTTTTTTGCGTATTTTGCTTTTCGCTTCCTGAAGCGCATGAATGAAGCCTAAAAACCGGTCTTTATAGGTGGAGCTATTTAAAGGTCCCCCCACCCAAGCCACTTCCTGATGATCAGCGGTAAGCAGGTGGCTGGCCGCAAGATATCCGGCTTCGATATTGTCCAGGCCAATTGAGTGTTGGCTACCAGGATGGTTCGAATTCAACAGGATGAATGGGATATTTGATTCAACCAGTCTCTTATGGCTTACATCATCAAGGAGTACGGAAGCCAAAATAATGCCACCGGTTTTGCTGGACAAAACGGCGTCATAAGTCTCCAACTCATTCTCTTTTGTAACAAAATGAACGTTTACTTGATAGCCCCGTTCTTTTGCATAGTTGATAATAGCTGGAGCAGCACCGATGAAAATCGGGTCATCCAATGGTCCGGCAATCAGGCTGATTGATTTGGTTTTTTCGATGATTGGAACTGCCTCTTCATTCCCATCCAGCGAATAATTCAAGTCAGTTACAGCAGCCATCACTTTATCATAAGTTTCCTTTTTCACTTGATCGGGTTTATTCAACACACGTGAAACCGTGGTCTGCGAAACACCTGCATGCTTAGCAACATCCGTAGTGGATACCAAATCCATCACCCTGCTTCCTATTTTTTTGAACAGCATTCATACAGTCATTCAGTTTGTGATATTCATTTTAAATTCACATACTTATTCACTATACCACGCAGGAGCAAACTCTACACTCTTTTATTATAATGAATGAATGTTTATTTCACAGAATAAAATATATACCCATTCGACTAGCCGAAAGGAATGAATAATAAATATGAATACCACCGACTACCTTAAGCGATTCAAAGCTTCACCCGTACAGGAGCATTACCTGCAGAACTTGGCTGAGCTGCAGTCTTTGCATATGCAGAATATCCCTTTTGAAAATTTGGATGTTATCCGCCGGACGCCGATCTATTTAAATATCAATAGCATTTACGACAAAATCGTCAATCAACACCGCGGCGGCTATTGCTACGAAATAAATGGTTTGTTCCATTGGCTGCTGAATGAATTGGGATTTGATGCAAAACTGATTTCCGCTACTGTACAAAAACCCGACGGTACATGGTCGAAAGCCGATACCCATGCAGCGATTCTCGTTGAGCTCGATACCCTCTATCTGGTCGATGCTGGATTCGGGGATTCCACCATCAGCCCAATTCCGCTCGGCGGTGAACGGCATACAGACCATAGCGGCACTTACCGTGTTGAACACGTTGATGAAGTCTACTACGACTTGATTCGTGAAACCGAAGATACGGAGAAAACACTATACCGATTTTCCATAGAAGCAAAACAGCTGGCTGATTTTCACGAAGGCTGTGTCTTCAACCAGGTTTCACAGGAGTCTCCTTTTACCCATGATGACCTAGTTACACGGGCTACTGAAAATGGCCGGGTGACGTTATCAGGCAGTCAGCTGACGCGTTCTGAAAATGGGAAAAAGGAAAAGACAGAATTGTCGGCTGCAGAAAAACAAAGTGTATTGAAGGAAGAATTCGGCATTGATTTGGATGTGCTTGAAAAACAGCACCAATAACAGCCTCTACTATGAATGGATCAGAAAACCCCGCTCATATTTGAGCGGGGTTTTCACTATTATTCGAAAGCTTCGGGATATACTGTTTTCGCTACCAGCTCGACAGCATCTCCGATTCTTGGTCCCGGACGGGAAGTGATATCGGAGTCCAGGAAAAACACCTGATCGTTTTGGATTGCTTCGATATCTTTCCAACCTTCGCGGCTTTTAATTTCGCCGATTGGGTCATCAATATAAGAGACTGTGGTCGCAATGATTTTCGGATTTCGTTTGATGACTTCTTCTTCAGAAATCTGCGGCCATCCTTCCAAATCGCCAAACAGGTTGTCGACATTGGCGTGATTCAATATTTCCTGCTGAAAAGTCTTCTGGCCTGTTGTATAGATTTCCGGTGAAGGGCTGATTTCGAAATACAGCTGTTTTTTCTCTTCCACGCTTGCTACTTTTCCCTGTACGCCTTCAATTTGCTGCTGAATGGCCCCGATCACTTCTTCGCCTTTGTCTTCCAAGCCCATTACAGTTGAAATTTGCTCGATGTCTCCGTAAACGTCGTCGAAGGATTCCGCTGATTCGATGACAAATACCTGTATGCCGGCTGCTTCCAATTCGTCGTAGCCGGTCGGTCCACCTGTCGAATAACCGATGACCACATCCGGTTCCAGTTCAATGATGCGTTCGGCATTGAAAGCCACCGAATCGGAAACACGCTCCACTTCGGCTGCCTCAGCCGGGTAGTTGTCGTAATCTGTCGCACCGACCACTTTGTCTCCAGCTCCGATTTCATAGAGGATTTCAGTATTGCTGGGAATCAATGACACGACAGTAGCAGGAACTTCTTCAAAAGTCAGCTCCTTGTCCAGGTCATCCGTCACGGTATAACTTGCCTGTTCTTCAACTTCAGCTGCTGCATCCGAATCAGCTGTTTGGGATGTGTCTGACTGGCAGGCGCCGAGCGTTAATGCCACTGCTCCGATGGATAGGTACTTGAATAGGGAAATTTTCATTGTTAGTTGGCCACTTCTTTCTTTTTGGTTTTTTTGGTTGGATAGGACTTGCTGACAAACGGAATTTCTTCCACGCCGTGGTGTTGATTGACATAAACAGCCATGGTAAAGAATACATTCGCCAAAAGATTGGCGTAATTGAAAAGGATTTCCGGAACTTCACGTTCCAAGCTTACTTTATGCAAGGCGCGGACAGATTTTTTCGCCTCACTACGGCATCCATGCAGGACACAAGCACCTATAGTCCCTTGAGGCAAAACGAAGTGGTCGATTTTGTCCCTTGTACAGTTGACATAATAATCATACATGTTACTTAACTCGATCAAATCTTCATCCCGGATAGCCAGTTTCCCTCGGACTGAGCCATTCAAATGATAGGCCATCGGCTGGAGAATCTGCAGGTCGCGCTGAACTGCAGCTACATCTTCTGTCAGCGCCAGGGCTTCCCCGATGTGTGTGGTCAATGAATCTGTTCTGATTTCAAAGTCCACTGTAGAGGCGGATTCCCGCATGAATGGATAACATAGGTAACGCATGTCTTTCTTCATCATTTCACCTCACTTTTGTCTGGTGAAAATCACTGCATTGAACGCTCTCATTAAACACCAAAAAGCCGCCCTCAAAAAAAGGGCGGCGCCATAGCTATTCAGAGACATACTCCAGCAGTCAAAAATAGAAACGTTGCCGTATGATTCCCTTATCTTCCGAAGAGTAAAAATACGTTCAAAAAAAGGTAGGTCTCCTGGCTTGTGCATCGATTTACTCTAAGAACCTTCCCGTCCCGATGACTAGTCATCGGAACAGTGGCATTTTCTTATTTCATACGCACTTACAGTTGCGGAAACAGCCCCGGAATCTAACCGGGTTCCCTGTTATGCTGACGAATCAGCACCTTTTTTCTGCATGATTATTCACTTGTTTTCAGTGTAGCATATTCCATTCGCCTATAGACAGCTAAAAAAATCTATTGTTCCTGGTTTGTCAGCAATTTCACTTTTCTCGGTTCTGCAAAAACAATCCGTTTATGCCACCTTAAATAAGGCGCATGCTCCGGGGAGACCGGAACTTTCATGCTCTTACGCAATCTATATACCGGATAGTCTTCTTCGGGAATCCGGCTCGAAATATGGAGCCTTCCCCCACCGGTGAAGGCAATATAACCTGCTGAGTACAAGGCGGCGTGATTAGCGCAAAGCAGAATGCCATTGAACGGATCCAATCGCTCTGAATCCGAACTGTCCTTCCACGGCTTCGCATGGGTCGCTTTTAAAACCTCTTCGACCCCGATGCCGCAAAGCGGACATTCGCCGTTCCATTGCGGCAGCAAACTTTCCCGAAATTGTTCTTTGCCTCTGCGCATTTTAGTTTTGATTTCAAGTTCCGCTTCGGCAATCAGCCCCAGCAATGGATTGTGCTCCGTTTTTTTGATCACTTCCATCGATAATTCCAACTGTTCCACTTCAATTGTAAAAATGTTCAACGAGCTGATCAGCTCCAGAAACTTCATCGCCAGTTCTTCATTGCAGGGATACAGATAGCCTGAATTGCCGCTGGCATCTTCCTGGAACGCGGAATACTTCACCGGCAATAAAGGCTCGATTTCCGCAAAGAATTCCTTCACTGACAAGGGCTTATCCAGTTCGCGATAGACAGTGTGTGCCACGAACGCGTCTTCATGTCCATTCTGCTGCTCATCCGGATTTTTCGGCTTCGTGCCTTTATGGCAATCTTCCCGTACTCGGCTGATGGCCATAAAGGAGCCTTTTACATAATGAAACACAATATCGCCTTTCTTCAATTCCTGCATCCGGTTCCACGAATGCGGCACCATGCCGGATTTGTCGATCTGCGGCGTCCAAAGAACCCCCGCATTGCGTTCTGCCTGATAAGTCTCTCCTTGCATAACAATAAAACTATTCATGAATTGCCTCCTAATGATGGTGATGCTTAAATTCATTCGTTCTTATGTAGTAGAGCAGATTATTCGAATCCAAACGCTTATCTCTAGTTTAACCCAAAACAAGAGACTTTGCCTGAGAAAAAGAAAAGCGGAAACGGCCGTTCAGCTCCGAAAGGCATAAGACGCGCTGACGAAGCGGCGTTTTTTGCCGCATAGTCAGTGTGGCTTATGACCCGAGGAGTTGGCCGTTGGAGCTGGACAAAAAGAAAAGCGGAAACGGCCGTTCAGCCCCGAAAGACATAAGACGCACCGACGAAACAGCTTCCCCGTACGCTTCATATCTTCTCAGCCATTTCACTTTTCCTTGGAGCAGTGGCTTTATACCACTGCCAGCAAAAGATGACGATGATGACCAAATCGATGAAGTCCCCACCATAATACATGATCATTCCTCCTGCTTCGGCTTGCTCTCTTGGCACACCGTCAGGCGGATAGGCGTAGATGAGTTTTGAAAGGATTTTATGAGCCGCCAACGACACGATCAAAACAATGGAACGGAACAAATAACCCAGGCGATGGCTTGTGACATCGATATAGAGGATAGAAGCAGTGAACAGGTAGCCTGCTAGAAATACATGCAGATGGATAAGGGCGTAAGCAATCAGCGACCGGTGCATAAGCTCATATAAATCCGTCATGTACAGCATATACAACCCGCCGGTATTGAGGATCCATGCGGTAATCGGGTTGCTCAACAAATGAAACAGCTGGCTCTTTAAAATTGAAGTAACCTTTCTTGCTGCAGAAATCGGCAGGGACCGCAACAGCAGAGTCATAGGCATGGCCAGCAATAATAGTAGAGGTGCCAGCATGCCAAGCAGCAGATGTGTCCACATATGTCCAGTGAAATCATCATGCGCTATATCCGCCAATGGCCCTGTAAAGACGGCTGCGATGCAAAAAACACCGAGGCTCCATAAAAAATAGCGATGGAGCGGCCACGCTTTTAAGCGCAAGCTCGTCAAAGCTGCTGCAAGTGGGTACAGCAAAAATGCCAAGAACAGCAAGATGACGACTAGTGTCTCCATAGACGCTAATCCCGTCTGCAGATTGTGCTCCATCTGGATTCCTCCCGTCTTTTATGTTAATTGGAAAGCCCATTGTCCATTGAGCCAGCTTTCCTCTTTATCCCCTCTACCCAATTTTCCATGCTTCTATGTTTAAGGTCTCGCTTTCACTAAAAAAAGACAGCCGCTTTTGAGAAAAGACGGCTGTCCGGTTCGATAAGTTTTTCACTCTACACATTCACGGATTCCTTTTCCTCGGTTTCTGAAAAAGCGGTAACCTGATTTCTTCCATGGTGCTTGGATTGGTAAAGTGCCTGGTCGGCTTCGCCAATCAGCTGATCCAGCGTTTTGTGGTAGGAATTCAAGGATATTCCCATAGATACAGTCAGCTTGCCTTCAGGTTGCAGCTCTTCACCCTCAAAATGATACTGTTCGATCCGTTCCCGAACCCTTTCAGCGATTTCCAGTGCTTCCGCATCATCTAGAGGATCGGTGATACAAAAGATGAATTCTTCACCGCCATAACGGGCGATATAATCTTTTTTTCGTGTATTGTCCCGCAGCAGCTGGCCAATCGACCGGAGCACAGCATCCCCTTTTTGGTGGCCATGCGTGTCGTTATAGGTTTTGAAGTAATCGACATCGATCATTACAATAGCCACTGGGACATATTGCGCCACCAGCATTTGAACTTTATTTCGGAAATAGCGGATATTGGGCAATTGTGTCATCGGATCCTGATTCGAATAAAATTCAAGTTCCTTGCGGACGAGGATGTGATGATTTTCCCCATTTGCGATCAATCCCATGGCCAATACAGCAACCATCGAAAAGAACATCATCGATAGTGTTATAAAAATCGTTGCCGGTGTAGTTACCAGCATCGTTATCGATTTAAGGACTTCGAATACAAGCAATCCCAGAACCATTCTCTTGATATCCAGCAAGGCAAAAAACTTATTGACGGTCTTCTTATCGCGGAACAAGCTGCCGATGATGACCGGCAACACCACTGTCTGCAATACACCTTCTATTGCGGTTGGACCACCTAGCGAATAGCGGTAGAACGACGGGAACACAGCAGACAGAATCCCAACTTTCCACCCTCCCACATAGGAGATGAAATAAAGCGGCACTTCCCGCAGGTCAAGCCTCATCCCTTCGTGGATATAAGGGTTGTACATGACTGAAAACGTTAAAAATCCGATGAACACTACACTCAACACCAATAAAAATGTTGATTCGGTTAAATCGGGGAATAATAATTCCTTAGCTTTTAAAGCCAGGTATAGCAGCGCGATGATCAACGCCATATTTTCAAGAAAGAAAAAAAGCAACGAATCCATTTATCCAACTCCCCGTAAAAACATTCTTTATTAGTTTACAATCATTGCGTCTAAAAATACAGATAAACTACAATATTTTACATACCTCTAGTATATAAACATAAGATATCGTCTTATTTCCACATTTCTCGCTTCATTTCCTAAAAAGCGGCAAAGGGTTCTATAGCCACCGACGTTACTGGTGGTAATAGAACCCTTTGCCGCTCTATGACCTAAAGCAGTTTCGACATATACAATTCGTTGGCATAGCTGTCGTTAATCCATATAGAATCCCGCTTGATTCCTTCTACTTGAAACCCCATTTTTTCATATAGTGCAATGGCAGCTTTATTATGCTCGAGAACGGTAAGTTCAATGCGGTGAAGCGCCTTTTCTTTGGCCCATTGCTCCAACGCCAGAAACAGCTCGGTGCCTCTGCCTTTTCCCCGCTCGTTTTGCCTAATGCCCAGCGCCACATAAACGGAATGCCGTTTCCGTTTGACTCCTTCGCCCATCGCAAACAAATAGCCTGTCAACTCCGACTCTTCTTCTGCCACCAGCACGATTGACTCATCCCCTGCAGCACCAAGGCGTTTCTTCAGCTGTTCGGCAGTGGTTTTTCGTTCTCCCGGCTCAAACAGCATCAAATTCGATTCTTCCACATGCTTCATGAGTGTGGTTAACTGAGCCGCATCTGCTGGAACTGCTTTTCTAATCATCATGCTCATCCTCCTGGCATTTCATTTGTCTACTAAAGTAGTGGAGATCAAACGATTTCCAGTTCGGCCACTTGCTCTTTCTTCGATTTTCTGACAAACAGGCCCGTGTAAACAAGGAGCGTTCCGATCATCAACAGGACGCCGATATAGACAGACATCATTGTCGGAATCAGGAATGCACCAATGATGATGGTGGAGCGGGCCAATAGATCCGCGCCGCTGAATGAAACATTGGAGAAAGCGGAATACGAACCCCGCTTGTCTTCGGGTATCATATTCGCCATCTCTGCATTGCGCACCGGCGAATATACGAGTTCGCCGATTGTCCCGATAAAGTTGAACAGGAGCAGCAGGTACCAGCTGTTCGCTGATGTAATCGTGACATAGCCAATGCTGTAAAGCAACAATCCGGTCAAGAGGACATGCCGTTTGGAAAATCGGTCCGTGAATTTATTGACCATAAATGTCATACAGACGACCAGTAGCATGTTTTGGATATTCAAGAGGCTCAGCATCCGGACTCCGGCAACCTCGAAATCCCCGATGGTGAAAGAATCGAAGCTCTCGGCAAGCCGGACGCCGATATAGCTGTTCAAGGAAAATTCCGCCGAAAAAATGAACATGGAACCGATCACCACTTTCACAAAAGGCCGGTCCTGGAAAGCAACTTTGTAGTTTTGCAGCAGATCGATCACCACATTCTGATGCTGTTTTTTCAAGCTTTGGACGCGTTCGTCCTTCAGCCAAATCTGATAAGCAATCGGCAAGCTGGCAGCTGTTACTGTCAATAGAATAAACAATTCAATCTGATGATTCAGATACAATAAGCCACCGAGTGCTGCACCGATGGCCATCGACAGGTTGATCATCCAATAATCGATGGCATAGATCGCTTTACGGTTTTCCGGAGTTGTCGAATCGATGATGATGGCATGCATCGCCGGTCTGCCCAAACTGCTGGTGACGATAAACATGACGTAGGCGAGCGCAAACAGGCGAATCCATTTTTCATCCGGCAACAAACTGATCGCCATCAACAGGAACATGACAGCACTCAGAGAAGAGGTCATCACCAACACTCTTTTTCGCGGGAAGCGATCAGAAATATAGCCGCCGATCATGTTGACAAAGAAACCGATGAAAACGGTGATGATCAAAAAAGAACCTGCCCAGACCTTGCTCATCTCCTGGGCAAAAAACAATGCCATAAATGGCATGACGGCTGAAGCGACAGCCCGGTTAAAGAATGAAGTAATCAAACGCACTTTAATATTTTGTGGATAGTCCTTCCATTTCATCTTGTCAACCTCCTTTGTCTTATGTATATTAAACTAGACGAAAGATACTAAAAATAGACAATTTTATAAATCATGTCCACTTTTACAAGGAGGCATTATGGAAAAATCCCTTTTGGCGTTATGGCAAGCGATCCCGTCCGGCAACATCAAGCAAAATGAGCTGGCAGATTCACTTCAATTGAGCAATAAACAAACGGCACGGCTGTTGCGTAAATGGGCTGACGAGGGCTGGTTCACCTTTACGTCGGGCCGTGGCCGTGGAAATACTTCCCATATTGAGTGGCATCAGGATGTAGAAGAAGTATATGAACAACAGCTTCTTCACTTGATTGAAGAACAATCCATCGAAGCGGCCGGGAAATACCTGCTTTTTGATTGGTCATCGGAAGTCAGGCAGCGTTTGCTCCATCACTTCCGGTCCAACTTCGGTTATGTCCAAAACGCTGTTAGCCAGAAAGATAAACTGATCATCCCGCGGAAATATCCGTTGCTGACGCTCCATCCATTGGAAGCGGCAGATGTCCAAAGTGCAAATATGGTTTCCAATGTCTATAGCCGTTTGGTGTCAGTCCATGCAAACGGAGACGTTTCTCCGGAGCTGGCCCATAGTTGGGACCTTACCCCCACTACTCTTCGGCTGTATCTCAGGAAAGAAGTCAGTTTTCACGATGGCTCTTTTTTGACTTCAGAAGATGTAGTCGAATGCCTAAACCGGCTGCGTACGGATGCTTCTTACGCGGATCTTTGGAAGCCGATTACAGCCATAAAAGCAATCTCCCCACATGTTCTTGAAATCTCATTTCCAAATGGCTGCAGCTACTGCCTCTATATGCTCGGCATGATCAATTCCAGCATCTATAAAGAAGGACCATTGAACCCTATCGGCACCGGCAGCTTTTATGTCACGGAAAATGACATGCTGAAAACCACCTTGATGGCATTCGGTGGATACTTCCGTGAACGGCCGCTGCTCGACATCGTCGAATTCCTCCAGGTACCCGAGGATTTCGACTTTGCCTATCGTTCTTCAGCGAATGAACAGACCAATGAGACGTTTCAAGTAGAAAGCGATTCAGGGTTTGGGGTGGTCATATTAAATGCATTCAGGAATTCACCCATCAATCGGAAAGAAGTACGTGAGTATGTCCACTATGCCATCGCCAAACACCGCCATAAAATCGGCGAGTTTCATCCGCGTGCCTTGCCCAATCACCACAGCTGTTTAATCGGACAAAAACAAGCCTATACACAGCCAAAGCCTGTATGTCCGCGCATTGAACAGCCATTGATCATTAAAGCGGCAAACTATACCAACGGAGCTACCCGCTGGCTGAAAGAAGCTCTGGAAAGCGAAGGCATTCCTGTCGAAATCCAATGGCTGTCTTTCCGGGACAAACTGATGGATACCAAAGACGACCAAACAGCCGACCTTTTTGTTCACGGAGAGGTCTTTGAAATGAACCAAAATTTCTCGTTTTTCTATTTTCTTTCAAACGGCTATTCTCCGCTGGCGGCTATCATGAAATCCCAACCACGATTTACTGATTACATGCAGCTGTATGCTGAAACGCCATTTGAAAATTGGACGGCCTTAAATCTGGAAATTGAACGTGATCTGATCGAGTCCTCCATCATGCTGACTTTGTATTATGAAAAGCGTCAAATTCCTTTTTCTGTTGACTTAATGAATATTTCCATCAGTCATTTCGGCTATGTCGATTTTTCCAAACTATGGGTAAGGCCGATTATTGCACATTAAATCGAAAAGATGGAACGCTGCGCAAATATGCACTGCATTCCATCTTTTTGTTTAGAAGTTCATGTAATTTCGTACGATATTTCAGTAGCATGCAACCGGGTTTACATAGAGTGCAGACTTGTAGAAAAAATGAGGTACAGACTTAGCGTCAGCACATTGAATAAGACAAGATTGAACCTCAAATCTCCTTTTGCGCCGATCATCGCTGCCACAATCCCCAAACCGCTCAACACGCAAGGCAGATGCAGGTGAAGGCTCAGCAAAATTTCAAGTGGTTTATAGAACCAGTGAATCGCTGCCATTGACAAGGGCAGCATGGTCAATAAAAAGAGGACTGCCGAGATGCATGATAAACATTTCCCATTCATAAGAACACCCTCTTTTCTGTTGTGGGTATCAAAGTTTGACGATCCGGACAAAAAGATCAATTAATGACAGCTTTTAATGCGGCTGCAAAACGTTCGGCAAAAAGTTCAGGAAGTTCTTGGGACTCCATGTATAAGCAAAAGACATCCGTTTCCATAACCAACCGTTGTGTGTAATTGGTGGGTAATGAGACACTTTGGCTGATCAACGCTGAGGAAAACACGGGCAGTTCTTCAGGCAATAAAAGCAGTTCGGCTTTATTCAGCATCTTGCCTTGCTGGTGGATATTTTGAAACGTAATTTCGTAATCGATTTTAAAGCACAAAGTGGAATTTCCTGTTTTGATGGCTAACTCCCTCTGCTTATTCACTACGTGAAGATCTCCAAACACCTCGACCGGTGCTTCCAATATATTCTCCAGGATTTCAGTCAAAGTTTTTACCGGTTGTGCACTAATCATGTACTCCATCCTCTCGTCTTCCCGTTAGAATGAACAAGCAAAATATTATTAAAAATAATTTGCTGTTTTGAAAATAGTCAGTCGTATTAACAGTCTTTAAACCCATTTAATTTACTATTAAATTGAAATTCAGTGTTTTTCATAATACTCATAGACTACAATGGATTATGCAAATTGTAAACAATTTAACGTTAATTTAGTATTTTTATTGCAACCTTATTTTTCCAAAAACTATTTTTCTCTATTTCTTCACTGTATTCTTCTATACTTGGATATCTTTAATTCGATAGTTATTTTCTTTTGTATTGCTCGCTGTCTAGAAAGTGTATTCAGCCCAGAAGATAAAGTATTATTCAAATAAACTATTTAATCAGCAGGCAATATTTTGTTTTTATCGAGCTCTTCCCTTTGCTGAAAAGAAAAAAGAACCCGATTAAAGGTCCTTTAAAGTCATCGCATATTTTTCTAGCAATTCTTTCAGTGCTGGTCTTTCATTGCCATAACGTCCAACAACCGCTTCTGCAGTGATCAATGAATTGAGCACTGCTTCTTCCACAGCTTCCCCAACAGCGCGGAAGGCTTCATCCAGATCGTCTTCATGAATGGTTTCGATCGAAAGGGTTTTTTCCGGTTTGGCATGAGGGATTTTATTGGCAGTTGAAAAACCCAGTACGATTTCTCCGCTGCCGTTGGTGATGATGGATCCCGTCCGCGAAAGCCCCGTTACCGCCCGTTTAAGGATCCGGTTCAATTGCCGTTCAGATAACGGAAGATCGGTGGCCACGATGACCATGACAGAGCCCTTGTCTTCTTCTTTATGCGTTTGCTGGATATTTTTCTTTAATGCTTCGCCGATGGGATTGCCGTCGATCGTCAAATCACTCAGCATCCCGAAGTTCGACAGCACCAGTACACCTATCGTATAGGTTCCATGCTCCTGCTCCATAATGCGCGAAGCGGTGCCGATGCCGCCTTTCAGCGAATAGCACAGCATGCCTCTGCCTGCTCCGACCGCGCCTTCTTCAAATTCAACAGCGGTATTGTCAAGTGCCTGCCGAACGTGCTCTTCTTTGACAAAACGGCCCCGGACATCATTCAAAAACATATCGTTGCATTCGCCAATCACTGGATTTACCGTGCCGGTCGTGTTGCCGATATCCGGATTCTTCTCCAGCATATAGTCGATGACGGCATTGGCTGCCGTCCCGACATTCAATGTATTAGTCAAAACAATCGGCGTCTCCAACGTACCCAATTCCGCCAGTTGGATCGTCCCCATCGTTTTTCCGAAGCCATTGATGACATGGCTCGAGGCAATCAATTTTTCATGAAACAGATCTCCCTGATGCGGCAGGATTGCTGTCACACCGGTCTGCATATCGCCTTCACTTAAAGTTACATGCCCTATGGAAACACCTTCTACATCTGTTATGGCGTTCAGCACACCGGGCTTCATCTTGCCGATTTCTACTCCATAATCACGAATTCGCTTTTGGTTTCTCAAATGCCCACCCCTATTAAATAGTTGATTTGTTGCGATCCTTATCAATACGTTCAGCTATGTATGGCGTTGATGGAAAAATCAAGAGTCAAGCTGCAGTAATTTCTGCTTTTATTTTTTATGATCCAACTTTCTTTCTGCCCGCCTTTTTTCGAATACATTATAAAGACTATAAATTCCGATCAACCCAAGAGTAAACATGCCAAGTCCATGGAATATTGACTTAGCCGTCTGGTTTATGGAATCATTGCCGCTGGTGACACTCGATCCTAAGACGAAAAATATGATAATAGCGAACAGGATTCGATCTTTCATCTAACTCCCCCTCTTTTTATCTTCAATCACCTGATGAGTAAAACTGTCATAAATCTTCTTGTACTCATCAATTCTCATACTTATTTTACCATCCTGAATTTATAATGATAGGTGGATCTGCAGGAACTTTCCCCTAGTCGGCAGCAGACGTAAAAGCACAAAACGAAGGTTAAACATGCAGCCGAATACCTGGCCATCTTTCGTTGATTCACATTCATACGAAACAAAAAGAAGCATGCCCACCAAGGACATGCTTCTTTCGAATCTTCTTTTTTTAATGCAGCTCTGTGTCTTCTGACTCGGAGACTTCCTCCAGTACAAGGCTGGCATTGTCGTCTGTTTGGTCTCTTACGGCAATGTCTCCCAATGATACGATCCCTACTAACTGATCATTCTCAACAATTGGAAGTCGGCGAATTTGATGTTCGGACATTAAATCAGCAGCGTCTTCGATAGACATATCTTTTGTTCCAATGACCATTTCTGAAGTCAGAATCTGTGATACAGGGCTATCCAATGAAATTTGAGAAGCGATTCCACGTGTGACAATGTCGCGGTCTGTAACGATTCCAAGTAATCGTTTGCCGTCGCTGATTGGAATGGACCCTACATCGAGTTCCAGCATCTTAGATGCAATTTCCTGAAGGGACGTTTCCGGTGCACATGTCTCGACGTCTTTCGTCATGATGTCGGTAATCTTCATGAATAGTTCCTCCTCTAAAAATTTTACTGCTTATACTCAGCCAAATGGCTATTTCCGACGACTGGACTGATTGATCACATCATCTTTCGCCAAACCTCCTCCTTTCTTTTTCATCTACTATTCCTTATCCATTCCACAAAAAATAAAACGTTTTTTCAGCAAAAAAAGAGGATTTTAAGCAGTTTTTTCTGTTTTAAAAACTTTACCGACCGAGCTCGCAAATAGCTATCTTTCGGCTGTGTTAAAATGAATCTAAAAAGAGTTGCTGTTGCTATGTATAGTAAACACAGGTTCTCTGAGAAAGGGGCATCGCTTATCGAGTCTTTATCCACTACAGTGGAATTCCTGGTTCTCCTGATCGTCAATTTATCAGTTGGAGCTGTCGGATTTATTCCAAGCGTCCTCGTCACGGTTGTCAATATTCAATCTTTCGGCCTTTATGGCGGTGCAGTTTTAACTTTCTCTGGTGAAATCATCGGTGCCTTGCTCGGATTTTACCTGTACCGCTTCGGATTTTCCAAAGCAGACCCGAAATGGCTGCGGCACCCATTCTGGCAAAAATTTCAGAACCAGCCGGCAACCCGTGTGTTCAGCCTGGTGATTTTGCTGCGGCTGCTTCCTTTTATGCCATCCGGTTTTGTGACAGCAGGAGCAGCCTTGACGAGCATCAGCGGCAAACTGTTCTTTACCGCCAGCACCATCGGCAAAATACCGGCTGTCCTCCTGGAACTGGCCGCAGTTTACGGATTTACCCAAGCAGTGCCAGTCACCATTCAGTACATCTTATTCTGCGCAGTATTGGCTATTTCTCTAACTATCTTTTTTATTAACTCTTCCAAACGGAAAAAAAGCCCTCAATCAACGGATTGAGGGCTCAGACTGTAGACAAAGTCTGACCAAAATGTATAGTGGTGCATAATCCCCAACCGGTCCGGCCACTTCGCTTTCCGTGGGCTCAGCTTCAGCCTCCTCGTCACTGCGTTCCTGCGGGGTCTTCAGCTTTCGCTGTCCCACAGGAGTCTTCGTGGCCAGCCCGGTTGGGGGCATGTTGCTTCAATCAAAGAGAGAAGCTGGCTAGTCAATATCAGGAAAAAATAGTCCTAACAAATCTAGAAAACCCTTCACTCAAGGATCCGGAGCACAAGGCGGCGAAGGGCAAAGATATGCTCCTGCATCGCTGCGCTGCTTCGTCGCAAACGAGTCAGGCACAGCCCGACTCGCTTCCTGCGGGAACAGCGAAGTGCCGAAATCCACTCGGGCACCAGTCCGAGTTAGTTCGGCGCGAGCCCGTGGAAAGCGTCCGCCTGGAGCGCAGGATCCGGTATAAACAAGTTGAAATGTGTATTCATTCTTTAAATGACATCAATATTCTTTTGTCTACAAGCTCAGCCCTCAATCAACGGATTGAGGGCTTTTTGACTGATTCAGTAGACTTTATCGCCATTGAAGATGGAGTTTTTGACGATGACGTAATCCACATTGCGGATCGCCAGCAACTTGTCTCCTCCAGCGTATGAAATGGAAGATTGAAGATCCTGTTCCATTTCCACCAGCGTATCTTTAAGTGAACCTTTATATTCCACATACATTTTCTTGCCTTCGACGTTTTTCTTCTCACCTTTTTGAAATTCAGAAGCTGATCCGAAATATTCCTTTAACAGCTTGCCGTCTTGATTGATCGTTTGTCCAGGTGATTCCTCGTGCCCCGCAAAAAGAGAACCGATCATCACCATTGAAGCACCGAAACGTACCGATTTGGCAATATCGCCATGCGTACGGATTCCACCGTCCGCAATGATCGGTTTGCTCGCCGCTTTTCCGCACCAGCGAAGTGCAGCCAACTGCCAGCCGCCTGTACCGAACCCTGTCTTAATCTTGGTGATGCACACTTTTCCGGGACCGATGCCCACTTTCGTCGCATCTGCTCCGGCGTGTTCCAATTCCCGGACAGCTTCTGGTGTACCGACATTTCCAGCGATCAAAAAGCTGTCTGGCACCAATTTCTTGATATGCTGAATCATCTTGATCACAGCGTTCGAATGGCCATGAGCCACATCGATTGTAATGTATTCCGGCGTGATTTTTTCATCAGCCAACTGTTGGATAAATTCATACTCTTCCGATTTTACGCCGACACTTATGGAAGCGTAAAGTCCGCGCTGTTGCATGTCTTTTGTAAATGCCAAGCGTTTTTCAGGCTCAAATCTATGCATAATATAAAAATAATTATTTTCAGCCAGAAATCCGGCGATTTTTTCATCTACAATGGTCTGCATATTTGCAGGTACGACCGGCAACTTAAAGGTCCGTCCACCGAATTCAATCGAGGTATCGCATTCTGATCGGCTTTCCACCACCGCTTTTGCAGGAACCAACTGAATATCTTCGTAATCAAACACATTTTCCATAAATTACACCCCTATACACGAATGATTTTTCGATATACCATCATTATTGTTCGTCCATATGATAATGTACTTTATTTTGGAGGAGATGTCAAAGAACAAAAATATTTGCTTGTCAATAGCAGGATTTCATCTTAGACGATGTATCTATTGGGATTTACCCTGTAATAAATTTAACTTTGGAATATACATTACTAGAAAAACAGATCTGCCAAGGCTAAACAAGATAAAAGCCAGCCATAGTCCATGATTTTGTAAAATTGGGACCCCTCCCCAGAGGGCAAGCAAAAATACCCCTAATGCGAAAAGCATCGAATTTCTGATATGTGCTGTTTCGGTAGCACCTGTAAAGACGCCGTATAATACAATGCCAAAACTTGCGACTAAAGGATACAGCAATAGCCAGTCTCCATAAATTCCGCCCAATTCGATTACTTCAGGAATCGAGGTGAAAAACGAAAATAAGGATTCGCTAAAAAGCCAATAACTCACAGTCAGCAACAGTGAGGAGTAAATGGCCCATTGAAATGATAAATTGATCGTTTTTTTAAAAAGTCTGGAATCATTCGAACCAACCGCTCTTCCGGAAAGGATGCTTGAAGCATTGGAAATTCCGTCATAAAAATAAGCCATTAAATAATGAACCTGCAGCAGAACAGCATTAGCGGCCAATGTTTCTGTGCCAAATGCCGCGCTTTTATAAGTGAACAAGTTTATAACAGTAAGCAGGCAGAGCGTACGGATAAATAAATCCTGATTGACAGCCATCATCTTCTTGATGGAAGATCCATCGGTGACCAGTGTTATTGAAGGCACCTGGAACTGATAAGAAGTTCCTTTCCAAACGATCCAAAGTCCGAACAGACAGGCCGTTACTTCAGCGATCAACGTGGCAGAGGCGACTCCGGATACTCCCCAGCCGAAACCAAAAACAAAAATCACATCCAGCAGAATGTTCAGCAAGTTCATAAAAACCTGTATCATCACTGATATTTTAATGCGCGCCATGCCGACTAACCAACCCATGATGACGTAATTGACCAAAGTAAACGGTACTCCCCAGATTCGGATGCCGAAATAGTCGGATGCCAGCGCAGAGACGTCATCAGCAGGATCAAGCAAAGTTAACGCAAGAAATTCAATCGGTTTCTGCAGCAGAAAGAAACTGAGTCCTACAACAAGCGCAATAATCAATGGCCGAATAAGGGCAAGTGTCTCTAATAAGGAATCGTTAGCTCCATTCGCCTGTGCAGCAAAACCGGATGTTCCAATTCGCAAGAAGCCGAAAAGCCAATATAGTGTGTTGAAGATCACTGCCCCGATGGCAACACCGCCTATAAAAGCGGGGTCCGGCAATTGACCAACGACCGCCGTGTCGACAGCTCCCAGCAAAGGGGTGGTGATAGTTGATAGTGTCAATGGAATCGCCAGAGCAAGGTATGTACGATGATTCATTTTGAAGCTCCTAACTATTAATTTGAAAAATTACTGCCATATGCCATATTAGCAAATATATTCAGGCAGTACAGAATTTATTCTTCAAAACATGGAAATCAGTTCTTTCGTATAAGGATGCCGGTTTTGCAAAAAAATCTCATCACTTCTGAAACCATCAATGATGCGCCCTTCTTCCATCACCAGCATTTTCTGGCTTAAAGAAGCAACGGCCGCTAAATCATGGGATATAAAAACGTAGGAAAGTGAAAATTGCCGGCGAAGTTTCTCCAGCAATTTCAATAGCGAAGCCTGGGACAGCACATCAAGGCTGGAAGTCGGTTCGTCAAGTATGAGGACTTCGGGTTCTATGCTGATGGCCCGGCTAATAGTCACGCGTTGCTGTTGCCCGCCGCTCAGTTCGTGCGGATAACAGTCTGCAAGGTGGGCAGGAAGTTCAACCGCCTCCAGCAATTGGCTAATATAGTCTTCTTTGCTTGTAAAATTGAAATGCTGCAACTCTTTCTGGCTGCCATATTGCTGGTAGGGGTCCATCAGCGAATCTTTTATTTTCAATTTCGGGTTCAGCGAAGCGGAGGGATTCTGGAAAACTGCCTGAATGTGCTTCCTGAAAGGATTGAGACTTTTATCGGTTTGATTATGGAGCATATAGCCGTTCATGGAAATTTCTCCCGCATCTATTTTTTCAAGTTGCAGAAGACAGCGTGCCAATGTGCTTTTGCCGCAGCCGCTTTCTCCGATGATTCCCAGGCATTGGCCTTTTTCCAGTGTAAAGGAGATATCTTTCAATACCTGTTTGCCGTTCGGAAATGATTTATCGACATGGCTAATCTTCATCAACATTCTCATCCGACCTCCTGTCATGCAGATTTTCCGGCTTTTTTAACACCGGAATTGCTTCAACCAATGCTTGTGTATATGGGTGTTTCGGAAACTCGAGAATGGTGGACTGATCTCCTTGCTCAATAATATGGCCTTCTTTCATCACGAGTATACGGTCAGCGTATTTGCTTGCGTGCCGCAGATCGTGTGTGATAAACAAAATGGCGCATCCCGTCTCTTCCTGCAGCTTTGCCAGCAGTTGAAGAATCCGGAATGATGAAATGCTGTCCAGAGCTGTCGTCGGTTCATCCGCAATCACCAGATCAGGTTTAAGCAGCAATGCTAACGCAATTGCGGTGCGCTGCAGCTGTCCACCGCTTAGTTGGAAAGGGTAGCGGCTTACTAAGTCTTTTGTAAGTCCTACAGAGCCCAATGCCTCCTGTGTGTTCTTGTTGCGCTGAGCTTTTGTCATCCGGAGATGCGTTCGCTGGTATTCATCAAAATGCTTTCCAATGGTCAAGAATGGCGTAAAGGAACTCTGATAATCCTGAAAAATATAGGAAATCCTATTTCCACGGATGCTTCTCATTTTTTTGGAAGTCATGGCCAATACATTGGCTCCGTTAAACTCAATCGTACCTTTGGCTTGCAGATTGGGCTTCAGTAATTGTCCAATGGCAGACGCAGTCATGCTTTTGCCGCTTCCGCTCTGGCCAACGATAGCGAGCCAATCCCCTGGGTCTACTTCAAATGAGATTTCTTTGACGATTTGTTGATCTTTTGTTTCGACTGTCAGTTTATGGACTTTCAATAAACTCATGATCGCACTTCCTTCTTCACATCAAACTTGTCCCGCAGATAATCACCCAGAACATTTGAAATCAGCACAACCGTAATAATGGCCAGACCTGGATAAACCATCAACGAAGGCATGGACTGAAAATAAGGGCGCGCATCATTCAGCATGGCTCCCCATTCAGGAGCCGGCGGTTGAGCGCCAAGCCCAATATAGGATAGGGACGAAATCAATAAAATGATTTTCCCCATATCCAGGCTGGCAAGAACCAGCACATTGCCGATAATATGGGGGAAAAGATGTTTCCGAATAATTTTCCCGTCATGCAAGCCGTTGATTTTCGCCATCGCTATATACTCTTTTTGACGCTCACTTACCACCGTGCTTCTGACAAGGCGTGCATAATTGACCCATTTCACAAAAACGATAGCGAGCAGTAAATTTTCAATCCCCGGTCCGAGCAGACCACTTAAGACAATCGCCACAATGGTATCCGGAAAAGCCAGAAATGTATCGGCAATTCGCATAAGTACGCGTTCGAGCAGGCCCCCTTTGTATCCGGCAATCAAACCAATCGGCAGGCCGATGGCTACCGCTATCAGCAATGCCAAAAATGCATACCCTACTGTCAGTTGTGCTCCAAGTAAAATGCGCGTCAGCACATCCCTTCCCAAATGATCCGTTCCAAATGGATGCGAAAAGCTCATCGGCAAAAGTCTAGAGCCTAAATCAACAAAATCCGGATCATGTTTTAAGAATAGAAAAGTATAGGTGGTGAGCAAAGCCAATAGACTCAGCAATAACAGCAAAAGACCTGTCTTCCAATTTAATTTACTGTAGTTGATCGGGAAAGCGCCCATCAATTCCCCTTCCTTTCCTTTAGCCTGATTTCCGGATTTAAATAGCGGTATGAGAGATCAACCAGGCTGTTGACCACAAATACAATAATGGCCATGATGAACAGATAGCCTTGGATAACGGGATAGTCACGGCTTCTAATGGCTTCTACGACCATCTTACCAATTCCTGGATAAGCAAAAATCACCTCGATGACCACCACTCCACCGATCAAACTTCCCAAACTGACACCAAATACGGTAATCACCGGCGGTAAAGCAGCCCGCAGTGCATGAGTGAAAAAAATCCGAATTTCGGAAATTCCTCTCGAGCGGGCTGCTTTTATATACTCATTGCTTAAAGAATCGATTAAGCTGGAGCGGAGCAGCCTGACATAAACACTTGTAATGGCAAGCCCCAATGTTGCGGACGGCAAGAGGATGGAAACAAAGCCGTCCCTGCCCATCGTCGGCAGCACATTCAACCGGACGCCAAACAGATCAATTAATAAAAGTCCAAGCCAAAAGCTTGGGACAGCGGCGCCGAACAGTGAGAACCAGCGGCTGACGTGGTCAATCCAGCTTCCCCGGTAAAGGGCTGCGAGCGATCCTAAAGGCAGAGCGATGAGAACCATGACAATCAGTGCTCCTGCGGTCAATTCCAATGTCGCCGGAAGCCCGCTTACCAGCATTTCCAAAACCGGTTGGTTGGTCAAATAGGATTCCCCAAAATCCAATTTCACAAAATTCACAAACCACTCGCCATACTGGACTAAAAGCGGCTCATTGAATCCCATGTCTTCACGAAGCTCTTCCACTTGTGCCGCGGTCACCGATACATCATCTACCCGCAAAATCGACAACACCGGATCCCCGGGTGCCAGCCTTGCAAACAGGAAGCTAACAAAAGTAATTAATAAGAGAAAAACTGCCACTTCGATAAATCTTGTCAATAAAATCCGTGCCATTTATTTCACATCCAGGGTATTGGTCAACATATAATACTCGCTGCGGGTCGTAACCCAATTTTCTACTTTATCGGCGTTGTAAGCGACTAATGTATTAGGATGCAGGATAAACGAATTGTATACATGGTCATCCACATACAACGCGATTTTTTCAGCAATGACTGAACGCGCTTCTTCTCCTACTGTCAAATTCAGTTCATCGATCAAAGCAGTCAACTGATCATCAGCAGCTCCGCTAAAGTTCAAAGCTCCCTGCGGATGGTAAGTTGCATTTAAGTAATAGCCTGCGTCTCCGCGTGGAGCTGTTAAATTACTGTAGGTAGTCAAGTCCCAATCACGGTTGGCTGCCATATATTCTTCCGGCACTTCAATTTGTTGGATATCTACAATTATGCCCAATTGTTTGGCATCTGACTGAAACACCTGGGCGATCAATGGCAAATCTGCACGAGCACTGTAAGTCAGCATTGTCCATACTAAAGGTTCTCCATCTTTTTGCATTACGCCGTCTTTTTCTTCATAACCTGCCTGTGCCAAAAGCTTTTTGGCTGCTTCAGGTCCGGTCTGTTTTTCAGGATAATCCGGGGCAAATGAGAAAGTCGAAGGAAATGGACCTTCTGCCACTTCTGCATGTCCTTTTAAAATTGTGTCTGCAATCAAATCACGGTTGATCAGTGCATCTACAGCTTTTCTCACGTTGATGTCTTTCATTGATTCCCTCTGTAGGTTCATCGTCATCTGGTGTACCCGGAAAGTGGAGGTCGATTCGACTTTTACACCCGGAACCGACTCCAGATTTTCCAAACTTTCAACTTCTGGGCGGAATGAAATGTCCGCATCTCCTGATTCGAGTGCAAGCGATCTAGCGTTGGCATCTTCATTGAATGAAAAGCGTGCCGCCTCTAATTTTGCAGCTCCATCCCAATAATCATCGTACCGGACAAGATCGACTGCCGTTCCAGGGGTAAATGATTCGACGGCAAACGGACCAGTACCGATCGGCCGGTTAATATAATCGGTTTCAGTAATATCTATAATCGAAGTGTTAGGATGAACCAGTTCGGAAGGAAATTCAGGAAATGGCATGGTTGTTTTCACCCTTAACAGCTGTCCATCAGCTTCCATCGACTCGATCCGCAAAGCATTCTCAATAGCCACATTATCCTTCATCGCCCGTTCCAGTGAAGCTTTTACGGCTTCCGCATCCAGTGGATTGCCATTTTGGAACGTGACCCCTTCGCGCAATTGAATTGTCCAGTCTTGTCCATTGTCACTGTGCCAGCTTTCTGCAAGCCACGGTTCAAGTGTCAGCGAATCGTCATTCAAATGCACCAAAGTCTCTGTAATTCCTGCGCGCAATGGTACATAGCTGCTGTCAACATTGGGATCCAGCGACCGTGCTGCGAAGTTGAACAGCAAATTAAGTTCTTTGCGGTCCTCTTCCTGCTGATTTGCTGCACCTGATGTGCATGCGGTTAAGAATAGCGTTACTACTATAAACAGTAATCCAAATACCTTCTTCATCAATGAACACGCCCCTTTTTCAAGTGTAATTATTACGGTTTGTAAATTAAAAATATTCCCTTTCTCTCCTTGTACAGCTTGGAGAAAAAGGGAACTTTCTTCTTAAGCTCTTCTATAAATAAACTTTATGTATTTTACAAACTGTAACTGTTACGTTTTACATCATATCCTTTTGAAGTTTCCAATGCAATCTTTTTTTATAATTTGATTGTAAAATACGGCATCTGTCCGTTTTAGAATTTTCTGCTGAAATCAAACAGGCCAGCCACTTCGGGAAGCGGCTGGCCTGTTTTGGATACTCTCTATTTTTCTGTGTAGCAGAACCTTCACTTTAATGGAACATTAGTCGAACAACAAATATTCATCGTCCTTAAGTCTGGATACTGCTACTCGTTTTATGGATTCGAATTGTTTTATCCGTTCTTCTATCGTTCTCCCCACTTCATCAGGAAAAAGGTCTTCCCGATCATAATGGGGGAAAAGGAGGATGTCAGTAAGGTTCAAGGCATTAAAGTCCGTCAGTTTTGGTGTATTCAATTCCGGCGCAAAAAAAGCAGCCAGCTCGATAGTGCCCCCAAGGACCATCGCACCGGCACTCGCGCCGATAAAGACCGTATCTTGTTGAGCAAGTTTTCTGAGGACCTTTATGCCGCCGCTTATCTTCATCCGATAAAGAAGTTGAATAGGATTTCCCCCGTTCAAAAAGATGACATCATACGTTTCAAGTGCTGTTGGATTTTCATATTCGAAGTCAAAAAAAGCGACATGGCAAATGTCCATTTCAAACAAATCTTTTTGTGCTTTAATTGCAGACTTGCTCGACTCTTTCTGTGGAGAAGCTGTGGTGATGATAACCGCTCTGATTTCTGATGGGGGCTTCGGCAATACTGATAAGAATTTCCATTTAATCCCTTCGGTAAAAAAACCGTTGGATGTCAGCAGCATCTTGCACATCGTATTCCTTCTTTCCAGTTGGTGAGCCATGTTCAATTAAGGCATGGTTCTCCTGATTTGAATGAGTGGATATAAAAGCACCGGCATACTCGCTACTCCGCAACAGTTAAAATTCACCTGGATACTCCTTGTCCAACTTCTCATTTAAACGATCAAGCACATAGGGATTATAAAGCCATTCTTCATCCAAAAGCTGACGATAGCCTTCTGTTGCTTTACTGGAATTTATTTTTTCATAAATGGCTATCAGGTCTTCTTCATAGAAATAGAATTCAGTATCCTCCTGTAATTTTTCTGCCTGTAAAGCTGACTCCAACGATAGCTGCGGATCGATCAACAAGTAAATTTCCGCCAGTAAAAACAAGTCATCAATGAGGAAATCTGCGTGGTCTGCCGCAATCTTCCGATTCATCAAATCTGCAGCTTCCATGAAATTCCCCCGAGCCAATTGGATATCCACAAGCATCCAATCCGCTGCATCGTTGTCATAAATGTCTCCAGCTTCTTTGATGGCCGTCGCTGTTTTTTCAGCCCCCTCATAATCTTTCTGTTCGAATTGTATATGGGAAAGTTCGTACCATTCATCCAATTGCTCTTGTTCCGCAATCATCTTTTCAAGGAAGATGTCCTGATATTCTTCAATTTCCATACCGATCATCGTTTCCAGCTTATTATAGAATGTACTGGTGGATCTGGATTTCAATAAATCCACAATGAAACCCTCTCCATAAGCATCCACCAGTGATTCCACCGCCAAAAAACCCTGAGCGTATGGATCATAACTAGCTGAAGCAGAACTGTCATACTCTTCTTGGCTGTCGAGATCATGGAAATCGATGAGTTCAATAGTTTTCAGGTCATACCAACCACTGGAATCATCCGCAAAATAATCGGCGATGCCTTCTTCAAACCAGGAAGGAATCCGTGTAATCGGCAAACTATACTGATTGGAGAAAAGATGGCTCTGGTAATGGGAGTATTCATGCACCAAGATCAGTTCCCAGTTTTCATCAGTAGGAACCAGGTGGATGCTTTTGTTGCCTAAGTTATAATACCCGGCGACTTCCCCCGAACCATAGCTGGATTCAAGAGAGCCGTAATCATCATGGAACTCGACTGTCAATCCACCTTCATCGCTGGTGCCCAGAATCGAATTGAAGCTTTGCCGTTCCCGTTGGAGAACCTCATCCATTTTAGCGATTTCAGCTTCGGTTTCTTCAGAATAAAAATAGATGACCCCATTTTTTTCGGTCTTCATCAACTCTTTTTGTGAGGAAACTTGAAAAACTGTCGAGGCGAACAGCCTGACTTTGTCATCTGATGCTTGCTTGTCGTCTCCGGTTGTAAAGACGACAAAAGAATTGATGACGGCTACTACCAGCACCACAAGAAATAGGATGGATGAAAAAATCAGCATTCCGACTGCTTCGCTGATACTCTTGAGCTTCAAGAATCTCAACTTTCCTTTTATGGCCCCTATCATACCGGCTAAGAAAAGGATTGTGCAGACTAGAAGGAACGTGCCCGCAACCATCAATCCCCCAATCAGCCCTTGATTTAGAATAAGGAAATAGGCAAGATACGAACTGAAAATTAACATAAGGAATTGCTTAACTGTGCTTTTCATCGATACCCCCACTTTACATTTATAGAAAATCTGCAGACTTATAAAAGTCCACCCTTGCCTAACATTTTATGGCTTGAAAAGGTAATAAGTCCTTAATCTTTTCTAAATAGTAGCAGGTATCCAAAACAATATATAGTCTTATTGAGGTCCTCAAGACATTTTTTTATCAGCTAAGAACATCACGAGTATGGGATGCTTTACAGAACGCAAAAAAAGAACAGCCCTGAAGCCGGGTTTCACGACTTCAGGGCTGTTCTCTGTTTACATTTCACTTTCTTGCTTTATTGTTTGCGGAAACGCAAAGCAAGGGTTGTTGTCAATCCTGCAAGCATTAGCCCAGCTAAGATCCAAAGGTATGGAATCGTACCTGTATCCGCTGTGCCGCCCATACCGGTTGCCGGCATTTCTGAAGGCATTTCAGTTGCGCCAAACTCTTCCGGGAACTGGTCGACGATGGCTGCTGATAATCCAGCTGCTGGCATTGTCATATGTGCATAGGCTTCACGAATCGAGCTGTAAGCTGTTTCGTAATCGCCTGCTACATATGAGTCAAAAGCCATCAATAATTGGTCGACGTGAGCCGTCAATCCTTCTTCCAATGCATCAGCCGGTACACGGCCTTCTGTTGCTGCATCAAGCAAAGCGGCCTGTTCGACAATATAGCCATCAAGATCAGCTTTTGCCTGCTCTTGTGCTGCTGCATCGCCTTCACCTGTCGCTACAACGTAATCCACAAAGTAGCCGATATGGGATTTCCAGATTTTTTCAAATTGCGCCCCTGCTTCTTCTCCGTAGACAGATTCCACTGCTGCAGACAAGTCATCTGCATTGGCGATCAATGCAGCAGAAGCCTGTTCAAAGCTTTCAGCCCCATCGGCACCATCTTGCATTGCCATTGCGGCAAGTCCGGCATGCTCAGTAAATGTCATGTTCAATTGAGCGCGTAAATCTGCTGCTGGTGTATCCGGATTCGTGTTATCGAACTTCTCTGGGAATTGTGTCGTGATGGCAATCGATAGGCTTTCCGCGAACATGCTCATATGGTGAATGGATTCACGTTCAAGCGAGTAAGCAGTTTCGTAGTCGCCCGCTACATACGCATCAAAAGCGGAAATCAGCTGATCGACGTGCATATCCAATCCTTCCTGAACCGCTGCTGCCGGCAGAAGCCCGCCCGTTGCAGTGTCGAAGAATGTTGATTGTTCCACTTTGTATTCTTCCAAAGCGGCCAACGCCTGCTCTTTGCCTTCCTGGTTATCTTCAGCTGTTGCTGTTACATAATCAACAAAGTAGCCGATATGGGATTTCCAGATCTCGTCAAACTGTGCTGCGCCTTCTTCCCCGTAGACAGAACCGACAGCCGCTGAAAGATCGTCAGCGTTTGCCAATAATGCACCCGAAGCCTGTTCGAAATCTTCGGCGCCATCAACGCCTTTTCTCATCGCTTCGACTGCCAGGAATGCATGTTCGGTCAATGTGGTATCCAGTGCGATGCGCAATTCCGCTGCCGGCGTTGCTGTGCTTGACTCCATGGCCGTTTCGCTAGCTGGAGTCGCATGGCCGTGGCTGTCCGCCAATGCCGCCGTGGGTACTAATAAGGCTAATGATAGTGGAAGTGCTAATAGACATTTGTTTAATTTCATCTTAATCTCTCCTCTTTTTTTATAGTTTCATAGACATAACGGAGAGCGTTTACATTTAGATCACATTTACTTAAAAAAAATCAAATAAAAAAAACTGACCGCTAAAGCGGCCAGTTAAATTCCTGCACTCAGTACAACTTCACCTTCGGGCAATTCGTTTCCTGCCTGAGGTTCCAACGTTATGGCAATCGTATCCCAGTCGGCTGAACTTTCATCCAACTGATAATAGCTTGCCCCTTCACCATTTGGGTTGGGTGAAAAAGCGCCTGCCGGTATCGGCTTGTCATCCTTGATCAACCACACCTGATAAACCTGGCTATCTTCCAGCTCTGCCAATCGATCGGCTTGTACAACTAAATTGAGCGAACCCTCTTCTTCAATCATCGCTGCGGTTGCGGTTCCCTCAAATGCTTCATTCGGCTCCAGCTCGATAGACTCGATCGCCGTTTCCGGTGCATCTTCCTGATCTGATAATTGGAAGAAAGCATAGGCATTGCCCATTAAGGATGCGAGGAGTACAGCCGCAAGGAGCGGCTTCCATAAGCCAGGCTTTCTTTTTGGCTTGTGCATCGGTATGGCGGCCATTTCCGGCTTCAAGGCCACTGGCGGTTCATCCTGTTCCCGCTCTTCTTCAAATACATTAGACAGAATACGCGCTTTCATGCCTGCCGGCGGTTCCACCGGATCTGCAAGATAAGGGAGCTCGCCTGTCGCTTCTACTATTTCCTGGCATTCCGTACATGTTTTCAAATGATGTTCATATTGCTGGATTTCGTCTGCTGATAGCGTTCCGTTCAAATAATCCACTAAACGGTCACAATCCATGTTAGTCATCGTAAGCCCCCCTTTCCTGCAACCCATGCAGAGATGTTTTTAATTTTTTTAACGCAAGCCTTATTCGGCTCTTCACAGTTCCGAGTGGAATATCGCACATATCTGCAATCGTTTCATGGGTGTGTCCCTTAAAATAAAACAAGTCGATCATTTTTTGCTGCTCAATGGACAAATGCTGAACAGCCGTTTCGATCTGCCCTTTCTTTTCCTGCCATTCCACCTGTTCGGCAACAGGCGCATCGTTGCTGGCCACCTGAGCCGCCTCTTCAATCGGCACGGTCGGTTTTTTGCGTTTCCGTATCAAGTCGATGGCTGTATTTTGTGCCATTCTGAAAAGCCAGGAAGTGAATTTCCCTTTACTTTCATCGTACACCCCTTTGCCGCGCCAGATCTTGATGAATACTTCCTGTAACACCTCTTCAGCCAGATCGCGATCTTCCAGCATCTTATATAGAAAAGAGAAAAGGATTTTTTCATAGCGGTCGTATAATTGTTCGAGCGCGGCTTTGTCTTGTTCATTGATCCGCAAATATAGATGTGTATCGGTAGTTTTTTCCATCCCCTGTCTCCTTTTTACATATTTCGTATACCTACCTTACTATACTTCCCGCTACAGGAAAATCTTTTCTTTTCATGGGCTGTTCTCCGTGTCCTTGGCTACGGAAAAGAATCTTACGCTTGAATTCTACTAATTCCGAAAAAGCAACAGTCAGCTGGAAACTACGCATAGCCTGGAAGTTATTAAAAAGTTCTTCCGTTTTTATCTGCTATATACAAAACGCATGTAACAAGGAATTAGTTCACTATTGGTTAAAATCGGGAATAGAACTGTAGGTAGAAAACAGAACGACTGGAGGAATCCTTATGATCTATAACATCACCGCTGCAACCGGCCATCTTGGTGTCAAAATCGTCGAAGAAGCATTAAAGTACATGGATCCAAAAAATCTGGTGCTGACAGTGCGCAATCCTGAAAAAGCTTTGCATTTCCAAAAAAAGGGAATACAAATAAAACAGGCGAATTACCGCTCTGAATCAGCAATGGCAAATGCTTTCAAGGGTACAGATGTGCTCATCTATATTCCAAGTCTTACGTTCCCGAGCGTCGCACGAATCATGGAATTCGAGAATGCGATTTTGGCTGCTGAACAAACCGGGATCAAACAATTCATTTTTATCGGTTTCATGGCTGACCACGGCAATAACCCGTTTAAAATGAGCCCATTTTTCGGCTATGTCCAGCGCCGTTTGGCATCCGGATCAGTTCCATTCACTTATATCCGAAACGGCATGTATTCTGATCCCCTGCCTCCTTATCTGCCGGAACTGGCCGAACGGGGAAAAATTCTTTATCCGGTTGGTGACGAGCGAATTTCTTTTATTTCCAGAAAGGATCTGGCAAAAGCCATCGTTCAAATTGCATTGAAACAGGAGTTGCACGGCAATGAGTTTACGTTGACCGGACCAAAAGCGTGGTCTATGACTGAACTTGCCGAATTGCTCTCACAAATCAGCGGAACATCAATTTTCTACGATCCGCTCAGCAATGAGGAATTCGCGGAACTTTATGACGAACCGAAAGGGTTCGGTCCTGTTCTTGTTTCTTTGTATGAAGCTGCAGCCAGAGGATTGATGGCGGAAGTTACAGAGGATTTTGAAAGCATCACAGGAGAGGCAGCGGAAGATTTATCGATATATATTGAACGTGAATACCGGAATCTTCCTTAATGCCAGAGAAAAGACCGAAGAGCCTTTTGGCTTTTCGGTCTTTTCATATAGTTTACATGAAGCTACTCGATCAAAATCTGGTGCCCTTCGTCTTTCTTCTTGTCTTCTTTTGATTTAGGAACCTGAATCATCAAAACACCGTCTTTAAAAGATCCGGAAATTTCGTTTTGTTCCACGTCACCAACATAGAAGCTTCGCTTGAAAGAGCCATAGGACCGTTCTTTCCGGATATAATGGCCGTCGTTTTCTGTTACTTCTTTGTTTTCTTCCTTCTTCCCTTGAAGTTGAAGATAACCATCTTTGTATTCAACTGAGATATCTTCTTTTTTGAATCCTGGTACATCCACTTCCACTTCATAATGGTCGTCGGCATCTTTGATGTCTACTTGAGGATAATTGGCTTCTTTGAAAAAACGATCGAAAACATCCATTTCAAAATTGCTGTCAAAAAGGCTTGGGAAAAAATCTTCCCGTTTTCTTGGTAAAAGTCTCATTTTCAAACTCTCCCCTCGAAAAAATTTTAATGGAACATCACTTTGAAATGCTCTACGAAAATCTGCTTTACCCAACGACTGCTGTCTTCCTGCTAATACCGATTATCCCTCCTTTGCCTTCTAAATTGCTGGTGAGTGATTTGCCGCTCTCTAATAATAATTATAGAAAATGATGTTTTTTTGTCAATTAAAAGCTTTCAAAATTAACAGGGAAATTCAGATTTTTTTGCTGCTTGGATTCAGTCAAATCACCATTACAGGTATATCCCGGTGTAGGATTTCTTGCATAATTTTACTTCTTCAGGCGTTCCTTCGGCAATAATGCGGCCACCACCATTCCCACCTTCAGGACCAAGGTCGATGACCCAGTCGGCTTGTTTGATGATTTGTATATTATGCTCGACAATTATAACGGTATGGCCTTCATCCACCAGCTTATTGAGCAAAATCAATAATTTTTTAATGTCATTTGGGTGAAGCCCGGTAGAAGGCTCGTCTAAAATGTAGAGTGTCTCACCTTTGACATTTCTGTTCAATTCCTTAGCCAATTTCAGACGCTGACCTTCACCGCCTGACAAAGTGGTAAGCGTCTGGCCCCATGTCAAGTAGCCGAGCCCAACTTCACAAAGCAATTCGATAGTGGATATTATCTTTTTCTGGCCAGCGAAAAAGACGCTGCTTTCTTCAATGCTGATATTTAGGATATCCGAAATGGATTTGCCTTTATACGTCACGGCCAACACTTCTTCTTTAAAACGATTGCCTGAACAAACCGGACAAATCACTTCCAGGTCCGGCAGAAAATACATCGGTGTAAAGACATAGCCCATGCCGAGGCAATGCTCACAGCGTCCACCTTCTGTGTTGAACGAAAAATGCTTTGCGCTTAACCCTCTTTCTTTCGCTTGCGGCAATTTCGCAAACAGATTCCGGAATAATGTATAGATTTCTGTATACGTTGCCACATTAGAACGCTGCATCCGGGTCAATCCGGATTGTCCAAAGGTGACCATCCGGCTGAGTTCTGCTGTTCCGGTAATCTCATCGTAGCCCTCTTTTATATGATCCGTTTCGACACTGGCGGCCAGAATGCCAAACAAAAGAGACGATTTTCCTGAACCCGATACACCGGTAACGGCAATAAATGACCCGAGTGGGAATGCAACGGTGATGTTTTTCAAATTGTTCTTATAGGCGTTGTGTATAGCCACATGGCGCCCGTTTCCGGTTCGACGCATCTTTATTGCTGGCGGCTCTTCCTTCAGGTAAGCACCTGTTACGGAATTCTGTTGCTCCATCAATTCATCCAATGTGCCTTCTCCCACAATTTGTCCGCCATTAATTCCCGCTCCCGGCCCAAGGTCGATAATCCAGTCCGCCTGCTTCATGACGTCGACATCGTGTTCAATGACCAAGACCGAATTGCCCAGTTCCCGTAATTGTTTCAAGACATCGACCAAGCCCTGAATATCCTTGGGGTGGAGCCCGGCTGTAGGTTCATCCAGTATGTACAGCACTCCCGTCAAACTGGAACCCAGGATGGTTGCCAGCCGAAGGCGCTGCGCTTCTCCTCCGGATAATGTAGACGACTGCCTTTCCATCGACAGATAACCGATGCCGACATGGATAATCCGCTTGATTTTTTCTGCCAGTTCATAGACCAATGAAGACGCGACTGACTCGTCATTCGCTTCAAAGCCCAGAGAGATTTCTTCCACCCATGCAAGTATTGCATCCATTGGAATTTGCGACACATCGGAAATCGATTTTCCAGCCACTGTTACCTGGCGGCTTTCTTTTTTCAACTTGGTTCCCTGGCATTCCTGGCAGGTTTGCTGAAAGAAAAAATCGGCTTCCGCTAAGTTGCCGCCTTTTTCGTTGTAGCGCCTCCACAATCCGGTCAAGACGCCTTCGAACTTGCCTTTCGCGACTGTTTTGGGAGATGGTGTCTGCGGATGATGTTTTTTGAACTCCTCACTCTCCACACCATACAATAGAAGATCTTTCTGTTCAGCTGTCCAGTTTTCCACTGCCAGATCCTTATCAATCACAAAGCCATAATGCTTTGCCGCAGCGACAACCGATTTGCCGTAATACTCAGTGACTGCAGCATTCCAAACAGTCACAGCGCCTGCGTTCAAGCTTTTCCCTTCATCCACCACCCGCTCAGCACGGATCCCCAGCTTTTTCCCTAAGCCGGAACAGGCTTCACATGCCCCTTCAACGGTGTTGAAGGAGAAGTGGGCCTTCTTTAAATTCTTCATATGGAAGCCACAAGCTGAACAAGGCATCATTTCACTTTCTTCATCCAGCTCCGGCGGCCGTCTGACCTTTTCATGACAATTTGGGCATTCCCGCATCCCCAATTTTTCATAAATGACCCGCAAATACGTATACATATCCGTCACCGTACCGACTGTAGAACGCGGATTGCGGTTGGTGGTTTGCTGCTGGCCGATGCCAATGGACGGTGACAGCCCGCTGATTGATTCCATTTTCGGTTTATTGATGAAATTGGTGGTCATGCCATTCAGTTCCATGTACTGCCGTTGGCTCTCCCGTTGGATGATATCCAGCGCCAATGTCGATTTACCTGAACCGGATGGACCGGTGATCACAACAAATCGCTGTTTTGGAATGGCAACAGAGACGTTTTTCAAATTGTTTTCGGAAGCCTTTACAATGCGGATAAAATCAGCCACGCTCAGCGCCTTCTTTCTACATAAGCTTTCTGATTGCCCTGTTTTAACGGATTTTCATTGAGGGTTGCGGCATTCAATCGTTAGAAATAGCCCGCCATAATAGGATGTGACTTTCTCTATATGCAGACCAGATTCCTTCACCAGTTGGAGTGTATCCCGGTCTAGATGACATCCATCACATACTCTTTTCCAGATAGGCGTCAAAGCTTCTTGGGTTTTCCCCAACATTTTTTGGTCCATTTTAACATGTTCGAATAATAGAATTTTCGCGCCTGGCTTGCTCGCTCTTCGAATTTCCTGGAGTGCCCGCTCGGGTTCTGGAATGGTGCAGAACACTAAAGTTGCAACTACCGTGTCAAAGCTATCGTCGAAAAACGGCAGTTCTTCCGCTATTGCCTGATATGCATAAATAGGGGTTCGGGTCTTTTTAATCCGCTTTATTGCCTGTTTAGCCATTGCAGGATTTGGTTCGATCGCATCCACTCGTTCGACATTTCTGTAATAGCCAAAGTTCGCGCCTGTTCCAAAACCGATTTCCAAAACCCGCCCTTGGGCTTTCCTGACAAGGCCCGCACGGATCCTCTCAAAACGTGTTTTCTCAAGTGGTTTCATTGCTACATCGTATAGTTTCGGAAACAATCCGGCCAAGCTACTCAGCTCCTGTTCTGTGTTTTTCTGTATGGTATAGAATTCGACTTTTCGCGCTTGTTTCCCTTGTTGCCAATGAAACTTCAGTGCAGAAGAAAGCAAGTGTCTTGGACGGCTCTCTGCATTCCAGAGCACAAAAAGACGGCAATCCCTTTTTCGAGATTGCCGTCGCATGATCTGTTTAGTTTTTTGTGTTATTGACAAATGGCCCGTATTCACGGCGCTGATGCTGAACCGATAACCATTTTAAGGTAGTGAACTCTTCAAGCACCCATTCGCCGTTAAAGCGGCCAAGTCCTGAATCTTTTTCTCCGCCGAACGGCATATGCGCTTCATCATTGACCGGCTGGTCGTTTACGTGGATCATGCCGGTATGGATCTGATGAGCAATATTCGTACCGTGCTCGATGTTTGCGGAATGAACCGCTCCACTGAGTCCAAACGGGTAGGCATTCGCCATTTCAACCACTTCTTCGTCGCTGTTGAAAGGGATCAAAATCGCTACGGGGCCAAATATTTCATTTTCTGCAAGTGGCATGTCGTTCGTCACGCCTGTCAGCACAGTCGGCTCCAGTACATTGCCGTCAGCATTGCCGCCAAGCTGTACTTTTGCACCCTGTTCGACGCTCGCTTCAATGTCTTTCAGGATCCGGTCCACCTGTTCACGGTTGATGAGTGGCCCGACTTGAGTATCCTGCTCTGCCGGATTGCCGAACTTCAACTTTCCGGCGCGGGCAATAAACTGCTCTGCGAATTCATCGTAAATATCCTGGTGGACAAAAATACGATTGATGGCCATACAGATCTGGCCTTGATGATAGAATTTGCCGAATAAGGCGGAATCCACAGCCTGGTCCACATCAGCATCCCCCAAGACGATGAAGTTATTATTTCCACCGAGTTCCAACGCCGTTTTCTTCAATGCACCACCGGCAAGTTCACCGATGCGTTTTCCGACGGGCGTTGAACCAGTAAAGGAAATAAGCCGCGGCGTCGGATGTGTGACAATGTCATCGCCAATTTCTGAACCGCGTCCGACCACCACATTTAGCAGCCCTTTCGGTAATCCAGCTGCTTCAAAAATGCTGGCAAACAGCAAACCACCGGTTACCGGAGTGTCTGTTGCCGGTTTGATGACTACGGCGTTGCCGGTTGCGAGTGCCGGCGCAATGGAACGGATCGCCAAATGCAAGGGGAAATTCCACGGGCTGATGATGCCGATGACACCTAAGGAATTGCGGTATACCCGGTTTTCCTTGCCTGCTTGCTGGGAAGGAAGGATTTTGCCTTCCATGCGGTACGGGAAAGTCGCCGCTTCCTTCAGGATATTGATTGAAGCTCCGAACTCGACAGTCGCTTTAATGACGGTACTGCCGGCTTCTTTAACAAGCCATTCGATAATCAGCTCTTTGTTTTCCTGCATCACTTCCAACGCTTTCTCGATGACTGCCCGCTTGGTCTGAGGCAATTCTTTCGACCATGCCACCTGCGCTTCAGCTGCAGCTTTATAAGCAGCATCCAAGTCATTCTTATCAGCGGCTTGAGTTGTCACCAGTTCTTCTCCAGTGAACGGATTGGTGTTTTTCATTTGGCTGTCGCTTGAGCCGGTAGTCCATTCACCATTTATATAAATCTTCGAAAAATCGGTTTTCATTTGGATCGTCTCCATTCTCTAAAGTTTACGGCTGTTGTCTAGGGCGGATCAGGATTTCGTTGACATCGACATGTGCCGGCTGTTCCACCGCATAGGCGATTGCATTAGCAATATCCTGTGCTTGAAGCATCTTCATCTCTCCGCCTTGTTTAAAGGCAGTCAAAACATCTTCGTCCGTAATCGTACTGGTCAATTCTGTTTCCACCGCACCCGGTGAAACAATCGTCACGCGAATTTCATGTGATGGGTCGATTTCCTGGCGCAGTCCCTCTGAAATGGCACGAACAGCGAATTTGGTACCGCTGTATACGGCACTGCCTTTGGAAACGCTATGTCCTGCCACTGAAGAGACATTGAGGATATGTCCAAATTTTTGTTTCTCCATAACCGGCAATACTGCGGCAATCCCATAAAGGACACCTTTGATATTGACATCGACCATTCTATCCCATTCGTCGACTTTCAATTTATTCATAAATGATAGCGGCATAAGTCCGGCGTTATTCACCAGCACGTCGATTTTACCGGTTTTCTCCAAACCGGCTTCCACTAAAGCTTTCATCTCATCAGCCGAAGTCACATCGGTCACTTTATAATCCGCTGATCCGCCATCACGTTCAATTTCCTTTTTCAGTTCCACCAGTCGGTCTTCGCGCCGTGCAGCGAGCAGGACATGATATCCCTTGGCAGCCAATTCCCTTGCGGTAGCCTGCCCTATTCCACTGCTTGCTCCTGTCACGATTGCGGTTTTATCTATTGTCATATCTGTTCATCTCCATTTCTTGACTTTAGACATTTCAGTTTAAATCAGTCTATTATTATTGCACCCTAATCCTTTACCCGATTCCTCCGCCAAACTAAACAAATTACCCTGAAAAATAGACCGTCTCGATCCGATTCCTGTGTTATAATTTTCACAAGATGGGGGTGTTTGTATGCGGAAAATCTCTCCGGAGGAGCGGCGGATAATGCGGCGGTCCTATGCCGAGAAAATTATGGAGACTGTTCGGACAAAAGGCTTCATCACCTTAACAATTCAGGATTTGGCACGTTTGATGGGAATCAGCCGGGCTTCCTTATATAACTTTTTCGCATCAAAAGAAGACATCATCCTGGAAGTCACCGAAATCTATATTGATTACCTGACAAACACCAATGCTTTCATCAATAACCCACGTTTTGCCTATAACCAGAGATTTCCTACTGTTTTTGAACAGGCTGCCTTTTCCGCTGTCTACGCCTCTGAAATCTACTTGAATGAATTGAAAATAACTCTTCCTTCCTTATATGAACGCAAGCTGAAGCTCGCAAACGAACGGATTTCAACACTTCATACTTTTTACGAAAACGGCATGATCGATGGGGATTTCAATCTTCTTAATCCTTCTTTGATCATTGCTCAGGACGACGCCGCTCTGCGGAAAATACTGAACTCTTCATTTTTGGAAGATGAAAACATAAACTTGGAAGACAGTATGTACGGCTACTATAAAATTATGAAGTACCGCACATTTGCGCCTGCCTTACTGAAAACCAGCAAAGACCCCTATATCGACAAAGTCGTCGAGGTCATCGTCAGCCAGTTGACTAAAGAAAAATAGGGTTTGCACAAAACTGATTGTATTCTCTCCGTAAGAAAGGCTTTGTCACAATTCTGTGACAAAGCCTTTCTTCTTTTAATTAAAACCAAAAAGTAAAGTTTGGATTTTTAAAACGCTGGGAATAGAATAAAACACATATCAACCTATTTCATCATTTATCTCGAGAATAAAAGTTTTAAAATTCTGACAAATAGAATATAATGAAAAGCAACTACCGAGAAAAGGAGATGGTTAAAATGAACTTAGACTCAATAAAAGGCTCGAGCATGATTGTGAAGATGGCGCGCGCTTTAGTGGAAGATGGCTGGTCATTCACTCCCAATGAATTTGACGTCATCGTGAAAGCGGAACATAAGGGGACAGGAGAAGCCATCTCTTTTAATTCAATCGGCAATTTAAAAAGATGGATGTATGAAAAAGCGCTTAGTTATTGAAATTTTCCAGTCCAACTAAAAATCTCCAATGCCATACAGGCATTGGAGATTTTTTTGAACTTCTTACAAACAGGCCGCTTTTTTACACAATTCCGCTTTAATTCCACGGATTTTCAAGCTTTCAACAATCTCACGGGCTGTTTTCGGTTTGGGATTCACATAAAATAAGGTTCCGCTCATCTTCATCAACCTCCAAGACTTTTTCATAGTCTCAGTATACAGAACAAATGTGAATAAACTATTAACAAATCAAAATTCTTTAAAATATATTTCGCTTATACACACTTCGAGATGCTGCCTCGGCAGCGAATATGCGGATTACAGACAAAAGGGAGATCTCTGGTGAAAACCAAGGCTGTCTTTTCTTTATCTCATTAACTCCAGTTTCTTCATCACTACGGACACTAAAGGGTCGCCTTCCGCCACTCCCGAAACTTCCCGAAATGCCGCTTCATAACCTTTTTCAGCAATCATTCCACTTAGTTTTACTGCTTCTGCATCTTCTTCACTGCGGTATAGCAAAGCGGCCGCAATTACTGTGGCAAGGCCATCCGGTTCTTTGCCGGTGGATTGCTGATAAAGGACCGCCGGCCGCAGCAACCGGTCTTTTTTGCCCAGCTTGCGGATCGGCCCTCTGCCTACACGCGTAACATGATCAGATATATGCGGATTGCGGAAGCGTTCAATGATTTTTTGGGTATACGCCTCATGTTCACTACGGTCAAAGCCGTGTTCACGGATTACTACTTCGCCTGTTTCTGCCAGCGTCTGTTGAAGCAGTTTCTCCACTTCGCGATCCTGCATCGCTTCGAAAATCGTCTGGTGGCCTTTGTAGCGGCCAAAATAGGCAGGAACTGCATGACCGGTATTGACGGTGAACAATTTTCTTTCTATATAAGGGGTCAATTGGTCTACATAGGTGATGCCTTTAATATCAGGGACGCTGCCTTTGACAGCTGGCCGCTCCACCACCCATTCAAAATAAGGTTCAACCGAAACATCCAGCACGTTTTCATTGGACTGGTCAGGCACAATCCTGTCGACCGCAGCGTTCGGGAAGCCGAATAGTTTATCCGCCTGCTTTTTTTCCGATTCACTTAAATGCTTATAGACATGTTCTTTTAAGGCAGAGCTTCCGTTGATCATATTTTCACAGGCTATAATATTCAATGGTTCCGGATCGGTCTGTAACCGAATCTTCAATCCCTCGGCAATCAACCCGGAAATGGCTGACAGCACGTTCGGTCCCACGGCAGCCGTTACCAGATCTGACTTGCTGATGGCTTCCGCTGCTTGATCGAGCATCGTCTGGCTATTGATGCCCCGGACATTTTTGACCGTTTGGACGGATTGTTCCTTTCCCAGTAAATTCACATCGTATTGGCGTTTTGTATTAAGCTCATCGATGACCGCTCCGTTGACATCGAGAAAAATCGTTTCATAGCCCGATTCATATAATAATGCTCCGATAAATCCCCTGCCAATATTGCCAGCCCCGAAATGAACCGCTTGCATTCAGCTCACCTCACTGAACAAATCCATGATTTCATCTTCCGAAGTTGCATTGAGGATCTTGTCGATATTTTCCTCCTCTGAACAGACAATCGCTATATTGGAGAGAATCTCCAGATGCTCATTGTTCTTTCCGGCAATGCCGATCAGGATTTTTGCGATATTGCCGCTGCCAAAATCGACTCCTTCCTGTACAGTGACTACCGAAATGCCGGTTTCCAGGACGTTGGCTTTGGCATCTTCTGTGCCATGGGGAATTGCCAGGCTATTCCCCATGAAAGTGGAAGCCATGCCTTCCCGTTCAAGCATTTTGTCGACATATGCTGCATCCACATAGCCGTTATCAACCAAGATTCCTCCGGTATACCGAATTCCTTCCTCCATCGTAGATATGGGGACATTCAATTTAATATTTTCCCTTTTCAATACTGCTTTGGCCATCATCATCACTCCCGATTTGTTTTTTATGATTTCCTATCAGTGCTTATTTTTTTAAACGCTGTGCCAGCTTGTCGTATTCCGGACTATTCATGAAATTCTCCACTGAAATATGTTCCGCCTGCGGCAATTTTTCTTTTGCACGCGGCGTCAGATCTTTGTGGGTGACAACGATATCTGCATCGTCCGGCAACTGGCTGATGGCGGTGTTGGTGACCGGTATATCAATGTTTTCTTTCTTGAACTTATTTTTCAGCAAGGAAGCGCCCATGGCACTGGACCCCATACCCGCATCACAGGCGAAGACGACACGACGCACCTGATCCGCTTCTTTCATATGAGGGTCGGAAGTCACTACAGCGCCTTCCTGAAGGATATCTCCATCAGAAGTGGCTGTCGGTCCTTGGGCTGCCTGAGGCGCCAAGTATCCAGCCGCTGTGCTCTTTTTGCCTTTCATTTCCTCCATTTTACCGGTTGCAGCTGTCAGGTCCTCTTCCACATCCTTGGTGGTTTTCAGGACAAGCGACGCGATAGTGAACGAGACGGCTGCGGCAACAATTACACCGAGTACCACGCCGACGTAGTTTCCTTGCGGCGTCAAAGCGAGAAGGGCAAAAATACTGCCCGGTGATGGTGTGGCCACTAATCCTGCATCCAGCAAGACAAAGGTGAAAACACCGCTCATCCCACCGCCGATGACAGCCAACAGCAATAGTGGCTTCATTAGAACGTAAGGGAAATAGATTTCATGGATACCACCGAGAAACTGGATAATGGCTGCGCCAGGTGCTGAGCTTTTGGATATCCCTTTTCCGAAAATACTGAAAGCCAGCAAAATCCCGAGTCCGGGTCCCGGATTGGTCTCCAGTAGGAACAAAATCGACTTGCCATTCGATGCCGCTTGTTCAACTCCAAGCGGACTCAACAGCCCGTGGTTGATCGCATTATTCAGGAACAGGATCTTGGCAGGCTCAATGATGATGCTCGCCAAAGGCAAAAGCCCGTTATTGACGATGACCTCAACTCCTGCTGCCAGGCTATTGGTCAGGGAGTTAACAATCGGTCCAACTCCGAGTACCGCGATGCCTGCCAGAATTGCACCCAAGATGCCAGCTGAGAAATTATTATAGAGCATTTCAAATCCGGCACGTATTTTGTCCAGGAAAAGCTGGTCCACTTTCTTCATTAGATAACCTGCCAACGGCCCCATGATCATGGCGCCGAGGAACATGGGAATATCAGCACCAACAATAACGCCCATCGTAGCAGTCGCACCCAGTACGCCGCCCCTGAAGTCATAGACGAGCCGTCCACCGGTAAAGCCGATCAATAATGGAAGGAGATACGTGATCATCGGACCGACCAATGCCGCCAGCGGCTCGTAAGGCAGCCATCCATCTGGAATGAATAATGCCGTGATAAGTCCCCATGCGATGAACGCGCCGATGTTCGGCATGATCATCCCGCTTAAATGACTTCCGAAACGTTGGATCCGTGCACGATTTTTACCTTCAGCCATATGAATCCCTCTCTTCTGATATTAGTCACAAAAAATAACAGGGTAAATGATGAGGTTTGTACTTACATGATGAAGTTCGTATGCCGTATGCTCTATGAAGTTAGGTGTTGGATGACTGCTTCTGTTCAGCTTATCCTGATGTTCTGTTGCCACATCGGTTCTCACCTCTTTCTATAGGAAGGAAGAATAGCAAGCTGGAAAACCCTAAGACTTTATTTAAATGGTAGCATATTCCTAGCCAAAAATGTTAGTTTTTTCTGAATAATCAGTTTTCACAAGAGTAATCATTTATAAGTATGCAAAACAAAATGCCAGCGGCGAAGACAGGAGAGGTGTCTTCGCCGCTGACATATTTTATCAGCCGACCGGTTCCTTGCAGATCCCCTGCAAATGATAAACGATCATTTTCCGTTGCTGTTCCCTGCCCGAATACTCGGGCCTGACCAATGCATCCAACACCATCCCGTCCAGCAGGTTGATCAATCTATTTGTTTCAAGCGGAACGTCCAGCTCTTTCTTCAACAAATTCAGTAAGATTAAATTAGACATAACGTTTTTGATCGCCTGCATGGCTACATCCTGACCTTCGCGGTATCCCTTCCTGCTATGTCCTCCCTGAAGCTTAAAGATCAGCCTGACCTTGGCTTCAACCTCCAGCTCATCAGCAGCAGGCAGAAACACCATCAACACAGCAATGATTTTCTCCAGCGGAGTCTGTTCTTGCTGGAATATTTCACTTGTTTTATCAGTCAGCCGTTCAAAAATCAATGCTTCTGCATAAAGCATCAATTCTTCCTGAGATGAAAAATAATAACGCAATGCACCCAATGACAAACCGGCCTCCTTTGCTATATTCCGTGAGGATGCCGCTTCCATCCCATGTTCAAGCATGATTTTCCAAGTGGCTTCGGCAATTAACTGTTTTCTTTCGTTTGAATCGATAAGTTTTGGCATAGCTTTATATTATCAGAATAATAATAATTTTCAATCTTTTTAATACGACTGTGTTAGGATGGTTTTTCACCTTTTATTTTGTTGATACGACTGTATTACCAAAATATTAACAACTTTCAGACACTGTGGATAACCTACTTTATCTGTGCGCAACTGTGTATAGTATGCTTTGGATGTGGAAAAACTAATTTCGCAGCATGCGTCCGATGAAATAAATACCTGTGACTAGTATTACTGTCAAGAAGACGGGCATAAAGAAGCTCCCCAGACCATCTGCAGCACCCGTAGCCACTCGAACCGACTGGACAGTGATGAAACTGAAAAGGATACTGATTTCGTTTTTCAGTACATTGATCATTAACCGGCCATTACTGTATTGTGCCTCTATATTCTCTTCTGTCAGGTTTAGGTAGTTATAACTATGCGGATACTTTTCAAGAACTGTCATACCGCTCCATAATGCTGCTGCGATTATCGGCAGAAGAAATAGCTCCGTTTTCCTGCCCCAGCCGTCGGGTTCACCTGCAGCGTTATAGTGGCTCGGTACTTGGTCAGGCAACGCATTATAGTGAAATAGCAGATAGACGAACATCATTAAAAAGACCAGTACAGAGACAGCATTCAGAAATGCCTCAAGAACTGAACCTGGTATTTCTATTTTCGGTTGGTTCTTCACTAAAGTCCCCTCCCCTCTTCATTGTTTTTTTCAAAAAAAAAGAAAAACCCAGTTGTGTCAAGCTTTCAAGAACGCAATAAAAGAACGGTTATATGTGTAGGCGCATAGAGTTAAGCCATATAATTTTAAAAAGAGTTAGCTCTACTGGATCCCTCCACTACGATACGATTGTCTAAAGCAAATTGAATAGCAATAAAAGATCTGCTGATATATCTTTACTTTTGAAATCGGTTTCGAATTGAAAGTTGACTCCATTCTGCTTCCCTACCACTTCGCAGCTGAAAATTCTCTTTAAACTTTTGATGTACGCCTAATTCCCGCTGTGTTTTTTTAAGACACAGCCACCTTGCCACAACTTTAAAGAGGCAAAGATTTTCTATGTAATTCCACTATGCATTCAAGAGACTTTTCAGACTCGTCTTCCAAACATATCCTGGATAGTAAAGTAATTTACATTTTTCACATTTACATCCTCTAAAACCAGCTTACTTATATTATAATAAATGGAAAGCCCAGATTCTTCAATCGGCCTTTAGGAGGCATCACTCATGTTCAAAAGTTTTTTCAGTAAGTTTGCAAAACAACCAGAAAATCCTATCCCGCAAGCCTCATCCCCTAAAATAGACTCTAACAAAATTTATCTTTTTGAATCCAATCAACAGGAACTTGATCGGATCATCCAACTTCCTGCACAGCCAGGGAAAGCTCCCGGCTATGTGTATTTCGTACAGGAGTACATGACCGGCTCGTTTAAAATAGGCAAAACCAAGCAAATCGACAGACGAATGAATGTCTTCAATGTCAAACTCCCTTTTGAAAACAAATTGATTTTCCTTATTAAAACTGCAGATCATCATCAAACGGAAAGCGCCTTTCACCAGCATTTTTCAGACAAGCGCCTTGAAGGCGAATGGTTCAGCCTGACACGGGAAGATCTATCCTGGATAAAAAAAGGATTCTATACCGAAGCTATCCAAAAAACCATCAATTCCCCTTCCGAAGTCACCAAACAACTTTCCGCCAATAAAGCTAAAGCGGAGGAAAAGCGACTGACACAAAAACAGATTGAATTTGCCAAAACCTTGGTGCTGAAACTTGAGCAGGATTATGAGCTGAGTACAGACTTCACAGCTTGGACGCAAAAAGACTTGAACAGGTTGAGCGGTTATTTCCGGTTCAAAAATATCGGTGCCTTAAACAATCTTGTAGAAAGCGGCATCTTGAAAGCAAAATAATGCTTTTATTGTCCGGTGAACACAATTCTTAACATCCGCTTAAAAGCAGCTCAACAATCTTTTGAGATACTGGATTTAGATAAGATTGAAAGGGGCGGAACAGCAGATGAAAATTGCGGTTATCGGTGACTTGCATTATCCGGCTTTGAAAGAGTCCTATTCCTTTATCGAAAGGGACCGGAAAAGATTTTACGAGGTTTTCCTGAGAGAATTCTTTTCAATTCCAGCAGACCTTTATGTATCGATCGGTGATTTGACTAATTTCGGCACAAAGGACGAACTGGCAGATGTCTATTCCATCATCGAGAAACACGGCAAGCCATTCAAGCATGTTCTTGGTAACCATGATGTCTACGGGATGACCCGGAAAGAAGTACTGGCCATTACGCGCCAGCATCGTTTCCATCAAGTTTCAACCGCTTCAGTTGTTCTGGCATTTTTGGATACTGCACAGGAACAAAATTACGCCGATTGGGGCGGAACCATGGATCCGCTCCAGCAGGACTGGCTGTCGGCGGTGGTTAAAGAAACCGACAAACGGCCTCTGATCGTATTCGGGCACCATCCAATCCACGGCACCACCAAAAACTCCACCAAAGATAAGCGCTGCATCCATCCCGATATTCCGATGTGGGACATCCTATCCCAAAAACAAGGTACCGGTCTATACGTCAACGGCCATAACCACTTCAATTCCATAGCCGCACGTGAAAACTGGACCTTCCTTCAGCTTGCGGCAGTGCTGGATGAACAGGCTGTCCGCCTAATTGAGGTTTCCGACTCCCTGCTGTCCATCGATTATATTTCTTTTGCTGATTTACAGCTGCACGAACATGCACAAGCCATTGGAAATGCCATTGATCATTTCCGCCTTAACCCTTACCCGTTAGGAACCGCGGCTGATGTCAAGTATGCCATTCCGTTGGTTGACACAGAAATTCTCACTTCTGTAGAGAAATAATGTAGCTCTAAACTCTCCAAACAAGCCGCGGCTCCTTAAAGGAGCTGCGGCTTGTTTTCATCTTTTCCGTTTTTCGATGTGAATTATCCGTTCATTAATTGAACAACACCAAGTAAACCGTCATTTCATGCTCTTGTATAAATTTCTCTATTTCTGAAACAGCAACTTGTTTGGCTTGTTCTTTCGGATAGCCATAAATTCCTGAAGAAATCAGTGGAAACGCGATCGATGCGCAATCAAGTGACCTCGCCAACTCCAATGAATTACGGTAGCAGGAACGCAATAATTCTTCTTCTCCCTCATAGCCACCCTGCCAAATCGGTCCGACTGTATGGATAATATATTTCGAGGGCAGCTGGAAACTATCGGTAAAAACCGCGGCTCCTACAGGGCAATGCCCTATTTCATCACAGGCTTTCTGCAATTGTTCCGCGCCAGCTGCACGAAAAATGGCGCCGCAGACCCCACCGCCCATCTGCAGTTCCGAGTTTGCGGCATTGACAATCGCATCCGCCTCCACATTGGTGATATCCTCTCGTACAATTTCCAATGGCATGATATACACCCCCTCAAGTTCTTCCATAAAACCCTTACCCCGACTAAATTATCGCCAGCTGCGCCCAACCAGTATTCCCCATTTCTAAAAACCATCTCTTTTTATCCTATACCCTGCCAAAAAAGATATAAAGCATCAGCACCAATTGTTATTTTCTGTACAAATACACTCAGCTTCCCCAACTCTGCTAGAGTAAGATGTTGTTTTTCGTTATACTGAAGTATAGAGATCAATGAATACGGTTGTGAGTTGAAAAGACCGTCAAAGGAGCTGCTCCATGTACGAAATGCCATATGAAAATCCATTTAAGAAATCATTCTTTGACCTGAAGGAATTGGTCGACAGCATCCAGGAAAATTTGCTGTGCCCAGCTACGATCGAAGATACAAACCATCGGCTGCATGCGTATAGCTCCCATGAGGATGATACCGATTCTGCCCGCATCGGCACCATCATCTCACAGCGTGTGCCCGAAAGAGTCATCAATCGCCTTTGGAAAGAAGGTGTCATCCCCAAATTGATGAAATCGGATTCGGCTTTGCGCATCCCTCACATTGAAGACATCGGACTTCGTGACCGCGTCGCGATTGCCATCCGGAAAAACAATGAAATTCTAGGGTATATCTGGGTAGTTGAAGGCGGCAAGAAATTGACTGATGCACAATTGGATTTGTTGAAGGATGCCGCTGCCGCTGCTACCCCCTTAATGTCCAAGCTGCATCAGAACCGCAAGCGGAAAGAAGAAAATTACCAGGATTTCCTCTGGAAGCTTTTGACCGGCCAATATAAAACCTTAGAAGAAATCCATGATAAATTCGATGAGTTGAATCTGAAAAAACCAGATCGGTTCACCGTACTCGCCTTCCGTTTCGATCAAAGTATTACACGAAAAATGGAAGAGCAGATTTCCTATTTAATTACAACTAGCCAAAAGATCACCAATCATTTTTTGGTGGTCATGGAGGAGGAGTTGATCCTCATCGCTTCTCCCCATCCGTCACAATCCGATGACAAAGCCTTTGAAGACTTTATTGCATTCTTTATTTCTGAAATGGCCAATCGTTTTTCAATCTCTGGCGTCAAAGGAAGTGCCGGAACAAGTTACAGCGATTTCGTCAAAGTAGAGACGAGTTATCAGGAAGCGCAAAAAGTGTTGAAGATGAAAGATTTTTTTCCGGAGGAACTGGAGGATGTGTTCCATTTTCGCCAGCTCGGGATTTTCAGGTATATGGAAAAACTGCAAAAAGATCTGCGTGCCGAACGCTATGAACATCCAGCCATTGCGAAACTTGAAGCCTATGATAACCAGCACAAGTCCAATCTGTTGAAAACACTGGAAGTTTTTATCCAGCAGGACAGCAATATGAACGATGCTGCAAAAAAACTGTTTGTCCATACCAATACGCTTCATTACCGGATTAAACGAATTTCGGAAATAGGCGGAATCCGCATGACCAATGTCCATGAAAAAATGGGCATATACTTGGATTTGAAAGCCCGAAAACTGGGCAACAAATAGTTTTTTGTGAAATTTCACAAAAGAAACCGCTTTCTTTCTTTGTTTCATACAATGAAGAATCATAGGCTTCCCGCTATACTTATGGATATCTACACTATTCGTTTTATAGGGGGAAGAAAAATGATTATTGGAATTCCAAAAGAAATCAAAAACAACGAAAACCGAGTGGCCATCACTCCAGCTGGTGTCGACGCTTTTGTAAGAGCCGGACATCAAGTCATCATCGAAGCAGGTGCAGGTCTTGGAAGCAGCTTTACAGACGCTGATTACACAGCGACTGGTGCGAAGATGGTTGAAACAGCTCAGGAAGCCTGGTCTGCAGAAATGGTCATGAAGGTTAAAGAGCCCGTTGCTTCTGAATACAAGTATTTCCGTGAAGACCTTTTGTTATTCACTTACCTGCATCTTGCAGCGGAACCTGCGTTAACACAAGCTTTGGTTGACAGCAAAGTAACTGCAGTTGCCTATGAAACGGTATCAGTAAACCGTACGCTTCCACTATTGACGCCAATGAGTGAAGTAGCTGGAAGAATGGCTGCTCAAGTCGGCGCTCAATTCCTTGAAAAAGTTTATGGCGGCAAAGGAATCCTATTATCTGGAGTACCGGGTGTACAACGCGGCAAAGTGACAATCATCGGCGGCGGTGTTGCAGGAACAAATGCAGCGAAAATGGCGATCGGCCTTGGCGCGCAAGTGACTGTCATCGATTTGAGCCCGGAACGCCTTCGCCAATTGGATGATATTTTTGGAACTGATGTAACTACATTGATTTCCAATCCATTCAATATCGCAGAAGCAGTCAAAGAATCCGATCTGGTTATCGGCGCTGTATTGATTCCAGGATCTAAAGCACCTAAATTGGTATCTGAAGAAATGGTCCAATCCATGAACCCGGGTTCTGTTATTGTAGACATCGCCATCGACCAAGGCGGAATTTTTGAAACGACAGACCGCATCAGCACACACGATGATCCAACTTATGTAAAACATGAAGTGGTTCATTACGCCGTTGCGAATATGCCTGGCGCTGTTCCACGCACATCAACGATTGCCTTGACGAATGTCACAGTCGGTTATGCACTTCAGATGGCCAATAAAGGCGTTCAACAAGCAGTCGCAGAAAACCCAGCGTTGAAACTGGGTGTCAACACAGCAAACGGCAGTGTTACGTATGAAGCTGTCGCCAAAGACCTTGGGTTTGACTTTGTTTCTGTCGATGAAGCTCTCGCTAAGCCGGCATCATTGGTATAAGAATACCTGAAAGATAGTCCTTCGTTGCCTGCTGGCAGCGGCAGGGCTATTTTTTGTATCCAAACTCCAATCCGGTCTCCCTCTTCCCTGTACATCCAATTTTTATTGTTCTATATTTAGGAAAGGTGATGAAAATGAAAGCAAAAATATATGTAAATGATGAACAATTCCTATCCGGAATGACGGAAAAAGATATCGCGGAACCTGAACACAACAATATGGCCTTACATGCCTGTGAAAATCCACAAACGATCTTGGCGAACCGAAAGAAGTTAGCGGAACTCCTGGATGTTTCGCTCGCCGATTTTATTTGTACGCAACAGACCCACAGCGCCAATTTCCAGCGTGTGTCGAGCAAGGACAAAGGCCGTGGTGCATATGATGCGGAGGATGCTTTTCCCGCTACGGATGCCTTATATACCTACGAGAGCGGACTTGTGTTGTGCAGCTTTGCAGCTGATTGTGTACCTGTCATCATCCGTGACAGGAAAACCGGAATGGTCGGCGTTGTCCATTCGGGCTGGCAAGGCACGGTCAAAGAAATTACGCTTAAGTTGCTTCAGCAGTTGATCCATGTTGAAAACTGCAAGCCTTCCGATATAGAAATCCAGATTGGAGCAGCCATCAGCCAGCAACAGTTTGAAGTCGATCAGGATGTCTACTTGAAGTTCGATCTGCTTGGCTATGCCAGCGAATTTATAGAATTTAATAATGCCACAAACAAATACCATATCGACAACCAGGCTACGGTAAAAAAGCAATGTGAGCTTGCCGGTGTTCCAACTGAACAGATCTCAATTGATCCGACCTGCACATTTTCAAGCCCGAAAGGCTTCTCCTACCGGCAGGACAGAGAGAGTGGCAGACATTTGATTTTCGTAATGAAAAAATGATTATCTGGGTGTTGGAAAATTGAGTGATTGAACTAGGATTATTAGTCAAAAAAAAATGAGAATTCTCCACCATCTGATTCCTTTACTCTGGACTCGTCTTCCACTCTCTATAACTACTGCTGGAATTCAGTTTCCTTGGAAATTTCACTATAAAAAAGTCGCATCCGAAACCCATTAAGGTTTTTGGATGCGACTTTTTTGTTTCATCTGTAGTAATTGAGTGAAATTAATTTTATTTTAACACGCTACTAATTATTCATTTTTCTTTAAGTTAAAATTGATTCTTTAGAATCAATTTTATTAGTTATTTCCTTCTTGTAAGTTAAGTCCTTTTGGAGAGACATTCTCCTTTTTCGGATCCTGCAGCCCCTCAACCCGCTTAATGTCCCAACGGATCAACAGAGAAATCAGGAATGCGATAGATGCCAAAACAATAAAGACATAGAACACTGGCACATAGCTGTCTGTCCGCTCTCTGATCTGCGAGACGATTGCCGGTCCGATGATGCCACCCAGTGACCATGTCGTCAATAAGTAGCCGTGAATTGCGCCCAATTGCTTGGTTCCAAATAAATCGCCGATATACGCTGGCAGATTGGAGAAACCACCACCATAACAGCTGACAATAATTAAAATCAATGCTTGGAAGATTAGTACATTGGTGATGTTCGGAAGCATAGTGAAAGCTGCGATTTCCAGTACAAAGAAAATCGTGAAGATTGTTGGGCGTCCGATGTAATCGGAAAGTGCAGCCCATCCTAGTCTGCCTCCACCATTGAAAATTCCCATGATGCCTACTAACGTAGCAGCACCAGCTGCTGAAAGTCCCATCATCTCCTGCGACATTGGTGAAGCAACTGAAATGATCATGATGCCGGCACTGACATTAATCAGCATCATTGACCAAAGCATCCAGAAACGGCGTGTTTTCACGGCTTCTCTAGCCGACAACTGCGCTAAATCTTTTTTCATTACTTTTTTACCGGAATCGATAGCCTGCTGCATACCAGCTGGCATCCAGTCTTTCGGCGGTGGGGCAATATAGGATGCACCCAATACGATCAGTATGAAATAACTGATTCCTAGGATATAGAACGTAGTGCTGACTCCAAATGATCCCATTAAGTTTGCAGCAACCGGAGCGGTGATCAATGCACCGGCACCAAAGCCCATTACTGCCATCCCAGTAGCCAATCCTCTGCGGTCCGGGAACCATTTAACAAGGGTAGAGATAGGTGCGATATAGCCTACACCTAAGCCAAGACCGCTTAACAAGCCATATGTAAGCAGGAATAATACCAACGAATCGATTTGAACGGCAAATCCTGCGCCGGCTTGTCCGAAACCGAATAGTAATGCTGCTACAATTGCTGACTTTCGAGGGCCATTCTTTTCCACAAATCCTCCGAAGAAGGCTGCCGAAATACCACCGAGTGCCATCATGATCGTAAAGGCGTATGTAATTTCTTTAGGTGCCCATCCCATTTCGTCGCTGATCGGTGTTGTATAGACGCTATATGCATAAGCCGCCCCGATCGAAAGTTGAATCGCTATGGCTGCCAAAGCAATCAGCCATCTGTTTTTTGTTTTACTCATCAAAAGTCCTCCTTTAAACCATTTTTATCTGCTTCATCAGCTGAGAAGCGATTCTACAGAGAATATATGTTATTCCAAAATAACACAAGAGCGTTTTTTAAATTTGTAATTTCAAACTCTTATTTTCCTGCTTATCAAGCCTTGCGGCTGTAAGGTTTGATTGTCTAAAAAAAATTTTGAGAAATAACGAAATATTACAGAAAAAATAAATTCCATTGTTTTACTGGTTTTTCTGTGTTATGAATTCATCTCGAACGTAAAAATACTCTCTTTCAAACATCCATTATTCTGCTTTAGACAATATATAAGCAATCACAGCCATTTAAAACTGTTTTATCAGGCAGATAAGTTAAAGTAAATAAATAACACAGAATAGTCACAGTTACCCCGAGTAGCGGTATTGACCCAGTAGAACATGTCGAAATTATTCAAATGAAAACGCTTAACTGATTATTCCTGCAAATCAGAGCATCGCCATAATCGGGTCAGCCCAAACTTAAAAAAATTACTGAGGAGAGATTTTTCTTATGACAACAACTAAAGGTTTAGAAGGTGTAGTAGCGACCCAATCCGCCATCAGCTCGATCATTGATGACACACTTACATACGTCGGCTACGATATCGATGACTTGGCCGTTAACGCAAGCTTTGAAGAAGTGATCTACCTGCTTTGGCACCAGCGCTTGCCGAAAGCAGACGAACTGGCGGAACTGAAACAGCAATTGGCGGACAACATGGCCGTTCCACAAGCTGTACTGGATCATTTCAAGACATACGACATCAAGAACGTCCACCCGATGGCGGCTCTTCGCACAGCGGTTTCCATGCTCGGCTTGTTCGACGAACAGGCGGAAGTGATGGAACCGGAAGCGAATTACAACAAAGCCATCAAAATCCAAGCGAAGAT